>JALDYL010000153.1:0-11005 GCA_032153965.1 Achromobacter sp. | reverse complement strand
CCCGCAGATAGGCGCTGACGTTCTGCACGTCGTTGAAGGTCTTCAGGCGCGGCGCGGGCGCATGGCTGACGAAGGTGCCCAGTCCCTGGTGCGCGGTGATCAGGCCGTCGGCGCGCAGGCGCAGCAGCGCCTCGCGCACCACCGGGCGCGACACGCCGAAGCGTTCGGAGATCTCGTTCTCGGAGGGCAGCTTGTCGCCCACGTTCAGCCCGCCGGACACGATCTGCTCGAAGATCTGGCCGTAGAGCTGGTCCGCCAGCCGCACCCGGTGCCCGCGTTCGAGCACCAGCGCGCCCGCGGCATCGTGTTCGGCGGACGCCTGGGGCGCAGGCGCGGGGGTTGCTTTGGGTCGGGCCACGAGACCTCCTCGATGCTATGGCGCTGTCCGCGACGGCGGGACAGCGCTCATCGTACCGTCATTGCGCGGCGCCAGTGCGCTCACGCGGCGGCGGCCTCCCGGTCCCAGGCCGCCAGGGCGCGCGCCACCGGCGCCACGCGCTCGCGTTCGGCTGCGGAGATGCCGGTCAGCAAGGGCAGCATCGGCCCCATGTCCGCCACGCCCGACAACGTCACCGCATCGTGCAGCACGCGGATGGGGCTGATGCCGTCGCGGCAATCCTCCAGGCCCAGGTATTGCTGGCGCACGGCCTCGGCTTCGTCGTAGCGGCCGTCGCGCAGCAGATGCAACAGGCGCATCGAGCCTCGCGGCGCCACGCAAACCGAGCCGGAGGTAAAGCTCTTCAGGCCGAAATCGCGGTAGTGCACAATGGCCGGGCGCTCGCCGATGCCGCTGACGATCCAGCGCGCATCCACCGCCTGCAGCAGCGACGACAGATACGTGTCCTGCGACGGGTCGTCGCGGACCACGGCATACTTGAAGGCCACGATGCGGCCCTCTTCGATCAGGCGCGCGGCGCTTTCCGGCGCCAGGTAGCCGGAAGACTTGATGTAGATCACGGCGGGCTTGCCCAGCGCGTCCGTGAAGCGGCGCGCGCCTTCGGCCAGGCCCGCGTCCGTGTAGGGAAAGGACATGGGCAGCAGCATGGCCGTGGGAAACGCGCGCGTACGCAGGATCGCCGCCTGGTCCATCATCTTGCCGTAGTCGGGCCCCACCGAAGGCAGGATCCAAGTGTCGGCGCCCGCCAGCCCGGCCAGCATGTCGACGATGCGGGCGTATTCGCTTACGCCCACGTTATAGAAGTTGGCATTGCCGCCATACATCACATTGCGCACGCCGCCGGCTTCCAGATGGCCGAGCAGGGCCTTGTTGGCCGCCTCGTTCAGGGAAAGATCGTCGTGGCGCGCCAGCGGCGGCACCGCGATGACCGAACGCTGCAAGTCCTGCGCGGTGACCGGGGAGGTTTTCATGGGCGGGGCTCCTGGCTGATCCTGCTATCGGGTATACAAGTTCGAAAAAGTATACTTGGTTGACAAGCATAAGCTCAATACCTATATTTGTTTTACAAGTAGTCAGGCAGCAAAACGCAGGGCGCCGCGGGGCGCCATGCGGCTTCAAAGCCTCGGGCCATGCCAGGGGCGGAATACCCCCAGAAACGATGCGCGGCCACGCGCACACCGAGGAGACGAATTCCATGCATGCAGCCCCTGCGCGAGGCCGGTCCGCCTTGGCCGTCCTTTGCAGCGCCGCCCTGGCGGCGGCCGCCTTCCTGTTGCCGGCCGCGCCGGCGCTGGCCGACTACCCCGAGCGCGACGTCAAGATCATCGTGCCCTTCCCGGCCGGCGGCACCACCGACATCGCGGCGCGCATCGTCGCCGCCGAACTCGGCAAGACCTGGAACAAGGCCGTGGTGGTGGACAACAAGGCGGGCGCCGGCGGCAACGTCGGCACGGCCGAGGCCGCCCGCGCCGCGCCCGACGGCTACACCCTGCTGATGGGCACCGTCAGCACGCACGCGATCAACCAGTCCGTCTATGCCAAGCTGCCCTACGACCCCGTCAAGGACTTCGTGCCGGTGACGCTGGTGATTCCCGTACCCAACATCCTGGAGCTCAACCCCGCCTTTGCCGACAAGCACGGCATCCGCACGGTGGCCGACCTGATCAAGTACCTGAAAGCCAATCCGGGCAGCGTCAACATGGCCTCCACCGGCAACGGCACCTCCACGCATCTGTCGGGCGAGCTGTTCCAGAACATGACGGGCACGCGCATGACCCACGTGCCCTACAAGGGCAGCAGCCCGGCCCTGACCGACGTGATGGCCGGTTCCGCCGACCTGATCTTCGACAACCTGCCGTCCTCCATGGGATTCCTCAAGAGCGGCAAGCTGCGCCCGCTGGCCGTCACCAGCGCCCAGCGCTCGCCCGCCCTGCCCGACGTGCCCACCATGGCCGAGGCCGGCGTGCAGGGCTACGACGCGTCCAGCTGGTTCGGTCTGCTGGCGCCCGCCGGCACGCCGCAGGCGGTGGTCGACAAGATCCAGCGCGACGTGGCCGCCGCCCTCAAGCTGGAATCGGTGCGCGCGCAGTTGCAGGCGCAGGGCGCCACGCCTTCCGGCAACACGCCGGCCCAATTCAAACAGTTCATGGCGCAGGAATCCGCCAAATGGGCGGAGGTCGTGAAGAAATCCGGCGCCAAGGTCGACTGACCCCAGGCCGATCCGGGCCCGTCCGCAACGCGTGGGCGGCGGGCTCTTCATCAGCACGCGAACCAGGAGACACCATGAACAAACTGATGAGCGCCGCTGCCATCGCAGCCGCTGCCGCGGCGGGCGCAGTGCTGCTCGGGGCGCCCGCCGCGCACGCTGCCGGCTATCCCGACAAACCCGTCACGATGATCGTGCCCTTCGTGCCGGGCGGATCCTCCGACATCACCGCGCGCTCGGTCACGCCGGGGCTGACGAAAATCCTGGGGCAGACCTTCGTGGTCGAGAACAAGCCTGGCGCCAACAGCGCCATCGGCGCGCAGGCGCTGGCCCGCTCCACGCCCGACGGCTACACCATGATGGTCGGCTCAATCGGCACCTTTGCCATCAACGAGGCGCTGTACAAGAACCTGTCGTACAACCCCAGCAAGGACTTCGAGTACCTGACGCAGGCGGTGCGCAATCCCAACGTGCTGGTGGCAGCGCCGACGTTTCCGGCCAGCACCGTCGCCGAACTGGTCGAGTACGCGAAGAAGAATCCGGGCAAGGTGTCCTATGCCTCGTCGGGCACGGGTTCGTCGGACCACCTGTCCGCCGTGCTGTTCCGCCAGCGCACCCAGAGCACCGGCGTGGACGTGCCCTACCGCGGCGGCGGCGCGGCCATCGCCGACCTGCTCGGCGGGCAGGTCAACGTGTCGTTCCAGAACCTGGGCGCGGTCCAGACCCACATCAAGGCCGGCAAGCTCAAGGCGCTGGCCATCACGGGCGACGCCCGCGCCACCGACCTGCCGGACGTGCCCACGCTGGCCGAAGCCGGCATCAAGGACATGGTGGTGTACTCCTGGCAAGGCTTTGCCGTGCCCAAGGGCACGCCCGCGCCCATCGTCCAGCAATTGTCCAAGGCCTTGCAGACCGCGCTGCGCGATCCCCAGACCGAGAAGACCCTGCAGGGCCTGGGCTTCGAGGTCGTGGCCAACACGCCGCAGCAGTTCACGGCATTCCAGCAGGCCGAGGTCAAGCGCTGGAAGGACGTCATCCAGAAAGCCAATATCCAGCTCGAATGACGGCGTGATCAGGGCGCGGGGTGCCCCCGGCGGGCATCCTGTCAGCCTGCTTCAAGGCCGGATCAAGTAGCATCAATGTTTTGCCACCCACCTGTACGACAACATGACCACCAAGCATCGCATCATCCAGGTCGGCTCGCTGGCCGGTTCCCCCTACGCCAACAAGACGCTCGCGGACCGCTACGACGTAATCGAGCTGTGGAAGTACCCGGACCGCAAGGCGGCGCTGGCCGAGCACGGCAAGGGCGTGACCGCCGTCGTCACGTCCGCGACTTACGGCGCCAACGCCGAACTCATCAACGCCCTGCCCGACCTGAAGGCCATCTGCAGCTGGGGCGTGGGCTACGAGACCATCGACGTGCAGGCCGCCAAGCAGCGCGGCGTGCAGGTCAGCAACACGCCTGACGTGCTGACCGATTGCGTCGCCGACCTCGCCTGGGGCCTCTTGATCGCGGGCGCGCGCCACATGGGCCAGGGCGAACGCTTCGTACGCGCCGGCCAGTGGGGCCAGGTGCATGGCGGCATTCCGCTGGGCCAACGCGTCAGCGGCAAGAAGCTGGGCATCGTCGGCCTGGGCCGCATCGGCGAAGCCATCGCCCGCCGCGGCATCGGTTTCGACATGGATGTGCGTTACCACAACCGCCGCAAGCGCGATGACGTGGAATACGGCTACGAGGCCTCGCTCACCGACCTGGCCAAGTGGGCCGACTTCCTCATCGTGGCCACCGTCGGCGGCCCCAGCACGCGCCATCTGGTCAACCGCGAAGTGCTGGAAGCGCTGGGCCCCACGGGCATCATCGTCAACATCGCGCGCGGCCCCGTCATCGACGAAACCGCCCTGGTCGCCGTCCTGGAAGCCGGCAAGCTGGGCTGCGCCGCGCTCGACGTGTTCGAGCACGAGCCCAAGGTGCCCGAGGCGCTGCTCAAGACCGACAAGGCCGTGCTGCTGCCGCATATCGGCAGCGCCACGCTGGAAACCCGCATGGCCATGGAGAACCTGATGCTGGAAAACCTGCAAGCGTTCTTCGAAACCGGCCGCGTGATCACGCCGGCCGAGTAAGCCCGCCATCCGCCGCGGCCCCGGCCGCGGCGCGCCCAAGAAAAAGCCTCTCGGCGCCCATACCGAGAGGCTTTCGACTTTCCGGCCCCCGCGGGAATCAGAAGTCGTTTGCGCAAAGGAACTACCGGGCCGCAAGGCCCTCAGTGCTTACTTCGCCGGCGCCGCTGTGCCGGAATGATCCGTCTTCGCGGCCCCGCCCGATTTGGCCGCCGCCGGCTTGGCGGAGGTCTTGTCGGACTTGTGATGCTTGTGCTGCGCCTGGGTCTTGGATTCCCCCGCCTTGGACGTGGCATCGGCGCCCGCCGCAAACGCCGAAGGCGCGGCGGCAAGACCGAGGCACAAGGCCGAGGTGGAGAGGAACGCAGCAATACGGGAGTGAGTCGTCATTTCATGAACTCCTGAATGTGAAAGGCCCGCAGGCCTTTCCGACACGGGGCGGCAACATCGCCTCTAGGGCCCGTACAGCGCCCTAACCCGTTCCCGTTTGAACCCGGCCCGTGCAGAAGGTTCAGCGCGGAACCAGAAATTTGCGGTCGCTAACGCTTCGAAATATTGTGCGTACGGCTCAGCTCTCGAACGCCAGCAGCGCCACGGTGGCGAACAGCATCAGCGCGAAGCAGGCTCTCAGCTTGCGTTCAGGCAGGCGGTACGCCAGCTTCACGCCCACTGGCACGAACAGCAGGCTGCCTATCGCCAGCGGCGCGCCCACCAGCCAATCGGCCTGCCCCGCCCAGGTGTAGGTGATCAAGGCGATGAAGGAACCCGGAATCACCATGCTCAGCGCCAGCGCCTGCGCAGTGGTCTGCGGCAGCCTGAACACCGAGGTGATGATAGGCACGGCCAGCACCGCGCCGCCCACGCCGAAGAAGCCGCCCAGCGTGCCGCACAATATGCCCAGCACGCTGGCGCGGCGCGGCGTGAAGACGGGAGCATCGCCCTTGGCCGCGGGCTTGCGCGCGGCGGCGGGACGCGAGGCGCGCCAGGTCTGCCATACGTAAAACAGCGCAATGAAGAACAGGAACACGGCGAAGCTGCGGCGCAGGACGCCGGAGTCTATGCCCAGCGCCAACTGCGCGCCGACCCAGGTAAACACCACCGCGCCGGCGGCGCCCGCCAGCGCCACGCGCTTGTCGATGCGGGTCTGCTGGTTGTACTTGCGCACCGCCATCATGATGGTGGGCAGGACCATGATGAGCGCCGTGCCCTGCGCCAACTGCTGCGACATGCCCATCAGCAGCACCAGCGCGGGAATCGCGATCAGGCCGCCCCCGATGCCCAGCACGCCGCCCATGAAACCGATCAGGCCGCCCGCGGCCAGGCACGCGGCGATAACTAGCAGACTCACTTCTTGCTCCAGCAGGCCCGTCCTGTGGCAGGCCGGGCAATCAGAAAACGGATATGGAACCGCCGCAGGCCGCGCGCTCCGGCCTCAGCGCAACTTTTCCAGCGCGGCGTCCAACCGGTCCACCGCCCAGATCTCCAGCCCTTCGATGGGCTGGCGCGGCGCGTTGGCCTTGGGGATCAGGGCAACGGAAAACCCCAGCTTGGCGGCTTCGCGCAGGCGTTCCTGTCCGCGCGGCGCGGGCCGGATCTCGCCCGCCAGGCCGACTTCGCCGAAGGCGATCAGGCCGCGCGGCAGCGGCTTGTCGCGCAGCGAGGACATGATGGCCAGCAGCACCGGCAGGTCGGCCGCGGGTTCCGTGATGCGCACGCCGCCCACCGCGTTGACGAACACGTCCTGGTCGAAGGTCGACACGCCGGCGTGCCGGTGCAGCACGGCCAGCAGCATCGCCAGGCGGTTGCCTTCCAGGCCCACCGTCAGCCGGCGCGGGTTGGGCGCGTGCGAACTATCCACCAGCGCCTGGATCTCCACCAGCAGCGGACGCGTCCCCTCCTGCGTGGCCATCACGCAAGATCCGGCAACCTGCTGTTCGTGCTGCGACAGGAACAGCGCGGACGGATTGGCCACGCCGCGCAGCCCGCGGTCAGTCATGGCGAAGACGCCCAGTTCGTTGACCGCGCCGAAGCGGTTCTTGAAGGCCCGCACCAGGCGGAACGAGGAATGCGTGTCGCCCTCGAAATACAGCACGGTGTCCACGATGTGCTCCAGCACCCGCGGCCCGGCCAGCGCGCCGTCCTTGGTGACGTGGCCGATCATGACGATGGCGATGCCCGTCTGCTTGGCCAGGCGCGTGAGCTGCGCCGCGCATTCGCGCACCTGCGAGACCGACCCCGGCGCCGCGCTCAGTTCGCCGCTGTACAGCGTCTGGATCGAGTCGATCACGGCGACGGTGGGCTTCTGCTCGGACACCGCCGCCTGGATCGACTCCAGCCGGATCTCGGCCAGCAGGTTGACGTTGCCCGTCTGCAGGCCCAGGCGGCGCGCACGCAGGGCCACCTGCTCGGCGGACTCCTCGCCCGTGACGTAGAGCACGTTGGTGACTTCGGACAGCGAGGCCAGCGCCTGCAGCAGCAAGGTGGACTTGCCTATGCCCGGATCGCCGCCGATCAGCACCACGGCGCCGGCCACCAGGCCGCCGCCCAGCACGCGATCGAACTCTTCCAGCCCGGTAGGCTGGCGCGGCGTTTCACGGGCTTCGATTTCAGACAGGCTGCGCACCGGGCTCGCGGCTGCCAGCGGCGCGTAACGGTGCGAGGCGGCGGCCGGCGCCGACGACTCCACGGTTTCTTCCAGCGTGTTCCAGGCGTTGCAATGCGGGCATTTGCCCTGCCACTTCGGGGTGGTGCCGCCGCACTCGGCGCACACGTATACGGTTCGGGATTTGGCCATGCGCGAAAGTGTACCGGCAAGCCAGGGCGGCGGCGCGCTGCGGGCGGTCGCGAGCGCGCGCTTTCATCCCCTGGCGCCCCGCGATGGTGCGGATATCTGTCATTCTGCTTTCAAAAACAGGGACGAGCTGAAGTTACATGATGCAAACTCAAGAAATTCTCTGGCGGATTTCTCCAAATCGCGCATAATCATCAAGTGCAGCGCATTGACGAACCGCCCGGCCCAAGGCGGCATACCTGCAGCGACGCGCCCTCGGGCGCGGCTGCGGGAATCGCGGCGCAATCACCTGCGGCTTTCCAGGAAGTCGCCTAAACCGGAACAGGACCCGAGCCACGAACAGACCGCCGGACCACCGGCGCGGCGTGCGCAAAGGCCAAACGCGGATGCGCCTTGCCACCAGGCGCATGCGCGAGGAGTACGCGCATGAGCATTACTTACCGCCCCCCTTTCGACGAAGACGATGAACGGGATCTGCGCGCCTTGTATCGCAGGCACGGTTCCGGCACCAGCCCCGAATTGGATGCGGCGGTGCGCCGCAACTGGCACCCCGGCCATAGCTGGCATCCCGCCTGGGGCGCCGCCGCCTGCGCCGCGATGGTCTTCGGCCTGTTCGCCTGGACCGAAATGCGCGAAGCCCAGGACTTTACGGAACAAAACACCCCGGTCATCGCCCCCCATGAAATAGGGACAAGCTCGGAACGCGCGCCCGCGCTGCTGTCCACGCCAGCCGAAGCGCCCGCGGAGCAGACCGCGCCCGTCACCGAACGCGTGGCCGCTCCGCAGCAGGAAGCGGCGCCGCAAGCCGCCCCGGCCCAGGAAGCCGCCCCCGCGGAGCAGCCGGCCGCCGAACCCGCCGCGCCGGAAACGCCCGCCCTCAGCGACCAGGACATCGAAGCCCGCGTGACCCATATCCGGGCGCTGGTGCGCGAGGAACAACAGGAAGACGCCGTGCAGGCGCTGCGCGAATTGCAGCAGGCCGCACCCGACCTGACCCTGCCCGACGACCTGCAGGAACTGGCCCAGCAGATCCCTTCCTGAACGCCGCCCGCGCATCGGACCCGCACCCGGCGCGGGCCGATGCGCGGGCGCGTCCGATTTCGCTGCGGCGCGGCCCGGCTTCTTGCTAACATAGCCGCCATGAGTCCGAGCTTCCACCACCGCAATCTTCCCCATCTGCTGCTCTACGCGCGCGAAACGCTGATGGCGCACTTCCGCCCCATCCTGCATGCCGCGGGCGTCACCGAACAACAATGGCGCGTGCTGCGCACGCTGAGCGAAGTGGGCTCCATGGAACCCAACCAGATCGCCCGCACCTGCCAGATCCTCAGCCCCAGCCTCACCCGCATGCTGGCGGGCATGCAGGAACAGGGCCTGATCAAGCGCGCGCGCTCCAGCGCCGACCAGCGGCGCCAGGAAATTTCGCTGACCCCCAAGAGCAACAAGCTCATCGACCGCATGCGGCCGCAAGTGGATGCGAAGTACCAGGAAATCGAAGCCCGGATCGGCAAGGAACTGCTGGACCGCCTGTACCGCGACGTCGACACCATGGTCGAACTGATCAAGCGCGAGCCCGCCGACCCGCGCGCCGCCGAAGACGAATGATCAGGCTGGCACCGGGAAGATCGCGTTGATCTGCCCCGTGCCGGAACTGGCGAAGTAGTCGGTCACGATCTCCACCCGCTGGTCGTAGCCGTCCCAGCCCAACAGGCCCAGCAGCATCGCGGTATCGTGCATGCCGCCCTCGCCTACGCACAGGTCGGCGTATTCGGGCAGCATGGCGCAGAAGGTCTTCCAGTCGCCCTGGCGCCACAACTCCACCACGCGCAAATCCACCTGCCGGAAGAATTCGCGGCTGATCTGGTGCATGGCGGCCTCGGGGCTGCCGTTGTCGTTGAAGCGGTGCGACAGCGAACCGCTGGCCAGCACCGCCACGCGGCTGTCGCTGGCCTCGATCGCCTGGCGCAGCGCCGCGCCGAAGCGCCGGCTTTCGTCCAGCGAGTGCCAGGCGCACCACGCGGCCACCGACACCACGCTGAAGCGCCCGTCGCCATTCATGTAGCGCATGGGCACCAGGGTGCCGTACTCCAGCTCCAGACTGTCGATCTCGTGCGAGCGGGTACCCACGCCCGCCACGTTGGCGCATTCGGCGATGCGGCGTCCCAGCTGCGGATTGCCGCGGTAGGCGTAATCCATGTCCTTGATGAAATGCGGCAGCTCGTTGCTGGTGTAGCGGCCCTTGAAGCCGCTGTTGCAGTTCACGTGATAGCCGCCGTTGACCAGCCAGTGCACGTCCAGCACCACGATGCTGTCGACGTCCAGATCGCGGCAACGCTGGCCGATGAGGCGGTGTCCCTGGATCGCGGCCTCCCTGCACCCCTGGTGCTTGCCAGGCAATTCCGAAAGATACATGGACGGCACATGCGTTACCTTGGCCGCCAGCGCGAGCTTGCCCATGATGCTGGTCTCCTTGTTCTTGTGGTCCGCGCCGGATTCAGACGCCCCACCTGGGGATGTGGTGGCTGCCCATGGACACGCACACGTTCTTGATCTCGGCAAAGACCTCGTAACTGTATTCGCCGCCCTCGCGTCCCGTGCCCGATTCCTTGGTGCCGCCGAAGGGCTGGCGCAAGTCGCGCACGTTCTGGCTGTTGATGAACACCATGCCGGCCTCGATGCCGCGGGCCAGGCGGTGCGCGCGGCCGATGTCGCGGGTCCAGATGTAGGAGGCCAGGCCATACTTCACGTCGTTGGCCAGCGCCAGGCCCTCGGCCTCGTCCTTGAACGGCAGCAGGCAGGCTACCGGTCCGAAGATCTCTTCCTGGGCGCAGCGCATGCGGTTGTCGACGTCGGCCAGCACCGTGGGGCTGACGAAATTGCCGCCCGCCAGATGGGCCGGCAGGCCGGCGGGCCGGTCCGCGCCGCCCGCGAGTATGCGCGCGCCTTCCTGCTCGGCCAGGCGGATGTAGCCCGTGACCTTTTCCCAGTGCTGGCGCGTGATCATCGCGCCTACATGGGTATTGTCGTCGGTGGGGTCGCCCACGGCCAGGCGCTGCGCGCGCTCGGCGAACCTGCGCACGAAATCGTCATAGATGGATTGCTGGATGAAGATGCGCGAGCCCGCGGTGCAGCGCTCGCCGTTGAGCGAAAAGATGGTGAACAGCGCCGCGTCCAGCGCCCGCTCCACGTCCGCGTCGTCGAAGATCAGCACGGGCGATTTGCCGCCCAGCTCCATCGAGTATTTCTTGACGCCGCCGGCGCTGGCCAGGATCTTCTTGCCCGTCACGGTGCCGCCCGTGAAGGAAATCGCGCGCACGCCGGGGTGGCGCACCAGCGCGTCGCCGGCGGTGGCGCCATAGCCTTGAACCACGTTCAGCACGCCGGCCGGAATGCCGGCCTCCAGCGCCAGCATGCCCAGCTGGTCCGCCGTCAGCGGCGAAAGCTCGGACATCTTCAGCACCGCGGTGTTGCCCAGCGCCAGGCACGGCGC
>JALDYL010000431.1:0-2506 GCA_032153965.1 Achromobacter sp. | reverse complement strand
CATGAAGAAAACCATCCTCCTTGCGTCCGTATGCGCCGCGCTGCTGCAAGCTTGCGCTCCGACTTCCTCTCCCCGCGAAGGATCGTCCTCCATGCCCACTACCGCCACCTCGCCCGCCAGCCCTGCCGTGAGTCTGCCCGCCTACTACTGGCGCCTGGCCTCCGCCACCGACGCCGCAGGCAAGCCCATCGCCGCGCTGCAGGCCGGCGTGGAACACCAGTTGCGCCTGTCGTTCACGCAGGACGCCTTGAACATCCGCGGCGGCTGCAATGCGCAGTTCGGCGGCTATACCTACAAGAACGGCGTGCTGCACGTGGCGAACCTCGCGTCCACCATGAAGGCCTGCGACCAGAGCCTGATGCGCCTGGACGACGAAATCGGCCAGCGCATGAAGGGCGACCTGCGCGCCACGCTCAGCGGCGACGCCGCCGAACCGGGGCTGGAGCTGGTCGCGCAGGACGGCAGCGTCCTGAAGTTCGTCGGCGAACCCACGCCTGAAACCCTCTACGGCAGCGTGGGCGAAATCATGTTCCTGGAAGTCGCCGCGAAGAAGACCGAGTGCAGCCATCCGCTGATCCGCAACTACCAATGCCTGATGGTGCGCGAGCGTCGCTATAACGAGGCCGGCGTGCAACAGCCGACACAGGACAAGTGGCATCCGCTGTATCAGTCCATCGAAGGTTTCGAGCACCAGGATGGCGTGCGCACCGTGCTGCGCGTGAAGCGCTACGACTGGAAGAACCCGCCCGCGGATGCGCCCTCGAAGGTGTATGTGCTGGACATGGTGGTGGAGCAGGACGCGTCGAAAAAGTAAGACGCCAGCATTTCATCTGGATTGTCCATTTGCGCCCGGCCCCTGGATTCAGGGGCCGGGCGCAGTCATTTCACCCGGCGCAGGCACAATATTGTAAATTATAGTTATTCTCATTTATAACCGTGCGTCTTCATGGCCGCCTCCGACCCCTCTCCGCGGCATCCCCTGCATGCGCTGTACCAGGAACATCAAGGCTGGTTGCAGGGCTGGCTGCGTAAAAAGCTGGGATGCGCCTTCGACGCCGCCGACCTGGTGCACGACACCTACCTGCGTGTGCTGGCGCGTCGCGAACCGGGCGACATCCGCGAGCCGCGTTCCTATCTGGCGACCATCGCGCACGGCCTCATGGTCAACCACCTGCGGCGCAGGGATCTGGAACGCGCCTATCTGGAAACGCTGGCGCAGTTGCCTCAGGCACAGTCGCCATCGCCCGAGGAGCGCGCCCTGGCGCTGGAAGCGCTGTGCGAGATCGATGCCATGCTGGACGGCTTGCCCGTTCCCGTGCGGCGCGCATTCCTGCTTTGCCAGCTTGAAGGCCTGACCCACGCGGACATCGGCAAAGCGCTGGGCGTGTCGGTCGGCTCGGTGCGGCTGTACATTGCGCGCGCCTTGCGCCAGTGCCTGGAGTTTGCGCCGTGAGCGCCGGCGAAGCAGGGCGCATCGACCCGGGCGCGCTGGACGGGGCAGTGGAATGGTTTCTGCGCTTGACCGCGGGCGCCGTCAGCCAGGCGGACCGGGAGGCATGGCAGGCCTGGCGCCAGGCCGATCCCGAACACGAACGCGCCTGGCAGCGCACCGAAGCCCTGACGCGCCGTTTCGAGGCGGTGCCCAAGGGCATGTTGCCCGCGCTGGGCCGGCCGCGTTCGCCCGCGCGCCGCGCCGCGCTGGGCAAGCTGCTGGTGCTGATCGGCGCCGGGGGCGCCATCGGCTACGCGCAGGTCGATGACGCCTGGCGCGGCTGGGTGGCGCAATACCGCACGCCGGTCGGCGCGCGGCGCGAGGTGATGCTGGCGGACCACAGCCGCGTCGTGCTCAATGCGGCCACGGCCATGGACGTATTGTTCGATGCGCAGCAACGGCTGATCGCCCTGCACGGCGGTGAAATCCTGATCGAAACCGCGCCGGACCCGCAACAGCTTGCGCGGCCCTTCATCGTGCGTACCCGCGAAGGCAGCATCACCGCGTTGGGCACGCGCTTCGTGGTCAGGCGCGACGATGGCGTATCGGCGGTGCAGGTGCTGGAAGGCGCCGTGCGCGTGGCGCTGCCGGGCGCGCCCGCGGATGCGGCGCGCGTCGTGCCGGCAGGCATGGGCTTGCGCTTCACCGGCGGGCATATCGACGCTGCCGAAGCGCTGACAGGCGATCCGTCCGCCTGGCAGCGCGGCATGCTGCAGGTCGACAGCATGCCCTTGAGCGAATTCCTGCGCGAACTCCAACGCTACCGCCAGGGCTGGATCGATTGCGCGCCCGAAGTGGCGCACCTGCCTATTTCCGGCGCCTTCCCGCTGGCCGAGCCCGACCGGGTGCTGGCCACGGTGGCGGACACCCTGCAGCTCGGCCTGCGCCATCGCACCCGCTACTGGGTGTCGCTGGTGCCGCGCGGCGAGACTATTTTGTAACAGCGACTAGCACTTTCTGCGTCTTATCTGGCTACGAGGATAAGACCAATATCTGGAGTGCATGTCATGCCCC
>JALDYL010000152.1:0-11141 GCA_032153965.1 Achromobacter sp. | reverse complement strand
CCGAATAGCCGTGAATGGCCGTAGTCTGACACAGCTTTTCCGCTCCGGTGACGGGACAAGTCAGGGCTTGCGGTCGATGACAATCCGATCGCCATCTCGGCTGCACGTCAACGTATCCCGATATACCGCGCACACCTGATCGACCAACGCGGACCAGCATGCGCCGCTGACCGGCTGAGAGATTACGACGGTCTCGGCTCCGCCCTTCAAAAGAATATCGGCGCCCGAGTTCCGGCGCAGCCCCTCGGCGATCGAACCCAGTGTGCGGGGAGCCCCTGAAAATTCCTCCGCATTGGCGGGGAACCTGTCGTTCAAATGCCAATAAATCCCTCCGACCAACGCAATGGAGACGAGTATCAGAAACACGCCGACAGGCCCTTTCAAACCATACTTGTCGATGAACGCTTCCACCTCGGGCTTGGTGGTAGTCGTGGGGGAGGGCCGGGGTCGAAATAAAAGATACAGCCCAAACACGAACAAGATCAGAGCCACCACAGCGGTCAGGCAAAGCATGGCCCAATCCAGTCCGGGCAGTTCCCGCATGCAGGTCAAATCCATGGCCGATCACCGTTTCTCGTCGGAGAAGAACAACACCAGCAATTGCGACGCTTGCTTGTAGTCCATCAGCACATAGCCTCGCCCGATCTCAAACTGGAAGCCCTCCGTCCACTTCACCGAAAGCGGCGGCCTTTTTCCTTGGAATACTTCCGCTATGACGTTGCTGTACTTCCTGGAAAAAATGACGATCTCATTATCGATCTGCTTGACGGGCAACTCCGCGATAACGACGGCCTGTCGAAACAAGCTGCCTCGCGCCAGGACCGGCAGGGCGCTCTCAATGAAACTGCTCTCGCTCAAGGCCGACGTGTCTCCCGATTGCGCGAACGCCAGATAGCGGGGGAAGATCTGCGCCGCGGATTGCAGCTGCGCTTGGTACGCGTCCGGCCCAAGTATGGAAGTGAGAACCGCCTGATTGGCCCCGATACCCGAGAAACCGTATTCGCACTTGCGTCCGCCGGCATACCGCTGGACGGTGCACGTCCCGTTGACGCTATAGGCCTCGTATTGCCCGGATGAGAAGCGGCATTCGCAGTATTTCGCCGGCGCAAGCGGCATTGGAATCGGGGCGTTCTGGCCAGTGCCCTGCGCTTGGGCGGTGGCGCCCAACGCCATGAACAAAGCCCCAATGGCGGCCAGAGCATGCAGGATGAATCGAGAGTGCGGCATGGGTACACCTCGCTTTATTCAACCACCTGAACGGGATAGCGGAGCTTGCCGCACATTTAATAACGATCCCGCGCGGTCTGGACGGGGATTAATCCATCAGGAGTGATCCAGAAGTGCGCGCCCCAGCGCATGTGGGCTACGACGCCCCGGGCAAAACCCGTAGTCTGGCGCCGTTGCAGCCGTGCCTACAGTGGCTGGCAGCCCCCGCTCACGCCTGCGACGCCTGGAACCGCCCGCGCCTCAGAACGGCTTCACCACCACCAGCACAATGATGAGCACGAGCGCAATCGCCACCAGCGGCAACAGGTTCGCGCGCGCCGTTCCCTCGCCGCCACCCGCGGCCTCAACCGTGCGCCGCAGCCGCCCCGCCTGCATCCCATGCGCCGCGGCCAGCCCCAGCACCAACGCCAGCTTCAGCGACAACCACCCGCTGCCAAACCACCCCGCGCTGGCCGCCAGATACACGCCCGTCGCCAACGCCCCCACCATCGCCGGCGTGGTCAGCATGCGCTCCCATCGGCGCAGCAGGCGCAATCGCGCCAGTTCCTGCGGCAACGCCGGCCCGGGCAGCTTCGCGGCTGCGGCCAGCACGAACGCCTGCACCATCATCCCCGACACCCAGAACAGCATCAGCGCGATGTGCAGCGACTTGATCAGCAGATACCCCATCGCTCACACTCTGCTGGCGGGCGCCACGGCGCGGTTCAGCGTGCGCGCGATCACATAGCCGCCGAACGGCACCAGCGTCGCCAGCAAGGTCAGCAGCAGCCGCTTGCGCGGCCAGTCCTGCGCCGACGCCACATTGCACGCCAGCGCGATGTAGAGCATGAACGCCACGCCATGCACCGGCCCGATCCACGACACCGGCGCCGGCACCCCGGCCAGATGCTTCAACGGCACCGCGACGCATACCAGCGCCAACAGCGTCGTCCCCTCCAGGACCGCCGCCCACTTGAACAGGGAGTGTGTCGAACCGCCGGGATCTTTCATGGACATGGCCACCGCAACGCAAAGGGAACCGGCATTGTCCGGGCTGGCGCAATCGCCTGCCATTGGCCAAAATGCCAATCTTCGAAAGAAATCCGCCAACCGTGCGACGGCGCCGATCTGGCCCCGTCGCCACCGCCGGAACCCCAGGCATGCCCAAGAAAGCCCCCCATCGCATCGCAGTGCTCGCCTTCGACGGCCTGGTCGCGGGCGACCTCGCCGCGCCTTGCGAGATCTTCCAGCTCGCCGAAACCCTCGATGGCCGCCGCCCCTACGACGTGCAGGTCTGCGCCAGCAAGCCCCGCGTCACAACCCACGCCTATGACCTGCACATCCGCGCCCGCCTCGACGTGGCGCGCCACGCGCACACCGTCATCGTGCCCGGCCTGGCCGACCCGAGCCGCGATGTCCCGCGCGACATCCTGGACCTGATCCGCCACGCCCACGCCGCAGGCGCCCGCATCGCCTCCATCTGCACTGGCGCCTTCGTCCTGGCCGCCAGCGGCATCCTCGACGGCCTCAAGGCCACCACCCACTGGAAAGCCGCCGACCAACTGGCCCGCCGCTACCCCGCCATAGACGTCAACCCCAACGTGCTGTTCGTCGACAACGGCCAGATCCTCACCTCCGCCGGCGCCGCCGCCGGCATGGACCTGTGCCTGCACATGATCAAGCGCGACCACGGCGCCGCGGTCGCCGCCAACAGCGCCCGGCTGGCCGTGGTGCCGCTGGAGCGCGCTGGCGGCCAGGCGCAGTTCATCGTCCGGCCCACGCCGGCCTCGCACACCGACCTGACGCCGCTGCTGCACTGGATCGAGAGCCAGCTGGCGCACAACCTGACCGTCGCCGCGCTGGCCGCGCAGGCAGCGGTCAGCGTGCGCACCTTGAACCGGCGGTTTCAGGAACTGCTGGGCGTCAGTCCCTTGCAATGGGTGATCCAGGCCCGCGTGAACCGCGCGCGCGAGATGCTGGAGACGACGGACCTGCCGGTGGAGCGGGTAGCGATGGAGGTGGGATTCGGGTCCGCGGTATCGCTACGGGAACATTTCACGGGGATCGTGGGGACGAGCCCGATGGGGTACCGAAGGGCGTTCCGGCGCGTGGCGTGATGCAGTCCCCATCCCCTTTGGCTTTCCAGGGTCCACCATGCAATAATTGATAACGATTCCTATTTATTCACAGCACAAGCCGTGGACTCAACGCGTGACACCTGCTTTTCCACCATCTACAAAAGCGACCATCCCTGGCTCGAGCGCCGCCTCCAGAACGGCCTGCGCAATCGCGAGGATGCCGAGGATGTCGCCGGAGAGACCTTCACCCAATTGCTCTGCCTTCCTGCGCTAGAGCAATTGAACGAACCCCGCGCGATGCTCATCACCATCGCGCGGCGCATCACATGGCGGTTGTGGCGCCGGCGTGAACTCGAACAAGCGTGGCTCGAGATGCTGCGCCTGCAGCCGGAACCTCTGGAGCCCTCGGCCGAAGAGCGGGTACAGACCCTGCAGTCCTTGCAGGCGCTCGACACGGCGCTGGACGGTCTGTCTTCCAAGGCCAGGATGGCTTTTCTCTACAGCCAGCTCGACGGCATGACGCATGTGGAGATCGCCGCACGGCTGAAGGTTTCTCCCACCATGGTCCGCAAATACATCGTCCAGGCCCTGCGCCGTTGCTGCAAGGTGTTTGGCGTATGACGCCCTTGGACATGCGCAGCCGCGACGCGGCCATCGAATGGCAGGTCTGTCTGTCCAGCGGCCAGGCCAGCGATGCCGACCGCAAGGCCTTCGACCGGTGGCTGGCCGAAAGCCCCAGCCATGGCGCGGCCTGGCAGCGGCTGAACGCGGCGCTGGACGGCACGCTGCATCGCCTGCGGCCCGGACTGCTAGCCGACGGCAACCCGCTGCGGCGTTCGCTGGTCGGGCCGCAACTCGCGCAGCGCCGCAGGCTGGGCAAGCTCGTCCTGGCGGGCGGGACCGTGCTGCTCGGCGCCGGTGCCGCGGACCGCTATGTGCCGCTGCGGCATCTGACGGCGGGCTATGTGACCCGCACCGGTGAACGCCGGCGCGTGGCCTTGCCTGACGGCAACATGATGGAGCTGGACGCGCGCAGCGCCGCAACGCTGGACGGGCAGCACATCGTGCAGGTGTCTTCTGGTGCCGCCATCTTTGAGGTGGCGGCAGGCCAGGGGCTGCAAGTGCGTCTGCCCCATGGCGAAGTCCGCCTCGCCCAAGGGCGCGCCATGGTGCGCTGTGCGGCCGAACGCAGCTTCTGTCTGGCGCTGAGCGGGGCCGCCGAGGTCTCCACACTTACAGGTATCCGCCGGCAATTGGCGCCTGGCCAGAGCGTCTGGTTCGACGCGCAGCAGATCGATGCGGTGCAGGACAACCAGGGGTACGTCGCCGCCTGGAGCAACGGCGAGCTTGAAGTCCACGACGAACCGTTGCAGACCGTGATCGATGCCCTGGGCCGGTATCGGCCGGGTTGGCTGCGAGCCTCACCGCAGGCGTCCCGCCTGCGCGTCACCGGCCTGTTCCCGCTGGACGATAGCGACCGCGCCCTGGCGGCGCTCACGCATACCCTGCCCATCCGGCTGCAACGGCTGAGCAGTTGGTACGTCATGATCGACCTCGCCTGAAAATTTTTTCTGCGCCAGGTGTTTTTTTGCCGGCGCCGATGCACATACATGGAACGCGTGCTCACGCATCCACGGAGTGTTCCATGCTTTCCCTCAGGTTTCCGGCTGCCTGCGTCATCGCAGCCGCCGCCAGCACCGCCCATGCCCAGACGCTGCGCCAGTATGATTTGCCCGCGGGCCAGCTGGATGTCGCGCTGACACAGATCGCGCGCATCGCGGGCGCGGTCATCTCGTTTCGCGCCGAACTGGTGGCGGGCAAATCCGCGCCGGCCATCTCCGGCCGGTTGACCGTCGATGAAGCCACCGCGCGCGCGCTGACCGGAAGCGGGCTGGAACTACGGCGCACACCGGACGGCAGCCTGACCGTGGCGCCATCGGGCACGACGACGCTCTCGCCGGTGACGGTCGAGGCGGCCACGCTGGGCGTGACCGAGGGTACGCATTCATACACCACGCCGGTGATGGCCACGGCCACCAAGTTCGAACTTTCACCGCGTGAAACGCCGCAATCGGTCAGCGTGGTGACCCGCCAGCAGATCGAGGACCGCGGCTTCCAGTCCCTGGACGATGTGGCCCGCGACACCACCGGCCTCACCACGCGCCAGATTGGCGGCGGCGAGCGCACGCAGTTCTTCTCACGCGGATTCGAGATCAGTTCGTTCCTGGCCGACGGCGTGCCGCTGGCCTATGACTACGACACCCAGGGCGTGGCGACGCTGGCCATGTACGATCACATCGAAGTGCTGCGCGGCGCGGCCGGCATGATGACTGGCGCAGGCAATCCCTCGGGCACCATCAATCTGGTGCGCAAGCGCGCGACGGCAGTGCCGCAGTTTTCGGTGACCGCCAGCGCCGGCAGCTGGGACAACTATCGCGGCGAAGTCGACGGGTCGGGCGCACTGAACGAAAGCGGCACCTTGCGCGCACGCGGCGTCGTGGCCTATCAGGACTCGGATACCTTCAAGAAAGCCTACGAGCATCAGCGCCAGCTCTATTACGGCACCATCGAAGCCGACCTCACGGCAAACACCACGCTCAGCATCGGCGGCTACTACAACCGCGAAGACAACCCCGGCGCGGATTGGAACGGCCTGCCGACCCGCCGCGATGGCAGCTTCTACGACTTCAAGCGGTCGACCCGCCTGTCGCCGGATTGGGCCTATTGGAACAAGGAAAACACCAGCTTCTTCGCCGAACTCGATCATCGCTTCGACAACGGCTGGTCCGGCAAGCTGACCGCCCGCACGCTGCGCGCCAAGATGAACATGCTGGGCAGCTACCTCTATCCCCTGGAGAACTCGACGTTCTTCGGACAAGGCTTGGGCCAGTACAACTACGACAAGACCCAGTACAGCGTCGACGGCTACCTGAGCGGCCCGTTCACGCTGCTGGGGCGCACGCATGAACTGGTGCTGGGCGGCAGCTTCATGAAGAACAAGGATGACGACGGTCCTGGCGGATGGCCGTTGGGCTATGACATGACGGTCGATCCCGAACACTGGGACTCCAGCGCCGTCGAAAAGCCCGCGTTCGTCTACCCCTGGTCGCGCAAGGGATTCCAGCGCCAGATGAGCGGCTACGCCACCACCCGCCTGAGCCTAGCGGACCCGCTGACGCTGATGCTGGGCGCCAGGCTGGACTGGTATGAATACGACATGACGCTGAAGTCCGGCGACTACGTCAGCCCGCCCGCGGCCTACAAGGTCAACCACGAACTGACGCCCTACGCGGGCCTGATCTACGACCTGGACCGCCACCATTCCGTCTACACCAGCTGGACCAGCGTATTCCAGCCGCAAAACTACCAATCAGCCAGCGGCGCACCGCTGGATCCGGTCATCGGCACCAATCTGGAAGCGGGCATCAAGGGCGAGTACTTCGACGGCCGCCTCAACGCCAGCGCGGCGGTCTTCCAGATCCGCCAGCGCAACCGTCCAGTCGCCCTGACCACGTCCGCGTGCGGCCCAGGGGTGATCGAATGCTATGCGCCCTCCGGCAAGGTGGAAAGCCGAGGCGTCGAATTCGAAGTGGCAGGCGCAATCACGCCGGGCTGGCAGGTGTCCGCCGGCTACACCTACAACCAATCCAAGTATCTGGAGGACTCGGGCAACCTCCGGGCTGGCGCGGCGTATGACACGCAAACCCCACGCCATCTGTTCAAGCTCTCGACCATGTACACCTTGCCTGGCTCCTTGAATGCCTGGCGCGTGGGCGGCGCGATGCGCGTGCAAAGCGCGATCAGCCTGCCCGCCTACAACGTGCGCCAACCCGGCTACAGCATATGGGATGCCGTGGTGGCGTATCGAGCCAGCCCGAATCTGGATCTGCGCCTGAACGTCTACAACCTGTTCGACAAGTACTACTACCAAGCGATTGGCAGCAACCAGGACAACAACCACTTCGGTGCGCCGCGGTCGTTTTTGTTGACGGCGAAGTACACGTTTTAGGGTTGGGGCGTGGCTGGGAAGATCGCCAGGAATAAAGGCGTCAGACGACGATTTCGCTACATGTGGCTGGCGTAACGGTCGTCTGGCATCTTTATTCGCAGGTCTGACGACAGTGCTGTCGCTGGACCAGACCTTGCCCTTGCTGGCCTAGCTGAAGAGGAGGCCAGGCCTGGTGTGCCGGGCGATCCTATTTCTGGACATCCTGCCGCTGACGCTGGTACGTGTCATAGGATTTGGACGCGTCATTCTGGCAACGCTGTCGTTCCTGGTTATCGGCGATCTTATTGCAGTCATTCTGTTGCCAGGATTGACCAGTGTCATACAACTGGCGGGACGAGCAAGCCGTCCCGGCGGCGGCCACTACGATGCAGACGAAGATCAGGGCGTAGCGCAAAGGAGTCTCCTGAGAGCGCGGCGTGAGATTGGCGGATGTAGTCCGCGTATGACGGGCGTGCTGCAGGGTTACGGTTTACTTTTTTTTGACCGGGAACGCCACATTGATTCGCATGCGATCCCTCTCGGCACATGTGCAGGCCGCCGAATCAGGCTCTGCGCGGGAATCCCGGGCCCCATGCGCAGCCGCCAGAGCATCGGCAACGTCAGGCCGCCTGCAAGGCCTGCTTATCCCGGCCGCGGCGACCTGCCGCGGTTTCAATAGCACGCCAGCTTCGAATCCCGAATCGCGACCTAACACAGAGTGAACGCCCGTCGGCGTGGCTAAGAGCATCCGCAAGACCTGAATACGCCGCACAGAGTAGACTGGCCGCCTGTCCATCTGTATCGAGTCCTACTCCATGCTAGTCAAAGCCCTACGTGTCGGCCTGGGTCAAATCATCGTGCTGGGCGACGCCCTCACACGCCCGCGCCCACAACAGCGCTCCGCGCAAGGCCAGGCCACGGTCAACACCGAAGCGGCCCAGCTGTCGCTCTACCAATTCCACGCCTGCCCGTTCTGCGTCAAGACGCGGCGCGCCATCCACAAGCTCAACGCGCCCATCGCGCTGCGCGACGCCAAGGGCGATCCCGAAGCGCGCGCGCAACTGCAGGCAGGCGGCGGCAAAGTGAAGGTGCCGTGCCTGCGCATCGACGACGCAGCGGGCACGCGCTGGATGTACGAGTCCAGCGACATCATCGCCTACCTCGAGCAACGCTTCGCCAGCGTGGCCTGACGGAAGCGCATGGGCATGACCCGCCTGGCTCGCCTGTTTCTCATCGCCTTGGGCGCCATGGGTACGCTGGCCGGCTGCGATTCCTCGTCCTTGAAACCCGCGCCACCCGGATCAAAACTCAACGCCGAATCCATCGCCACACGCGACACGCCGCCGGAGCTGCAGTTCAAGGGCGTGCTGGCCGGGCAACCCGTGCATCTGCTGGTGCATGAATGCAAGGTGTACAAGGTCGGGCCAGCCGAAGGCGAGAACGTGAAGTGGACGCTGGTGCTTGAAGGCGACTTCTCTCTGCTGCCGACCCTCTGCGTCCAGCAGCGGCTCACCGAGAGCAAGGGGGTGGTGACCGCATTCTTGGGACGGCAGGCGTTTGGCGCCGGTGGGTGTTGCACGGGGACGCCGGAGTATCGGTCCAGGGATGGCGTGAATTGGAAACCGCGTTGAGTGCGGGCTTTGTGTTCGCCGGCGCTGACTACGCCGTACCCCAAAGGAAAGCCGCAGATGGCAAATGACGACCGCAGCCTGATCATTCCCAGAAGAACGCCCGAATCAGCGGCCATGACGGCCAACATCAAACGCGCGATGACGATCACCGCCGCCCTCAACCGCCTGACCTTCAACAACGCCGCCGAAGTCCGCGCCTTGTTCAGCGAGCTGATCGGCAAGACGGTCGATGACAGCTTCCTGTTGATACCCCCGTTCTACACAACCGGAGGCCCCGACATCAGCGTCGGGCGCAACGTCTTCGTCAACCAGAACTGCACCTTCTATGACCTGGGCGGGCTGAGCCTTGCCGATGACGTGATGATCGGACCGAACGTCAGCCTCATTACGTCTGGGCATCCCATCGAACCTTCGCGGCGTCGTGATTTCGTCACTGCGAAGCCCATTGTGATCGAGAGGAATGTCTGGATCGCGGCGGGTGCGACCGTTATTGGTGGCGTGACTGTGGGCGAGAACTCGGTGGTCGCGGCGGGTTCGGTGGTTACCAAGGATGTGCCTGCGAATACGCTGGTGGGTGGAAATCCGGCTAGGGTGATTCGGTCGATTGCTGAAGGTAGGGCGGGCGCGTAAGCGCCGCGCCTCTGGCTGCCAAGTTTGGCTACTGGATCGACGACGGCGCGCCGTGCGTGATGTCGCCGAGATCCGCATCCACCTCGCAAAAGCGCGCCTGCGCCAGCATGGCATCGGTCAAGGTGCCCAGGTGATCGCACAAGCCTTCCACTCCACCCATCAACGCCGCCACCGTCCACGCGTCTAACGGCTGCCCGCCAGTTGCGTCGGGTTCGGATGCGCTGTTGCCGACCATGCGGGCGATGGCCTCGATGGCGTGGCGGGCGCGGTCTATGTGGCGGAGATGGGAGAGGGGGACTGGGCCGAGCTCGGGATCGGATTCGACGGACCAGGGGTTTTGGGTGAGGGGGTGGGATTGCATGACAGGCTCCAAAGACAAGTTAGACCTGCTCCCCACTTCCAAATGGGGTGGGCGGGCACATGGCAAGGTTGGAAGACCGGCGTCTTTGGAAACCGGCGTGCGCGAACGCACCCTCGCCAAGGCCCGCCCATAGGGACGTGCAGAGGCATTCGGACGTGAAAATGCCGCCTGAGCGGCGGCAGTCCGCCAAAGACATTGCCGGCTTCCAAACCGGGCTACCGGTGGTGCGGTAGTGATAAAAGTATACGGTAAAGGGAAGCGCGATTTGGGCTGGTAGACAAATCCACCACAGGAACGGAATATGCTCAGCAGAACGTCTGCTATCGGCCCAGAGCAGTCGCCCGCGAATTTTCGCTCACAAGTTCAGCTGTCTTTGGATGTCGCCCTTGTTGGCCGTGGCCATCGCGACCTGCTCGCGCAGCGCGGGGTCGGCGGCATCACCAAAGCGGCGCAGCACCTCATCGTAGGTGGCCATGGCGCCTTCGTTCTGGTTCAGTTGGCCTTGGGTGATGCCCTTGTTGACCAAGGCAATCGCGACCTGCTCGTGCAGCGCGGGCTCGGCAGCATCACCAAAGCGACGCAGCACCTCGTCGTAGGTGGCTATTTCGGCTTCGTTCTGGTTCAGTTCGCCTAGGATGCTGCCCTTGTTGACCAAGGCAATCGCGACCTGCTCGCGCAGCTCGGGCTCGGCAGCACCACCAAAGCGGCGCAGCACCTCATCGTAGGTGGCCACGGCGGCTTCCTTCTGGTTCAGTCGGCCTTGGGTGATGCCCATGTTGATCAAGGCCATCGCGACAGGCTCGCGCAGCGCGGGCTCGGCAGCATCACCAAAGCGGCGCAGCACCTCATCGTAGGTGGCCATGGCTGCTTCGTTCTGGTTCAGTTGGCCCTGGGTGCTGCCCTTGTTGACCACGGCCCTCGCGACCTGCTCGCGCAGCGTGGGCTCGGCAGCATCACCAAAGCGGCGCAGCACCTCATCGTAGGTGGCCATGGCGGCTTCGTTCTGGTTCAGTTGGCCTTGGGTGATGCCCTTGTTGACCGTGGCCCTGGCGACCTGCTCGCGCAGCTCGGGCTCGACAGCATCACCAAAGCGGCGCTGCACCTCATCGTAGGTGGCTATGGCGGCTTCCTTCTGGTTCAGTTGGCCTTGGGTGATGCCCTTGTTGACCAAGGCCCTGGCGACCTTCTCGCTCAGCGCGGGCTCGGCAGCATCACCAAAGCGGCGCAGCACCTCATCGTAGGTGGCC
>JALDYL010000430.1:0-2516 GCA_032153965.1 Achromobacter sp. | reverse complement strand
ACCGCAATCGTGGGCGCTCGCCACCCAGGCGCCCGCGACGACGGGCGGCCTACGACGCACTGGGCACTGCAACCAAAAAAAAACGGCCACCGGTCACCCGGCAGCCGTTTTTCCCACAGCCTGCAGAATCAAGCCACAGCGACCGGAATCTTCCCGATCTTGGCCTGCCACTCCTTGGGACCCGTCGTATGGACAGAGGTACCCTGAGCGTCAACCGCCACGGTCACCGGCATGTCCTTCACGTCGAACTCATAGATGGCTTCCATGCCCAGATCGGCAAAGCCCAGCACCTTGGCGCCGCGGATAGCCTTGGACACCAGATAGGCCGCACCGCCGACAGCCATCAGGTAGGCCGAGCCGTGCTTCTTGATGGACTCGATCGCGACAGGGCCGCGCTCCGACTTGCCGATCATCGAAATCAGGCCCGTCTGCTCCAGCATCATGTCCGTGAACTTATCCATGCGCGTGGCGGTCGTGGGACCCGCCGGGCCGACCACTTCGTCACGCACCGGATCCACCGGACCCACGTAGTAAATGACACGGTTCTTGAAATCCACCGGCAGCGGCTCGCCCTTGGCCAACATGTCCTGGATGCGCTTGTGCGCCGCATCGCGGCCCGTCAACATCTTGCCCGACAGCAGCAAAGTCTGGCCCGGCTTCCAGCTGGCCACTTCTTCCTTGGTCAGCGTGTTCAGGTCCACCTGCTTGGACTTGTTGTAGTCCGGCGCCCAGTGCACTTCCGGCCACTCCGACAGCGACGGCGGATCCAGGCGCGCCGGGCCCGAGCCGTCCAGCTCGAAGTGCGCGTGGCGCGTGGCCGCGCAGTTCGGAATCATCGCCACCGGCTTGGAGGCCGCGTGCGTCGGGAAGGTGCTGATCTTGACGTCCAGCACCGTCGTCAGGCCGCCCAGGCCCTGCGCGCCGATACCCAGCGCGTTGACCTTCTCATACAGCTCGATGCGCAGCTCTTCCAGCTTGCTCTGCGGACCGCGGGCCAGCAGCTCGTACATGTCGATGTCTTCCATCAACGACTGCTTGGCCATCAGCATGGCTTTTTCAGCGGTGCCGCCGACGCCGATGCCGAGCATGCCCGGCGGGCACCAGCCGGCGCCCATCGTCGGGACGGTCTTCAGCACCCAGTCCACCAGCGAATCGCTGGGGTTCAGCATGGCGAACTTGGATTTGTTTTCCGAACCGCCGCCCTTGGAAGCGATTTGCACGTCGACCTTGTCACCCTGGACAAGCTCGACGTGCAGGATACAGGGCGTGTTGTCGCGCGTGTTCTTGCGCGCGAACAGCGGATCGTCCAGCACCGAGGCGCGCAAAGGATTGTCCGGGTTCAGATAACCGCGGCGCACGCCTTCATCACAGAGTTCCTGCAGCGTGCGCTTGGTCTCGAAACGCACGCCCATGCCAACCTTCAGGAACACGTTGACGATGCCCGTGTCCTGGCACAGCGGACGCTTGCCCTCGGCGCACATGCGCGAGTTGGTCAGGATCTGCGCCATCGCGTCGCGCGCGGCGGGGCTTTCCTCGCGCTCGTAGGCGCGGGCCAGGTGACGGATGTAGTCGACCGGGTGGTAGTAGCTGATGAACTGGATGCCATCGGCTATCGACTGAATGAAGTCTTCTTCTTTAATGATGACTGACATGGCGATATGCGGGTGTAGATGAAAACGTGAAAACGCGGCCGGCATGACCGGTCCGCCGCGATGGAGAAAGAACTATTTTTGCCGCCGGGCCGCCCCAAGGCAAAAAGCGCCCCCTTGGGGGGCAGCAAGCTCGCGTAGCGAGCGCGGCGTGGGGGATACTATTTTGCCGCCGGGCCGCCCCAAGGCAAAAAGCGCCCCCTTGGGGGGCAGCTAGCCCCGCAGGGGCGCGGCGTGAGGGCATTTCCTATTTGCCTTGCCAGACCGGCTTGCGCTTCTCGGCGAAAGCAGTCGCGCCTTCCTTGGCATCGGCCGACGAAAAGATGTGCGCAATCAGCGGACGCTGCTGGTCGAACATGCTGGCCTGGTCCCAGTCGCCCGACTGCGCAACCACGCTCTTGGCGGTCTGCACCGCCAGCGGGCCGTTCTCGACGATGGCGCGCGCCAGTTCCAGCGCGCCGGCCAGGGCGGCGCCCGGCTCGGTGATGCGGTTGACCAGGCCGAAGGCATGGGCGCGCTCGGCCGTCAGCATCTCGCCCGTCAGGATCACTTCCATGGCGATGTGGTACGGCAGGCGGCGCGGCAGGCGCAGCATGCCGCCGGCGCCGGCCACCAGGCCGCGCTTGACTTCCGGCAAGCCAAACTTGGCATTGCTGGCGGCAACGATCAGGTCGGAAGCCAGCGCCATTTCGCAGCCGCCCGCCAGCGCATAGCCTTCCACCGCCGCGATCAACGGCTTCTTGGGCGGCCGTTCGTTCAGGCCAGCGAAGCCGCGGCCTTCCACATAGGGACGCTGCCCGGACTTGGCGAATGCCTTCAGGTCCATGCCCGACGAGAACGTGCCGCCGCCGCCCGTCAGGATGCCGA
>JALDYL010000151.1:0-11147 GCA_032153965.1 Achromobacter sp. | reverse complement strand
GGGAGCGCGACATGACGCCGATCCTGAACGCCACGCCGCTGGGCCGCCTGATGCAGCCGCGCGAGATCGCGGAAGTTGTTTACTTCCTGCTGTCGCCGGCAGCCGCGGTCATCACCGGCGCCACCATCCCTTGCGACGGCGGCGTCATCGCCGGATCAGGGTGGGGACCTTACGGGGGCCTACCGCCCGCTTAGCGTGTTTCCGCCTGCCGCAGCTTGTAGTCCAGGATGGGCTGGCCGCCGGACAGGATGTCGGTCTGCATGGCGATGCGGGCGGCCTGCGGATCCTTGTTGCGGATCGCCGCCATCAGGGGGTAGTGGCCGTCGATCATGTCGCGTCCGCCTTCCGCGTAGATCTGCGCGATCAGCGGCCCCATCTTCAGCCACAGGCGTTGCAGGATCTCCAGCATGGTCGGCATGCGGGCGATCTTGCAGTACTCGAAGTGGAAGCGCTGGTTCAAGCCCACCGCCGTGCGGATGTCCTGGGCCTTGAGCGCGTCCTCGTTGGCCTGCACCATCGCTTCCAGCCGCGCGATGTCCTCGGGCGTGGCGTGCTGCGCGGCCCTGGCTGCCGCCATGCCTTCCAGCTCCAGCCGGATGTCGCGGATCTCCAGGTATTCGGCCGTGCTGACCTCGTAGACCCGGATGTCGCGCGCGCTGCGCATGACCAGCGCGCCGTCCTGCACCAGGCGCAGGATCGCGTCGCGCACCGGCGTGACGCTGACGCCCATGCTTTCCGCCAATTCCCGGATACGCAGCCGGTCGCCCGGCCGCAGCCTCCCTTCCATCAACGCCTGCGCCAGCCGCTCATAGACGAGCGCCCCCAGGTTTCCGTGTTCCAGCTGGGAGAAGGCGGCGGCGGTCTGCGTGTCGGGGGTCTGCGTCATTGTTGTTGGTGGAAGGGCGCGTGGCAGGGATGAAGACGATACGACAAAGGCCCGCAGGCCGCTTGAGGGCGCACCCGCAGTTTCAGGAGATTTTCAATATGATGCATCATAACCAAGGAAAAACCCTTCTTGGAGCCTAGTTAAATTCTCCATATGTCTTGTTCCTGCGGCCTTCTCCTGTTCTTCTGATATGGATCAGCCACGAAAAATAGCAATAACCAATTGATTATTAATGATTATATAGAAACAAGAGGCAATGGCAGGCGGCAAGCCTGCTCGGGTAATCACTGATTCGGCGCTTTCCGCACTTGATGCATGATGCATCATCCTGAACTACAGATTCCGCCCAACAACGTGTCGGCCCACCCTCTGCGTACCGTCGAATCCGCCGCGCTCACCGAAGCCCTGCTGACCACCTCACCGCCCGCCGTGACCCTGGAAGACGCGGCCGCCGTGGCCCGGGCCTGGTATGGCGCCGCCGATTGCCAGCCGCTGGCCGGCGAGCGCGACCGCAATTTCCGCCTGCGCCGCGATGATGGCTCGCCGCTGACGCTGAAGTTCATCAATGCCGCCGAGACCGTTGCGGAGACGGAGATGCAGATCGCCGTGCTGCGCCATCTGGCCGGCCGCTGCGCCGTGCCGGTGCCGGCTCACCTTGCGCCCCGGGGCCAGGACGGGGCCGGCTGGTTCTCGCACCAGCCGCCTGGCGCAAACGTGGCGGCCGTCCGGGTGCGCGCCTACAGCTACCTGGAAGGCGAACCCGGTTCGGCGCTGCGCGCGGAACCCGCGGCCTGGACCGCCCTGGGCCGCGCGGCCGGCGAACTCGACGCGGCGCTGGCGGATTTCTCGCATCCGGCCGCGGGCCGCCGGTTTCTTTGGAACGTCTGTGAAGCGCCTTCGATGCGTCCGCTGCTCGAAGCGGTCGAGGACGCCGGGCACCGCCGCCTGCTCGCCGGCTTCCTGGATCTGTACGCCAGCCATACGGCGCCGCAACTGCAAGGGCTGCCGCAGCAGATCATCCACAACGACCTGTCGGCCAGCAACCTGCTGACCGACGCCAGCGGCCTGGCGGTAGCCGGCGTGCTCGATTTCGGCGACATGGTGCAGGCGCCGCGCATCGCCGAAATCGCCATCGCGGCCTCCTACCAGATGACCCAGACCGATGCACCCATGCGCGTGCTGGACTGCATGCTCGACGGCTACGCCTCGGTGCTGGCGCTGAGCCCGCAAGAACGCGCGCTGACGCTGGACCTGGTGCTGGCGCGGCTGGCGCAGCGCATGGTCATCACCGCCTGGCGCGCGCGGCAGTTCCCAGGCAACCGCGACTACATCCTGCGCAGCCACGCCGCCGCCACGCGCCTGTTCGACGCCCTGATCGCCCCCTGGAAGGACGGACGCGATCCGCGCGCCGCCGCTTCCGCATCCCATTGACCTTACGGATACCGCCATGTCCCAGGATCTTCCCGCTTCCCCCCCTGCATCCGGCGACCTGCTGACGCGCCGCCGCCGCGCGTTGGGCGCGGCCTACCGGCTGTTCTACGACGAGCCCGTGCACCCCGTGCGCGGCGAGGACGTCTGGCTGGAAGACGCGCAGGGCAAGCGCTACCTGGACGCCTACAACAACGTGCCCGTGGTCGGCCACGCCCATCCCGCAGTGGTGGAGGCGCTGGCCCGCCAGGCGGCGGTGCTGAACACCCACACCCGCTATCTGCACGAAGGCGTGGTGGAATATGCGGAAAGGCTGCTGGCGCTGTTTCCGGCCGGCCTGGACAACGCCATGTTCACCTGCACCGGCAGCGAGGCCAACGACCTGGCGCTGCGCGTGGCGATCGAGGCCACCGGCCGCACGGGCTTCATCGTCACCCGCAATGCCTACCATGGCGTGACGCGGTCGCTGGCGGACATGTCGCCTTCGCTACGGCCCGTGGCCAGCCATGTGCGCACCGTGCCGCCGCCCGACAGCTACCGGGGCGATCCCGCGCTGGCCGCCGCGCGTTTCGCCCAAGCCGTGCAAGCCGCCGCCGACGAGCTGGCCCAGGCCGGCACGCCCGCGGCCGCGCTGATGATCGACACTGTCTTCGCCAGCGACGGCATCCACACCGAATCGAACCAGGCGCTGGCGCTGGCCGCGGCGGCCATCCGGCAACGCGGCGGGCTGTTCATCGCTGATGAAGTCCAGGGCGGCCTGGCCCGCGCCGGGCGGACCTGGTGGGCATTCCAGCGCGACGGCGTGCTGCCTGACATGGTGTCGCTGGGCAAGCCCATGGGCAACGGCCATCCCATCGGCGCGCTGGTGCTGCGCTCGGACCTGGTCGAGGAATTCGGCCGCAAGTGCCGCTACTTCAATACCTTCGGCGGCAACACGGTGTCGGCCGCGGTCGGGCTGGCGGTGCTGGACGCGCTGCAAGCCATGGACGCGCCCAACCGCGTGGCCGAGGTCGGCGCCTACCTGGAGGCCGGCCTGCGCCGCCTGGCCGCGGCCCATCCCATCATCGGCGACGTGCGCGGCCGCGGCCTGTACTGGGGCGTGGAACTGGTGGACGCGAGCCGCCCCGCCGAGCCCGCGCCCGCCGTCGCGGCGGCCCTGGTCAACGGGCTGCGCCATGCCGGCGTGCTGATCGGCGCCAGCGGTCCGCAGGCCAACGTGTTGAAGATCCGCCCTCCCCTCACTTTCCAGAAAGCCCACGCGGACCTGCTGTTGCAGGCCCTGGAACAGCAATGCGCCGCCGCGCGGCCCTGACGCATCGGGCCGCCCACTCGCAGTCTCCACGCTACAGAAAGGAAAAAAGAAAATGAAGCAGCTTCCACCCAAGATGAAATCGATGCTCGGCCAACTCGCCCTGGGCGCCGCGCTCCTGGCCTCGGCCGCGTCCGGCGCCCATGCGCAAACGCGCGGCGGCACCTTGAACGTGATCCTGAATCCCGAACCGCCCACGCTGATCTACGGCCTGAACCAGCAGACGCCCACGCAGATCGCGGCGGGCAAGATCTACGAAGGCCTGCTGACCTACGATTTCGATCTCACTGCCAAGCCGTCGCTGGCGAAGTCGTGGGAGATCTCGCCCGACGGCCTGGTCTACACCTTCCATCTGCAGCAGGGCGTGACCTGGCATGACGGCAAGCCCTTCACTTCCGAAGACGTGCGCTTCTCGCTGCAGGACTACCTGCCGCAGACCCACCCGCGCGCACGCGGCAACCTGTCGCACGTGGCCAGCATCGACACGCCCGACGCGAATACGGTAAAGATCACGCTGAAGCAGCCTTACGCGCCCTTCCTCAACGCCTTCGAAGTTTCAAGCGCGCCCATCATGCCCGCCCATCTGTACAAGGGCACCGACTTCCGCAACAACCCCGCCAACCAGACGCCGATCGGCACCGGCCCCTTCAAGTTCAAGGAATGGAAGCGCGGCCAGTACGTGCAGCTGGTGCGCAACGAGGCCTACTGGCAGGCCGGCCTGCCCTATCTGGACAACGTCTATTTCCAGGTCATCCCCGACTCCGCATCGCGCCTGCTGGCGCTGGAGAACGGCTCGGTACAGGTCGCCAGCTTCGGCGACATCGACTTCGCCTTCCTGCCGCAGATCAAGGCCAACCCCGCCCTGGAAGTCACCACCAAGGGCTATGAGTTCGCCGGCCCGCTGTCGTGGATCGAACTGAACCACCGCGTCAAGCCGCTGGACGACAAGCGCTTCCGCCAGGCGATCCAGTACGCCATCGACCGCGACTTCATCGCCAAGCGCATCTTCTTCGGCGCCGCGCGGCCCGCGACCGGACCGATCTCGTCGGTCACGAGCTTCTACGACGCCAATATCCCGCAATACAAGTACGACCCGAAAAAGGCCATCGCCCTGCTCGACGAAATGGGCCTCAAGCCCGACGCCAACGGCAAGCGCGTGTCGCTGCGGCTGCTCGGCCTGCCCTACGGCGACACCTGGAACAAGGTGTCCGAATACGTGAAGAACTCCTTGGCCAAGGTCGGCATCGACGTGGTGCTGGAAAGCACGGACGCCGGCAACTGGGCGCGCCGCTATGCCAACTGGGACTTCGACATGACGGTCACCTACCTGTACCAGTACTCGGACCCCGCGCTGGGCGTGGACCGCAGCTACCGTTCGGACAACATCCGCCAGGGCGTCTACGGCACCAACATCTCCGGCTACACCAATCCCGAGCTGGACAAGGTGTTCACCAGCGCCTCGCTCGAGACCGACAAGCAGAAACGTCAGCAGCTCTACACCCAGGCGGCCACCACGCTGGCGCAGGACGCGCCCTCGGCCTGGCTGGTGGAGCTGTCGTTCCCCACCATCACCAGCAAGTCGGTCAAGAACGTGACGACTTCGGCCATCGGCGTCGCCGAGACCTTCGCCACCACCTACATCCAGAAGTGAGGAGAGGCAGGCCATGAAGCCCCTGCTGGCGGTCGCATCCGTCCTGATCAAGTCCATTACGGTGCTGCTGGCCGTGGCGGTCATCAACTTCATGCTGGTGCGGATGGCGCCGGGCGATCCCGTCAGCGTCCTCGCCGGCGAAGCGGGCGCCTCCGACCAGCAGTACATCGACCAGTTGCGCAAGGAGTTCAACCTGGACAAGCCGTTGCCCGTACAGCTGGCCGGCTACCTGGGCTCCATGGCGACGCTGAACCTGGGCTTCAGCTACCGCCAGCAGCAACCGGTGTGGGACCTGATCGCGGACCGCCTGCCGGCCACGCTGGTGCTGGCCATCCCTGCCTTCCTGCTGTCGCTGCTGGGCGGGGTGCTGCTGGGCGTGCTGGCAAGCAAATACCGCGGCACCTGGAAGGACTCCGCCATCACGGCGGGATCGCTGGCCTTCTACGCCACGCCCATCTTCTGGGTCGGGCTGATGCTGGTGCTGCTGTTCTCGGTGCAGCTGGGCTGGTTTCCGCCCTTCGGGCTGGAGGCCATGGGCTCCGGCAAGAGCGGCCTGGCGCGCGCCCTGGACATCGCCCACCATGCGGTGCTGCCGGTGCTGACGCTGGCGGCGTTCAACCTGGCCCTGTATGCCCGCATGACGCGCGCCTCGATGAACGAGGTGCAGACCGCCGACTTCGTCAAGACCGCCTGGGCCAAGGGCCTGTCGCCCGCCCGCGTGGTCTGGGTGCACCAGCTGCGCAACGCGGTGCTGCCGGTCATCACCCTGGCCGGCATCCAGGCGGGACAGTTGATCGGCGGCTCGGTGCTGGTGGAGACGGTGTTCGCCTGGCCCGGCATCGGCCGCCTGGCTTTCGATGCGCTGATGCAGCGCGACTACCAGGTGCTCTTGGGCGTGTTCTTCTGCACCTCGCTGATGGTGGTGGCGTTCAACCTCATCACCGACCTGATGTACCTGCTGATCGATCCCCGTATGCGGAGTGCTGCATGAAAGGCCTGTCCAAACGCTATGCCAAGAACATCGGCGCCGTCGCGGGCCTGCTGGTGCTGTGCCTGATCGTGCTGATGGCGCTGGGCGCCAACGGCCTCTATCCGGAAAACCCTTGGGACCCGTCGGTCGCGCCCTTTCTCAAGCCGCTGCAGGAGTCCGGCGTGTGGCTGGGCTCGGACTCGCTGGGACGCGATATTGCCTCCGGCATCGTGCACGGCGCGCGCGCCTCGCTGCTGGTGGGCTGCGTCGCCACCGCCGTGGCGCTGGTGATCGGCCTGGCGGTGGGCATCCCCGCCGGTTTCCTGGGCGGGCGCAGCGACGAGATCCTGATGCGCCTGACCGAAATCTTCCAGACCATCCCCAGCTTCTTCTTCGCCATCGTGCTGGTGGCCATCTTCCAGCCCTCCTTCGCCTCGGTGATCGCCGCGGTGGGGCTGGTGAGCTGGCCGCCGGTGGCGCGGCTGGTGCGGGCCGAATTCATGCGCGTGAAGTCCAGCGAATTCGTCGAGGCCGCGCGGGTGCAGGGCCTGTCCAACCTGCGCATCGTCATCGCCGAGATCCTGCCCAACTGCCTGTCGCCGCTGATCGTGATGGCTTCATTGATGGTGGCCAACGCCATTCTGCTGGAAAGCGCCATCAGCTTCCTGGGCCTGGGTGATCCCAACCTGATGAGCTGGGGCTACATGGTCGGCGCGTCGCGCTCGCTGCTGCGCCTGGCGTGGTGGATGTGCCTGTTCCCCGGGCTGGCCATCTTCCTGACCGTACTGGCGATCAACCTGGTGGGCGAAGGCCTGAACGACGCGCTCAACCCGCGCCTGCACCGCAAGGGACAATAACCGTGAACGGCCTGCTCCAGATCGAAGACCTGTCCATCAAGCTGCCCGTCGGCGCCGACCGGCCCTACGCGGTCGAAGGCGTCAGCCTGAATATTGCGCCGGGCGAAATCGTCTGCGTGGTGGGCGAATCCGGCTCCGGCAAATCCACGCTGGCCCATGCCGTGCTGAGCCTGCTGCCGCGCGGCGTGAACGTCAGCGGCGGCGCGATACGGCTGGACGGCCAGGCGCTGACCGGCCTGAGCCTGAGCGCGCTGCGCAAGATCCGCGGCAAGCGCATCGCCATGGTGTTCCAGGAACCGCTCAGCGCGCTCAACCCGCTGATGCGCTGCGGCGACCAGATCGTCGAGATGCTGCGCGAGCACGGCGCAACCGACGCCGCGCAGAACGCCGAACGCCTGGCCGCGCTGCTGGTGTCGGTGGGCCTGTCGGACCACCGCCGCATCGCGGATTCCTATCCCTTCCAGCTGTCCGGCGGCCAGCGCCAGCGCGTCATGATCGCGATGGCGCTGGCGCTGGAACCCGAGATCCTGATCGCCGACGAGCCCACCACCGCGCTGGACGTGACCACCCAGGCGCAGATCCTGGAAGTGCTGCTGGACATCCAGAAACGCAAGAATCTGGGCGTGCTGTTCATCACCCACGACTTCGGCGTGGTCTCGGAAATCGCCGACCGCATCGTCGTCATGAAGGACGGCCGCGTGGTCGAGAGCGGCGCCGCCGCGCAGGTGCTCAACCAGCCCCAGGCCGACTACACCCGCCGCCTGCTGGCCGCGGTGCCTTCGTCCGTGCCGCCGCCCGCGGCCCCGATCGCGGCCCAGGCGCTGCTGTCGGTGAGCGGGCTGCGCAAGACCTATGTGCGCAAGAGCGGCCTGTTCAAGCCGGCGCGCCAGTTCCCGGCGGTGCGCGACGTGAGCTTCGAGATCGCGCGCGGCGAGACCGTGGGCCTGGTCGGCGAATCGGGCTCGGGCAAGTCGACCATCGGCCGCATCATCGCCGGCCTCATCGCCGCCGACGGCGGCGCGGTGCGCCTGAAGGACGCCGACCTGACCGCGCGCGGCGCCTTCCGCGACACGACGGTGCGCCGTTCGGTGCAGATGGTGTTCCAGGATCCCTACGGCTCGCTCAATCCCCGGCACCGCGTGGCGACCATCCTGACCAGCGGGCTGGTCGCGCAGGGCGTACCCAAGGAACAAGCCCTGCGCCGTGCCCGCGAACTGATGGAACTGGTGCGGCTGGATGCCTCGGCGCTGGAGCGCTATCCGCACGAATTCTCGGGCGGACAGCGCCAGCGTCTGGGCCTGGCCCGCGCCATTGCGGCCAAGCCCGAGCTCATCATCGCCGACGAACCCGTATCGGCGCTGGACGTGTCGGTGCAGGACCAGGTGCTGACGCTGCTGAAGGAGCTGAAGGACAAGCTGCACCTGTCGATGCTGTTCATCACCCACGACCTGCGCGTGGCCGCCCAGCTGTGCGACCGCATCGTGGTGCTGCAGCAAGGCGCCATCGTCGAGCAAGGCCCCGCCGCGCAGGTGCTGCAGGCGCCAACACACCCCTACACCCGGCAGCTCATCGACGCGGTGCCGGGCCGCCAATGGAAATAGGCCCGATACCCATGGCTGCTGTCTACGCATCCGTTCCCCCGGCTATCCAGGAATCCCAACGATGAAGGCCCTGCTTTCCCCCCTGCACGACGCCGACTGGACCGGCAACGCCCTGGTCCGCGGCATCCTCAAACCGCACCACGACGCGCGCGGGCGCGGCCGCGAGATCGAGGCGGCGCTGCGCGACGTCGGGCTGGACTGCCAGACCGTCGGGCCGCTGGCCCAAGGCGTGCCCGAGCTGACCCAGATCCATACGCCTGGCTACCTGGCCTACCTGCAAAGCGCCTGGACCGAATGGCGCAAGGCGCCCGACGCCTCGTTCGAGGTGCGCCCCAACATCTGGCCCAACCGCCACTACCCCGACATGCGCGCGTCCACCCCCGTGGCCATGGCGGGCCGCTACCTGGCCGACGGCGCAACCCCCATCGTCGAGGACACCTGGCGCAACGTCTACGCCAGCGCCGAAACCGCGGTCGCCGCGGCGCAGGCGGTGCTGGACGGCTCGTCCAGCGTGTACGCGCTGGTGCGGCCCAGCGGCCACCACGCCATGAGCGACATGGGCATGGGCGGCTGCCTGCTGGCCAACACCGCGCTGGCCGCGCAGCGGCTGGTCGGACAATGGGGCCGGGTCGCGATCCTGGACATCGACGTGCATCACGGCAACGGCACGCAGCAGATCTTCTATGGCCGCGACGATGTGCTGACCGTCTCGATCCACGGCGACCCGGCCAGCATCTATCCCTTCTCCAGCGGTTATGGCGAGGAAACCGGCACGGGCGCCGGAGTAGGCTGCAACCTGAACCTGCCGCTGGCGGCGGGCACCGAAATCTCCGGCTACCTCAAAGCCTTCGAACCGGCGCTGGAACGCATCGAACAGTTCAAGCCCCGCGCGCTGGTGGTCGCCACCGGCTACGACACCTTCCGCGGCGACGCCTTCGGCAATCTCAGCCTGGATACGCCCGACTATGCCCTGCTGGGCAGGCGCATCGCGCAGCTGGGCCTGCCCACGCTGTTCGTGCAGGAAGGCGGCTACGCCATCGACGCCCTGCGCGCCAACACCCGCTCGATGCTGGAAGGCTACCTTGGCCATGCCCGCCGTTAAGTCCACCGATCCCCACAGACCAGGAACGCGATGCAACCGTCCACCACTCCCCGCGTCGCGCTGATCAGCGGCGCCAGCCGCGGCATAGGCCTGGCCATCGCGCGCGAACTGCTGGCCAACGGCTGGAGCATCAGCGCCGGCACCCGCAGCGCCACCGACGCCTTCGACGGCTTTCCGTCCACGCAGGTGCACCGCGCCCGCTTCGACGCCGAGGACCCCGCCAGCGAGGACGCCTGGATCGAATCCGCCGTGGCGCGCTATGGCCGCATCGACGCGCTGATCCACAACGCCGGCATCCTCAGCAAGACCCCGGTCGTCGAGGCCACGGACGACGAGTTCGACCGGCTGTTCGCCGTCAACGTCAAATCGCCCATGCGCCTGACGCGCAAGGCCTGGCCGCACCTGATCGCTTCCGGCGCCGGCAAGGTGCTGGTCATGGCCTCGCTGGCCGGCAAGCGCGTGCGGGCGCCGGAGGGCACGCTCTACGCCATGAGCAAGTTCGCCGCGCTGGCGCTGGCCCATGGCATCCGCCACTGCGGCGATCCCCATCAGATACGCTGCACCGCCATCTGCCCGGGCTTCGTGGCCACCGACATGGCCGACGGCGTACCGGCGGAAATCAAGACCCGCCTGACCCAGCCCGAGGACATTGCGCGCATGGCGCGGCTGGTGCTGGAACTGCCGCCCAGCGCCAGCGTGGCCGAGATACCCATCAGCTGGCAGGTGGAATCGGAGTACTAGCCCGCGGCCTCCAGCACCACTGCGCGGAACTCCTGCATCAGCGGCGACCAGGTGGCGCCGTGGCGCGTGACCAGCGCCATGCTGCGCCGCAGGGGCCGGCCCAGCGTCACCGGCAGCTCCACGATGTTCCCGTCCAGCGCGCTCTGCGGCATCAGCGCCAGCAGGTCCGAACCCGCCAGCAAGGCCAGCGCGCCCCCTGAAAAATGCTGCACCTCCAGCGCCGCCGATGGCAGCGCCAGGCCCGCCTCGGCATAGCGGGCCTCCAGCGCCTGGCGCGCCACCGACCCCTGCATGGGCAGGATCCAGCGCTGGCCGTCCAGGTCGCGCAGCGCCAGCTTGCGCCGCGAGGCCAGCGGATGTTTGCGGCTGGCGGCCACGCACAGGCCGTCCTCGCGGATCGATTCCTGGTGCAGCGAGCCCGGCACGTCGGCATAGATCGGCGTCACCGCCAGGTCCAGCTTGCCGCCCGCGACCTGCTCATTGAGATCGTCCGACTGGCCTTGCGTCAGTTGCACCCGCAGCGCGGGCCGGCGCGGCAGCAGGCGGCGCAGCGCCGGCATCACCACGCTGTCCACGGTGGCGCCGGTGGCGCCGATGCGCAA
>JALDYL010000019.1:0-50461 GCA_032153965.1 Achromobacter sp. | reverse complement strand
ACATACACAAGGGCCGCTCGGCATTGGGCCGGCGCGACTCCCTGAACGAATTGCGCTTGGGCCTTTATGGCCTGCGTCCGGATCTGGTCTTCCTGCAGGAGGTCCAGGGCCGCAATGAGCAGAAGTCCCTGCTCGACGCCCAGCACGAATCGCTTGCCGCCGCCTTGCGGCTGGATGTGGCCTATGGCCGCAATGCCATCCGCCATGAGACGGACCACGGCAATGCGCTGTTGTCGCGCTTTCCCATTCTTGACCACGAAAACCTGGACATCTCCGACCACCGGCTGGAGCAGCGCGGGCTGTTGCACGCGCGCATAGAACTCGGCGGGCGCGCGGTGCATTGCTTCGTCGTGCACCTGGGCTTGTTCGCCGGCAGCCGCAGCCGCCAGATCCTGGCGCTGACCGAGCGCATCCGGCGCATGGTGCCGGATGGCGAACCCATTCTGATCGCGGGTGATTTCAACGATTGGGGCGACCGTCTGGCGCCCCTGTTCGTGCAGCAACTGGGCTTGTACGAAGTGTTCTCGCATGCTCCGCGCAGCCATGGCGGCGAACTGCCGCGCCTGCGCGATTCGGTCAAGCGCCTGAGCAATGCGCTGCGTGGCTTGCCCAATGGCGGCGTGTCCGTCATGGAGCGCACCAATCAGCTCGGCATGGGCGACAGTTCGCGCCTGCTGCTACCGCCGCCGCGCACCTTTCCCGCGGTGTTCCCATGGTTCCGCCTGGACCGCATCTACCAGCGCGGCTTTGCCGTGCGCAGCGCCCGCGTGCTGCGTGGCCGCGAATGGGCCAGGCTTTCCGATCATTCTCCCTTGCTGGCCGAGTTGGAACTGCCGTGAGGGCAGAGCAGTCCAAGCTGGACTGGACGCAGGGCAACGACATCCGGTTGCTCCAGAACGGCGCCGACTTCTTTCCCGCGCTGTGCGCGGCCATCGACGCCGCCCAGGTCAGCGTGCACCTGGAAACCTACATCTTTACGCCGGACCGCACCGGCTCCCAGGTGCTGGACTGCCTGGAGGCGGCCGTGCGGCGCGGGGTCAAGGTGCGCGTGGTGCTCGACGGCTTTGGCAGCGCCGAGTTCGTCGATCCCTTGCGCACGCGACTGACCAACGCCGGCGCGCAGTGCCGCGTCTTCCGTCCCGAGCCGCGCTGGTTCGCGCGCTACATCCCGTCGCGCAGCCGGCTGCGGCGGCTGCACCGCAAGGTCACGGTGGTGGATGGACGCGTCGCCTTCATCGGCGGCATCAACATCATTGACGACTACGACGACCAGGACCCGACGGACGGCATCACTGGGCCGCGCTTCGATTTCGCGGTGCAGGTGCAGGGACCGCTGGTCACCGAGGCCGCCTATGCCCAGGAACTGCTGTGGGTGCGGCTGAACTGGGCGCGCCTGCGCCGCCATCCGCGCGACTGGAACCGCATGCGGTTGCTCAAGCCGCGCCACGCCGCCGTCGCGCCCTGTGGCGATCTGCGCGCCGCGCTGGTGCTGCGCGACAACTTGCGCTTTCGCCAGACCTTCGAGCGCGCCTATCTGTACGGCATCGCGCACGCGCGCCGCGACATCCTGATCGCCAACGCCTATTTCTTCCCCGGCCGCCAGTTCCGCCGGGCGCTGGCCAAGGCCGCCGCTCGCGGCGTGCGCGTGCGCCTCTTGCTGCAGGGCAAGGTCGAGTACCGCATGCAGTACCACGCCACGCGCTCGCTGTACGACCAGTTGCTGCGCGACGGGATTGAAATCTACGAATACATGCCGAGCTACTTGCACGCCAAGGTGGCGGTCATCGACAACGTGGCGACGGTGGGCTCGTCCAATCTGGACCCCTTCAGCCTGCTGCTGGCGCGCGAAGCCAACGTGGTCGTGGACGACCAGCCCTTCTCCTGGGACCTGCAGGAACGGCTGGAGACGGCCATCCGCGAAGGCGGGCGTTTCATCCGGCCGCTGGAGTACCAGCGCCGGGGGTGGGTGCGGCGCTGGGTCGACGCGGTTTCCTATACCCTGCTGCGCATCGGGGTGGCGCTGACGGGGACCTCGGACAAGTACTGAGCGCGGCGCTCAGGCGCGCCGCTTCAGCAAGCCCAGCGCCAGCGCCGTGCCGACCAGGATGATGGCGGCGCCCGCCGCGATCGACGGTGTGATGCTCTCGTCCAGAAACCACGACCCCCACAGCACGCCGAAGATCGGCACCAGGAAGGTAACGCTGACGGCGCCGGTCGGACCGACGTTGGCGATCAGGCGGAAGAAGATGATGTAGGCCGCGCCCGTGCACACTACGGCCAGCAGAATGGTGGCAATCCAGGCCTGCATCGACGCGGGCGCTTCGGGCCAGTGCGTGACCGCCAGCGGCAGCAGCACCAGCGTGGCGCCTATCATGCTGCCGGTGGCGTTGGCCAAGGCATCCACGCCGGTAAGGAAGCGCTTGGTCCAGTTGGCCGCGATGCCGTAGAACACCGGCGCGGACACGGCCGCCAGGACCGCCGGCCCGGTGCCGCCGTCGCTGAAGTTCAGCTTATCCCACACCAGCACCACGATGCCGACCACGCCTATCATCAGCCCCAGGGATCGCATCCAGGGCAGCTTGTCCTTGAGCCACAGCCAGCCGATGACCGCGCCCCACACCGGCGTCACCGCGTTGGCCACCGACAGGAAGCCGGCGCCCAGCGATTGGGCCGCGTAGGCGAACAACAGGAACGGCACGGCCGCGTTCAGCACACCCACCATCAGCAGCGCTTTCCAGTGCTGAGCGATGATGGGCAGCTTGCCGCGCCACAGCGCGGCGGGCAGCAGGACCAGCGCGGCCAGGCCCACGCGCAGCTCGATCAGCGCGATCGGCCCGAATTCCGGGACCGCCAGGCGCATGAACAGAAAGGAGCCGCCCCAGACGGCGGCCAGGAGCAGCAGATCCAGCAAGTTGCGTTGACGCATGTTCAGTCCCGCGTGGGGCTCATTTGCGGTTCGTGGCCAGGTTCTTCATCTTGACCCGGTAGGCCAACAGGGCGCAGGTCAGCGACAGGACAATACACAGCACCAGGCCCGCGCGCACTCCGTTTAGTACCGTGCTGTGGGAAATGATGATGCCGACCACGGCCGTTCCCAACGCGCTGCCGATGGCGCGCGTGGTCTGGACCAGCGCCGACGCCACGCCCACGTCGCGCCGCTCGCTCAGCATCTGCATGAACAGGGTCAGGTTCGGCAGCAGGAAGCCCAGCGCACAGCCGTTGACGAAGAAGGCGGCCAGGATCCACCAGGCGGAGGTGCCCGGCGAGATCAGCAGCACCATCAGCGAACCCGCCGCCAGCAAACAGCCGCCGAACACCATCAGACGCTGCGGTTCGCTCTGCTTGGGGAACAGCCGGCCGTTGATGATGCTGCCGACCGAAATCGCGGCAACCAGGGGTGTCAACAGCAGCCCAGCCTCGCTGGGGGTGTAGTTGAGCACCTGCTGCAGCAGCAGCGGGCTGTAGAAGATCAGCACGAACATGACCGCGCCCACCATCATCGCCGCCAGGTTCAGCAGCCGCGACTCCGCGCCGCCCAGCACGCGCAGCGGAAAGATGGGGGAGGTCACGCGCCGTTCGGTGGGAATCAGGATGGCGATGGCCGCCACGCCCACCACGGCCAGGGCCAATCCCAACATCGGGTGGGCATGGTCGCCGCTGGCAAACGCCAGCTCCAGCGCGGCCAGCGGCGCGCCCACCGCCAGGACCAGCAGGATGGCGCCCAGCCAGTCGATCTTGCGGCTGCCGTCGTGGATGGGCCGGATGCGAGGGAAATAGCGAGCCAGCAGGAAAAACGCGCCCGCGGCCGCGATCGGCGCGATGAAGAAGGCCGCGCGCCAGCCCAGCGCCTGCGTTGCCGCCCCGCCCAGGACCGGGCCGATGCCGCTGGCCATGGCGAACGCCGCCGATACCAGCGCCATCCAGCGTACCCGCTGCTTGGCGTCGGGAAACAGGTCCGCCGGCGCGGCAAACGCGGTTGCAATCATCATCCCGCCGCCTATGCCTTGCAACGACCGGAAAATGATCAGCTGGGTCATGGTCTGCGACAGGCCACAGGCGATGGAGCCCAGCGCCACGATCAGCACCGACAGCAGCATCAGGGGCTTGCGGCCGAACATGTCGCCCAGGCGACCGAAAATCATGATGGATGCGGCAGTCGCCAGCAAATAGCCCGTTCCGACCCAGGCATACAGCGCCATGCCGTTCAGCGCCTCGGCCACACGCGGCAGGGTGGTGCTGATGATGGTGGAATCCAGCGCGGCCAGGACCACCGTCGCCGACACCCCCGCCATGCCCATCAGCAGGTCGCGTCGTGTATGGACGGGGGCTGAGGCGGATTGGGGCGGTGATGCGGGTGGCGGCGTCATGCCGCAAAGCATATCACCGGCGCGTCAGGGATTTCACTTATAGAAGGTGTGATAGCCCCAGAAAACGGCGATGACCAGCACCACCATGATCCACGACCAGCGCGAATTGGAGAGTCCGCGCGGTTCGGGTTCGGGAGGGGGGGGAGGCGGCGCGAGGCGGGGCTGGCCGGCCATGTAGTCGATGAAGGCGGCGAAGAACTTCTCGATGATCTTCTCGCCGGCTTTCAGCACCAGGCCCTCGCCGCATTCGGCCAGCTTGCCCCCGGTCATCCCTGCCACCGTGTAGGCCACGCGGGTGCCCTGGTCCTTGGCGCTGAGGTTGATCTGGGCAGTGCCGATGGCCAGACAGGCCGCGCGCCCCTTGCCTTCGAACACCAGGGTGCAACTATCGGGCGGGTTGACGTCCGAGAGCAGGATCTCGCCGTCGTAGTCGGTGTCCAGGCCGGCGATCTTGGCCCGCAGGGTGACCGCGTATTCCGTGTCGCTGCGTTTGTCGACAGCGATGCATCCGGGGATGCATCGCTGCAGCACGGCCGGATCCGTCAGAGCATCCCAAGTCTGGTGCTGGGTTGAAGGAATCCACTGGGCATCTGCAATGCGCATGGCTGTCTCCTTGGGAGAGTCACAGCCTTATTGTGGCCCTACTTGCGTATTTTGACCATGGTTGCCGCGAGCGGAAGCGTTCAGTTTTTTTATTGGGCGCACAAGTTTCGCTTTCTGTCGCTCAAGACTAGCAGCCATGCCAGCAACGTCACATACAGCGAGATATTGTGCATTGAGCGAAACATCAGTTCCGTCAGTCCGAAGATCGCGAACCCCAGTGTAAGAGCGGTTCCCATGGCGGCCGCTACGCGGACCGGCTCGGGGTTGGTTGCGGTCATCCTGCGCAAGAAGATGCCGGCAGGAACAAAATACAGAAGCGCTAGCGCCAAGCCGCCCAACAGCCCATAGCTGGCCAGCATTTGCAGCATGTCGTTATGGGGCTCGCCGAAATCTTGTGCGACAAAGGGCGAAACGACTCCCGTGGCGACCCGCGCCTCAAGTTCTGGGACGAATCTGGCGGTGCCGCCCAGACCGAAGATGGGCTCTGCTTCGATCATTTCGCTGGTGGCCCGCCATAGCTGCAGCCGAATACAGACGGAGGTATCTGCTGTGGCGTTCGCGCCTTGGCATGCGTGAAATTCGTTGATGCCTTGCTCAACGCGGGTGCGCAAGGCATCGTTGGTGGATCCGACGGCGACGAGAATGGCAACCCCGGCGACCAACAGGCCGAATGCGCGGAATGGATGCCGCAGGTGGCCGAACAACCACATGGCAACGAACAAAAACAGAGGGATCGCCATCCACCCGGTGCGCGTCTGCGTGAGCACGAAACCCGCGAAAACGACGATGACGGTCAGCGCTTTGACGGATTTTTCAAGTCGCGAATGCTTTGTCAGCTGCCATCCCATGCTGCAAAGAGTGATGAAGAGCCAGAGCAGCATCAGATTGCTGTAGGTGACCGCGTTGAACTGGGGCGTATTGGGACGATTCCAGGCGGGAAAGACCAGCCAGAAAACAATACAGGCCGAAGCCCACCCCGCAATCACTATGCCCCAGGACACATTCCGGAGCGCCGCCGGGTTGAGGCTGAGCAGTGCGCCCAGGATGATGGGAAAGCCAAGGCTGATGCGCAGGCCTCGTTCCAGGGAAGGACCGTGCGTGATGCCATGTGCATATTGGCTGAGTCCAATTGCGCAAAAAGGGACAAGCAGGGCTGCAATGACCCACCTGTAATCCTTCAGGCTGCGCCAGGTCGCCTGCCATCCGCCCTCCCGAGTGAAGCACCGAACCAGGCACAGGGAAAAAAGCAGGTAGAACAGCGCGCTACCGCCGCCGACCGTCATGGTGGCGATAGGCGTGATTCCTAGGAGGGCGACAAGAGCAAGGGGCAGAAAGGCCATGGCTGAAAAACGAAGATAGAAAGGTGCCAGAGGCCAAACGCTAGCTAAGAGTGGCATCCGCCACTGCATTAATTAATTTATGTAATTAATAGACGGAATTTGATAAACAAAAGCGAACGAAATAGGCGCACAAAGCGGAAGCGAATTATATCGCTTTCCGTCCGTCGTACACGGATACCTCGTTGTGATATCTAACGCAGCGTTGAAAGATCATGGGCCGTGCTCCGTGAGTGCCATGCAGAGCTCTCCAGGAGAAGAGTGGCAATGACCCTCTGGTTTGCCCGCCTCCACGCCCCTTTGGTCAAAGGGATTAAAGCCTTAGATATGTGCCTGCGCGAAAGGGCGGCCGCCAATCGCGGCGTTGACGTCTGGCTAGCCGCCGGCCCTGGCTCGGTGAGTGCCGCAGGCCGACGGGATGTGCATCAACAGTACCGCCGCACGATAGGAATCAGACGCAGCAAATAGGCCGCAGCGAACGAAAGAAGCAGTGTCAGTACGAAAGTCAACGGTAGATCGAATTTCAGACGCATTAGTTCAGGTGCATACAATGGATACAAGCGGCGTAAGGTTTCCATGAAGATCGGATGAATCACATACACGATCAGCGTCAGCGGTGCCAGAAGACTGATCAGACGTCGCTCCTGTTCGCGCGGGCCCCGCAGCAGAAGGCCAAATATGCCTAGCGAAAACGCATACACGGTTGGGCTGAAGTACAGATAAAAGAAGAGCGTCCAGGGGCTGGGAAAATTAAACAGTACCTGCGTGCCGATGACCGTAGCGAGGTACGCGGCAAGCGTTATAGCCGCATAGGGCAGATTCGGACGATAACGATAAATATAGAAGCCCATCAGGAAATAGCTGATGTAGGGCCACGAATAGGTTGAGCCATTAGGGGTATAGCGCCCCGAGAACACACTCCAGGCGAAGCTGATCATGGTCACCAGCGTCGAGACAATAACGGCGTTTCGGATGGTGGCTTCGGAAATGGCTTCGACCACACGCGATAGCAAGGGGGCGATGAGGTATAGCCCGATAATGAGATAAAAGAAGTACAGGTGATAGTACGGCTGTCCATCCCAGATCGATACCCAGAATGCCGGCCAAGTAAACGATTTCAGGACCTTCGCCGTCCATAGCCCATAGATAACAGTCGCGGCGATAAGGACGACAATCAGCCGAGGAACGCGTCTACGCAAGATGTCGGGGTACTGCGTCTTGGGAGACCCCAGCAGCAAAGCGCCACTAAGCATGACAAACACTGGAACGCACCAATGCGTTAGTGAACTGATCAGATTGCCGAGGAACCACCATGTGTTGCTAATCTGGTCCCCCATGTAGAAGGGACGAGCCGACACGTGCAAAAGTACGACTGCGGCGCAGGCAATTACTCGTATCAGGTCTAGGCGCGAATCCTTGGACGAATTCGCCGATTGAGTTTGCGTCATTATCACTGTGTGCTGTTAAGGTTGGAATGGTCGCTACATATTGCGATGCATTCTAGATCTAATTTTGTGGAAGTTACGCAATCTGGTAAGAAATCAGGCGGTCACAACCCCACGCAGAGCTACGGATATCAGTAATTTTCGGGTTGCATCAGCGTCGCGTTTATCAACAAGGTCTCGCAATTGCTGCAACTGGACTTCAAGCTCGGTAGATTCGAATGCGATTTCACAGGCTTTCTTGATTTTCGGATGTGGTGTTGGTTGTGCATTTTCATCCGAAATCAATAGTTCTTCATACAATTTTTCGCCCGGGCGCAGGCCCGTGATCGCAATTTCGATGCTCCCCTCCGGATGGGCCTCGGTGCGTTCCGTCTGCCCGGCCATACGGATCATCTTACGGGCCAGATCCAGTATTTTCACGGGTTCCCCCATGTCGAGCAAAAATACTTCCCCCCCGTGCGCCATGCTACTGGCCTGAATCACTAATTCAACGGCCTCGTGGATGGACATGAAGTAGCGGGTGACTTCGGCATCCGTCACGGTGACCGGGCCGCCCTGGGCGATCTGCTCTCTAAACAGGGGAATCACTGAACCGCTGGAACCCAATACATTTCCAAACCGGACAGCGGAGAAATGTTGCCCGGAATTTATCGCCGCGGCGCGGTTGGCAAAATCCTGGACAATCAATTCCGCCCAGCGCTTGGTGGCGCCCATGACATTCGTCGGTCGGACGGCTTTGTCCGTTGAGATCAGCAGAAAAGTCTCAACGCCATGCTGGAACGCCGCCCGTGCAAGCGTCAGGGTTCCCATTGTGTTGTTTCGCGCACCTTGCACGACATTGGCTTCAACCAGCGGGACATGTTTATGGGCTGCTGCATGGTAGATCGTATGTACACCATGGCGCGTCAACAGACTTTCGATAGTGGGGCTATCCTCAACCGACCCAAGATAAGCATGCACGTCGAAGTCGGCAATGGATCTGATGAGCCGGTCTATCTGGTAGAGCGCGAACTCGTTCGCGTCCAGCATCAACAGTTCCCTGGGGCGTTGCGCGGCGATTTGCCGGCAAAGCTCCGACCCGATGGAGCCGCCGGCACCTGTCACCAGGACGACCTTCTCCCGTATGCACTTGCTAAGCAGCGCTGGATCGGCAACCACTGCGTCGCGGCCCAGGAGGTCGCCAATATCCACTTCACGAAGCATGTTGACCAGATGTCGGCCACTAGCGATGTCGGACAGAGCAGGGAGCACTCGCACGCGGATGGGGTATTGCTCAAGGAAGGCAAGAATTTCCTTGCGCCTCACGTGGGATACCTTAGGTAAGGTAACGATCACATCGTGAATATCGAATTGGTCGGCCAGGTAAGACAACTGCGAGGGTGCATAGACACGCAAGCCGCCGACATCTTTTCCTTGCAACGCACCATTGTCATCAAGAAAGCCGGCGGGAAAGAACTCGCGGCCTTGGCGCAGTGTGGCAGCGAGCTGGCGGCCGGCGTCACCGGCGCCATAGATCAACACCTGACGACCAGCGAAGCGTTCTCGCACAGGCAGCCAGAGCATCCATCTCGCCAGGAAGCGCGCGCCGCCGATAAACACTACGCCGAGCAGCCAATAGAGCAACGGCACGGCGCGCGGTACGCCACCGGCCCCAGTCATCTGCGTCATGAACGCGAGCGCGGCCCAGATCAGCGCCGCGAGCGTCATGCCTTTTATGATCGACCAAAGAGCGTGTTCGCCCACATATCGGATAACCGAGCGATACAACCCGACCTTCAGGAAGATGGGCAATGCGATAAGCGGCGCGACCAGCATCAGAAAGGCTTGTTCGCGATTCGGGACAAACCATTCGCCGAATCGCAGCGCGTACGCCGCCCAGACGGAAAACGCCAGCAGAACGACGTCGCCCGTCAGCATTAAGGCTTGCTTGAGCGGCCTGCTCAGATGGACGATATGTCGGCCAATATACTCAGGCAGCATCAGGTTTGCCTCCACCCAACAGCATTACACCCATGACCAGCGGCGAGTATGCGAGCAGAACGAACAGATACTCGTACTTCACCCAGACCATGGTGGAAAGGGCCAAGGGTAGTGCCCACAACAGATTGAAGGTGATGGCAAGTGCAACAACGCCGCGATGGCTATTCCAGCGACGCGACAAACGTTGGTACGCGTGGCTGCGGTGAGCTTCGTGCCATCGTTGGCCCAGCGCCATGCGGGTGAGCAGTGTAATCGTGGCATCCACAAAGAAGACGGCGCCGAGGATGATCCATGTCGATCCACGTAGCCAGCCGTTGCTGACGGAAGTGATTGCCAGTGCCAGGATCATGAAAGCCAGATAGGTGCTGCCGATATCGCCCATGAAAATGCGGGCTGGTGGCCAGTTCAGTAATAGAAACCCTATTACGCCGGCAGCCAGCAGGAGCATCCATTGCCAGGCAGGGTCAAACCGCGCCCCAGGGGCGTTCAATACTGAAATGGCGGCAGCAGCTCCCAGCATGAAGATTCCTTGCGTTGCTGCAATCGCGTCAATTCCGTCCATGAAGTTGAACAGGTTAATCCACCATACGCCTAGCACGAGCAGCATGGCAAGCATGATCCAGCCTGTCGGAGAGACGGGTAACGCGGATGGCAGGGCGGAGATGTAGAGCAGGCTACAGCAAAGGATCTGCACAAGCAGGCGGGAACGCGCGGAGAGCGAATAGAGGTCATCCAGAAACCCGGTGATGGCGACCATCGACGCCAAGGCCAGTACGTATCCGCCCAGAGGCCAGGCATGGCTCCAGGCGAGGTATGCGCCCATGGCGGTGCCGGCGAGAAAAATGCCAGCTCCACCTCCGCGCGGCGTGCTAGTACGATGCGACGATCGGGCGTTGGGCACATCGAGCAGGCTCAGCTTGTTCGCGTTCCTGATCAGTGCAAGCGCAACGGCGAATGAAATGGCCGCGGACAGCAGCGCAAGAGACACTATCACCTCTTGCCCCTCTTCAACGTTGGCGATGCAGGCGCGCGCAACAGGATTTGTGTCATTTTCTCGCGTCCGGCTGTTGCGGAGAAATGCGCGCGCACGTAGGCCATTCCCGCTGCGCCTATCGCCGCTCTTTCTTCGGGCGAACGGGCGAGATACTCGATGTGCCGCGCCAGCATTGCATCGTCTTCAGGCTTGACGCTGAAGCCCGCGTGGCTAAGGGATACGATCCTTTGGGCCTCCCCCTTGATGCCGCAAAGAACAGGCTTGGAGCACGCCATGTAATCGAGCAGCTTCGTGGGAATTGCTCCACGGAACAACGGGATGTCTAGCAAGGTCGCCAGACAAATATCTGCTGCGCTGAGGTAATGCCTCGCTTGGTCTTTAGGCACGGGGTCTAGCACCTGGATATTGCCAAGGCCCTCGGCTTTGATCTGTGCAAGCGTCTCTTCTTTCTTGGCTCCATCTCCGATCAGCACGAACTGAATGTCTGTTCGGTTCTTCAGGCGTTTTGCGGCGTGAACGATGACGGGGATATTGTTGGCGACGCCAAGCGCGCCAAAATACATGACGATGGTCTTGTCTTCCCAACCGTGTTGCTGCCTGACGCTTTCCCTGGCTGCCGCGTCGGGGAAAAGGCGAGTGAAGTCTACGCCGCAAGTCACGACTTCGATTTTTTCGGTCGGCCAACCTCGCGAAACGATATCGTCGCGAATGCCTTCGGTCAGCGCAACGATCGTCTTCGATTGGTTGTATAGAAAACGTTCCATTGCAGCCATGATGGCGACGAGGTACTTATTGCGCAGCACACCCATTTCCACGGCTGACGACGGCCATAGGTCGCGGACCTCGATCACGAACGGGATGCGGCGCAGTTTGCACGCAAGCGCGGCTGTGAACATGGGCATGATGGGCGGGGACGACGCCAGGACGACATCGGGTTTACGCAAAGAGCACAGACCGATTGGGCAGGACAGGGCGAACGAGATGAAATTGAATACTCTCCCCAATGTGTGGCGCGTCTTCTCAACATAGGTATAAGTACGCAGCACCTGAACGCGGCCGTCCTGCTCCTTGCGTAGAAGGCGGCGATACCACGGAACAGGGTCGACCTTGCGGTCCATGTACCCGGTCTCGCCGGACACCACCATGACATCATGGTCGATGGCCAGATGCTGAGTCAACTCGTAGACGAGTGAGTGCCCAGGTGCGTTGTGTCCCTGGTAGTACTGATACACGACTGTGATCTTCACCGAAACGCCTCAAAAATCGACACCAATTTCTTTTCTTCTTGTTCCCAGCAGAGTTGCGACCGGGCAACCGCCGCGTTCTGACGCCATCGCTGGATGCGGCCCGAGTCGGAAAAGAAAGTATCAATGCCCGCAGCCACCGCTGCTTCGGTGCTGAAGTCTGTCGTCAGACCCAGGTCGTGCGCATGCACGATTCGGCTTATTTCCGGGAGATCGCTCGCCAGCACGGGCAACTCGGCGGCGATATATTCGAACAACTTGTTCGGCGTGCAATACTGATTGTTCAAACAGGTTGCACGGTAAGGGATGGCTCCCGCATGGGCACTGGCGGTATATATCGGAAGTCTGGCCTGCGGCACTGCCGCGTGAAAGTGCACGCGCGGTTCCAACCCTAGATCCCGCACAATGCGCTTGAGCCGCCGCTCGAGCTGCCCGTCTCCCAACAGGACCAGGTGCACGTCGGGCGTCTGGACCTTGGCCATCGCCCTCACCAGCGTTTCAATATTGCGGCCGGCGGAAAGACCACCTTGCATCAGCAGGATACGGGCCTCATCAGGCAGCGCCAACGCGTCATGTAGCGTCCGTGTAGCCGCCTGAGATGCTTCAAGATAAGCGGCGTTGTAAAGGACATGCACGGGCTGCGCAAGGCAGTAGCGTTCTTCGAGTTCGCGCGCGATCGACGGGTTCACAGTGATAACGGCGTCGCAGGCGCGAATGTGCCTGTTTTCGATTTCGCGCCATTTTTTACGTTCCGCGCCGGAAAATTCCTGCTCGGCATACAGCTCGTGGCTATCGTAAACGAGCCTCGCTCCCGAGGCTTCGGCGGCACGTCTGGCGACGGGCAGCATCGGCAGGTCGTGAGCCATGAAGACGGTGGGTTTCAAGCGCTGCACGGTCGGACCATACAGGCGTTGATAGAAATTCTCCTGATCGACGAAAACGCTCCATGCGAGGCGTTTGAGTGCTCGCATGATGCGGCCATTCATGGGGAGTACTGCGCGAACAATGCGATAGACTGCCAAGACGAGATTCTCACGTCTTGGCACGGCTGCTTGCTGGTTGTCGCCGACACGCACCACGTGCTGCCCGTCCTTTGCTGAGCAAACAGTATCCTCGGGCATGGCGACAATCGTCACTTGCCAGCCGAAATTTTTCAGGCTTTGGGCTGACTGGAGAATACGCCGATCGATCTGCCGGTCCGCCGTGAGCATAACCACAGACGGACGCGAGGCCACCATACTCAGACTCCAACCGGCTTCATATCGCCATCCACGAAGATTCGATGCCATAGTTCCAGGCACAGCAATCCCCACACGACGCGGCCAAATTCCCGTTCGTTCTCAAGGACCCGTTCAATCTGGGAAACATCGTACAGACCACGTTGACGTGCATTCGATGAGAGCAGCACGTCGCGCACGAAGTCTCGCGCGACGCCTTTGGTCCATTGCGCCAATGGCGTGGGGAAGCCCATTTTGTCCTTGCGGTCAAAAATGGGCTGGGGCACGGTGTTGCGTACAGCTTCCTTGAAAAGGTGCTTCATCCGACCACCCGCGAACTTGATGTTCGGCGGAATACGAGCCATGAACTCGACGATGCGATGGTCTAGCAGCGGGACGCGCGACTCGAGCGATGCTGACATGCTGGTACGATCCTCAACATGCAGCAATGCAGGCAAGGAGCCCTTGAGATCGAAATACGTCATCTGATTGATGAGCGAATGCAGGCCTTTGCGGTTGAAGATTTCCTGCATCGATTCAAACGGGGAATAGCTGCCGCTGGTGACGTCGGGCGAGAACAGCTGCGTCATGCCTTCGCTGCGGTCCAACAGCTTGAAGTAACGCTTATCCGCCGATTCGAACAGGCCGTCGCGCCAGAGGCCTTGCAGCATCGGACGATAGGTCTGCAGCAAGGGCAAATTGGGTACGATCGATTCCAGCGATACCGCATACTGCTGATTGTGCGCCGTTTCGTAGATTGCGCCGGACAAGCACTGTTCGAGATAGGCGACCAAGTACCGCGCGTAGCCGATGAACAGTTCGTCGCCGCCCTGTCCGCCCAGGACGACCTTGACGTGTTTGGCGGCAAGATGGGAAACATAGTACTGGGGAATCACGCCCGGGCCAGCCAGAGGCTCGTCCATGTAATACATGAGGCGAGGCAGCACATCAGGCAACTCCTTGCCGTCGATGAAAACTTCGTGATAGTCGGCATTCGAGGCTTGTGCTACGAGTTTGGCATAGCCGGTCTCATCGTACTGCGGGCCCTCGGGGAACGCACCAGTGAACGTTTTCAGTCGCTCGCCGCTCAGCAGGCTGGACGACAGGCTGACGACGGTGCTGGAATCCAGCCCCCCGGATAAGTGAGCCCCCAGAGGTACGTCAGAGCGCAGATGCATGCGCGTCGCGTCTTCGATCAGACCTGCCAGGTGATCCACGAACCAGCGTTCGTCGTGAGAGTGATCGATGTCGAAGCTGACATCCCAGTACTCGCTTTGAGCAAACTTGAGCTTGTCCCCGTCCAAGGAGACGGTCATTTTCCAACCTGGCTTGAGCTTCTGGATCTGATCAAACAGGGTCTTCTCGCCGAGGCAGAACTGGAAGGTCAGATAATCCTTCAGGCCAGCGGCGTTGGACTTCGCGCTTACCGCGTTCGAAGCGAGGATCGCCTTGATCTCCGAGGCGAAGACAAAGCTTGATCCATCATAGTAGTAATAGAAAGGCTTGATGCCCACGCGATCGCGCGCACAAAACAGGCTGCGCGTTTCGCGGTCCCAGATGGCGAGGGAGAACATGCCGAGCAGGCGGTCCAGGCAGCTTTCACCCCACTCACGATAGGCATACAGCAACACTTCCGTATCGGAATACGAGCGTATCGGATGCCCTTTGGCAATCAACTCACGGCGCAACTCCAGATAGTTGTAGATCTCGCCGTTGAAGATGATTGTCAAACGGCCATCTCCGGTCGTCATGGGCTGACGTCCATGTTCCGGATCGATGATCGCCAGCCGTGCATGGCCAAGGCTCAGAAAACTGTCAGTCCTCTCTTCCATCTCCACGCCGTTGCCATCCGGGCCCCGATGGCGGATAGTGTCCAGCAGTTTTTCCATGGGCGGCCATTCAGCGCGCCCTTTTTTTGTCGAGAGAATTCCAATAATTCCGCACATGGCTATATGACTTAAGCAAAAAGGGCCGCTCCACTAGGATCGGCCGCAAAATTGATTATCGGGGCGACGCGACGCTCGGCTCACGACGAGGGCGGCTGCTCCGCTCGGTTTCCTTCAGCATCAACCCATCCAATGACCTGGGCAGGATTGCCGGCGACCAATGCATAATCCGGGACGTCGCGGGTGACTACCGAACCCGCTCCGACCAGCGCGAAGCGTCCGACGGTCACGTTAGGCAAAATAATGGAGCCTGCGCCCAGCGCGGCACCGTAGCAGATGCGGATGGGTCCCACGACCCAGTCCGAATTGCCTTTGAGCGATCCGTCGGGGGCAATGGCGCGCGGCTTCTTGTCATTTGTCAGGATGACATGGGGGCCGACAAAAACACCGTCTTCCAATTCAGCGCCGTGATAGATCGAGCAGTTGTTCTGGATCTTGCAGCGCGAGCCGATGCGTACATCAAAGTCGATATAGACATTCTTGCCAACGATGCACTCGCTGCCGAGCTTTACGCCCTCGCGCACCTGCGCGTAGTTCCAGATCTTGGTGCCGACGCCGATGTCTGCCTTCGCTGACACTTCGGCGGTCGCATGTGCGAAGAATTTCTGTTCAATGGTCAATTGATTCGCTCCTAGGCTTGGAGGGCGATTCGCAGCGCTTGAATCGCAAACGAGTTATCGATCTGTTCACCCTTGGCGATAGACCGCACGAAGTACGAAATCTGTTCCTTCAGGGGTTCCCGCTTGGCGACCTGAATCTCGACCAGATCAGGTTCCATATACTTCAGCACGTAATCCGAGTAGCCCGAAATATGGCCCGGTTCGTCCCGGTATTTTTCGTAGTTGCTCTTGTAGAACTGGATCTTCTGGTTGATGTAGTCCATCTCCAGATAGCCATCGGTTCCGGTTATGTTGAGTTTGCGGATCTTGACCGGAGTGATCCAGTTGGCCTGGACATAGGCCGCGGCAGACGGGTAGCGGAGGAAGAATTCAACCGAATCTTCACGCAATTCGATGTGATTGCGGCGCTTGTCCGAAGTGACTTCGGTCGGGAACTCATCCAACAGATAGCTAACGATATCCAGGTCGTGAATCGCCAGGTCCACAGCGATGTTTGCATCGCGAATCTGGGGCGGAAAGACGCCCACGCGGCGTGCCATTACGGATACGACGCGACCGATCTCGTTGTTGCGCAGCAATTCCTTGACTTTGACCACGGCGGGGTTGAAACGCTCGATGTGGCCGATCATCAGCTGCACGCCTTGTTCAAGAGCGAAGGCCTGCAATTCCAGGCCTTCTTCTACGGTAGGCGCAATCGGTTTTTCCAGCAGTACGTGCTTACCGCGGCGCAGGCATTCCATAGCGACGGTTTTGTGCAGCGTGGTGGGAACACAAATCGATACGGCTTCGATGTCGCACTCGTCCAACATCTTGACGTAGTCGTCGAAGGCCGGGCAGCCATACAGTTTTCCGATCGTATTGGCCGTCTGTGCGGAAGCGTCGGCGACTGCAACCAGTTCCGTAAACTCAAGTTCATGTGCGGCGCGGGCGTGATTCTTGCCCATGTTGCCGACGCCGATAATTGCATATTTCATGTGACGCTCCAGTGGCGTGGATTCCTAGGCACTCAGAACGGCGCGGACAGTGTTCACGACCTCTTGGATTTCGCTCTGGGTCATATAGGGGAACAGCGGCAGGTTGATGACGTGGCTGCACAGCCAAGCTGCCGTTTCGCCGCCGGCGCTGCCCTTCAGGTAGGGTGCGGCACCGGGTTGTTTCGACAAGGGCGAGGGATAGATATTGCCGAAGCCAATCTGAGCCGCTTTCAGGGCTGCTTCCAGACGGGCCTTGACTGCCAGATCATCGACAAAGCAGACGTTGCAGTAACCGTTCTCTTCGTAGCCAGCAGGCGCGTCGGCGACCGTGAAGCCGGAGAACTTGCCACCCAGTTCAGCACGGTAGATGTTGGCCGCTTTGCGGCGCGAAGCAAGCCTTGCCTCAATGTGATCCAGGCTCAGGTTGAGGAAGGCGGCCTGCAACGCGTCTAGGCGCGAATTCCAACCCACATCGCCATGGCCGTAGTGGGCGGTGCGGCCGTGGTTGGACAGACGCCGAACCGTCTCCGCCATTTCCTTGTCTTCGCAGAATACGGCGCCGCCGTCGCCCGCGGCTCCCAGCACCTTGGCCGGATAGAAAGACGTCGTTGCGATCTGGGCGCCTTTGAAAATGGATTCGCCATCGATCTTGACGCCGTAGGCCTGGGCCGAGTCTTCAATCAGCACGACGCCGGCATCACGGCACAGCTTGCGCAATTCTGCCAGCCTGGACGTGCCCCAGCCGTAAAGGTGCACAACGATGACGGCCTTGGGCTTGACCTTGCCGATCAGTTCGGCCACCAAGTCGAGATCAAGGCTCTGGTCGGCTTTATTGCAATCGACCGTGTACGGCGTAGCGTTCACGTTCACGACGGCTTCGAAGGTGGCCCAAAACGTGAGATCGGGTACCAGCACCACATCGCCTTGGCCGACGCCGGCGGCACGCAACGCCAATTGAATGGCATCCGTGCCGTTCGCACAACTGATGACTTCGTTCGCACCTGTGGCCTCACGGAGCCGTTGCTCGAGGCGAACGACGCTTTGACCTCCGATGAACTCGGCGCGCGCTGACATCTCAGCCACCTGGCTTTGCCATGCCTCCTGGAAACCCGCCTCGAAGCGGCGCAAGTCTATAAAGCTGACTGCCATTTAAGTAACTCCGTACAAAAAAGTGTGGATATATTACTGGTCAAATTATTGTCAAGAGCGATGCGTGGCGACAACACGTTGCGTCAATGACAGTTGGATGTATCTATGTTCTTCCAGAGTGCCTGTTCGTCCACGCCAGCCATTGCCATGCTGCCTCCATGCTCCGCGCCGAACGGTATGCCATTGAAAAACACCCGAAGCTCACCATCTGAAGCGCGGAAAAAGCTCATGCCGTATTGGTAGTCGTCCCAGCGATTGGGATGGGCGCCAAGTACGTAGAAAGGTGATTTGGATACATCTATCAGGGTTGAATCTGACGCTCGGCACATGACCCGCCATTCAATTCGTCCCGGCGCGAGGAAGCGTTCCATCATGAAAAAGTCTTTCGGGCTCGGTAGGCGGGCGAGCGTGTAGAAGCCCGAATGCCGGCGCGCACGCGAACTGGCTATCGATCTTGGAAGCGTCCATGATAGTCGATCCAGAGACAGCATTTCCATCATATGGAAGGACTCGCCGTCCTTGATCGTATAGATGACGTGGTAGTACTCGCCATCGTGCCAGAGTATGGGGGCAAGGCCGCCTTCGCTGGTTATACGCCGGGGGGGGGACCAAGTTTTCAGATCTTTCGAATCTGTCAACATGACCGCATCGTAGGTGCCATTGCGGTCAAAATCGGCGGAGAAGACCATCATGTAAAGTTGGTTTGCCTCGTCCCAGACCACAGTAGGAAAGGCATAGCTGCCACTGAACGCCAGGCTGGCTTCGTTGAACGCGTGCCCTGCCGGTCCCCAAGTGGCGCCGGAATCCTGCGAGGTTGCGTGCAGAATACGCCAACGGCTGTCTTCGCCAATGGCTGAGTAGAACAAGTGCCACACGCCGCCGACTTCGAGGACGCTGGGATATTCGGTGTGCCAAGCTTCTTCGCCATAGTTTACCGGCGCCCGGATCTGCGACGGGTCGCCGAGCAGCCAAGGCGTGCGTGCGCTCGCGTCGTAGACACCGGGCGTCAGCGAGGCGGAAGGTTCGAGCCGATCGGCCGTGCGTTGTAACGCAGGTGAATGACCAGCGCCAGCAAGCAGTTTGATCAACAGGAAATTGTCGGTGAAATAGGCAGGCTCAACCGGTGGCGACAGGTCCTGAGGTTGCTTCAGCGTGGTCAGAATTTCTGCGGGTATCGGAAGACTGATGGTTGCGTCCGAAGTGGGCGCAGTCAGCTTTCCAAGCGTTACATATTCTTTTCCCGTGTACAGTTGAATCAGGCTTTCGCCTTCGTTCAAATTCTTCGCGTGAATATTCAGGACGGCGGACTTGTCCAGCATTTCCGTGCTTACGGAGAAGGTGAAAGGAGCGTGGTTGTATTCACCCTGCTTGGGGACAAAGCTCCGGTAGGCGTGCGTACCCTGGCGCTTTACTTCGCTCCAGTTCTGGAATTGGGGATTGAACCAAAGAAAGGAATCCCCAGATCGGTCGGCATCGTTGGCTTGGCCGACATGCAGCGTTAACGGTGGCTGGTCCTTTGCGGTCAGTGAAATTTCGACCACATCGAAATTCTGTTCCGAAAGCATACGGAACAAGATCTCGTTGCGATGCGGCGCAAGGGAATAGGCGGAGACGACTTCCGGATAGTCGGGGAGGACAACGGTGTATTTCGTGATGTTCTTATTCCACCAGCCATATGCGGACTGCAGCACCTTGTCATAGGCATCTTCGCCGCTGACAGTCGCGTAATCCTGCAACGCCAAGGTCGCAATTGCGGCGCCATTGAGTACGCGTGTCGGCGTCGGCAACGGGTACTCTTCGAAAAACAGAGCGCCGTCAGCCTCCTTGCGGACAAAGCCACCATCTTCAATACTGACCAGGTAGCTTCGGGCAATCTTTTCGGCGGTCTGCAGATAGTGTTGCTCTTTGGTTGTCCGATACAACCAAGTGTTCAACGACAAGCCAAGGCCTTGCGCGAGGCCGGAAATCCAGGGAGCGTTCAGTTTGTACGGCCAACTGGTCGTGTAATTCCAGCGGAATTCAAACCATGTTGCGCCATGCTTATCGACGGCGAATTTTTCGAGCAGCTTCGCTTGCTCCTTCGCAAGCGAGACGTCCCGACGCAGCAAGGCATCCATGCCTTTCATGGCTATAAGTGTTGGGGATTCATCAAGAATTTGCGGGTTGCCGGCCTCCTTGCTGACAACTTCCACTTTGCGTTGATAAACCGTCCATTGGTTCGGTGACTGTTGCATGAAGTCATGCATCCACAAGCCGGTCTGCTGTGCTTGAACCATCGGCGCGAGCGATAGAAAACATGCAGACGCACAAAACCAGGTTCTCAGGCAACTGAATACGTTGCTGCCTTTCAACGATTTACTGATGAAGGTCGGAATCACGCGTTAGCCTTGGGGGAGACTCGGTCGTAGATGCTGAAAAGCTGGGCCTCCTGGGCTTGCCAGGAATATTTGTACTGCGATGCCTGCAGGGCTGGCTTGAAGCGCGCGGCACCACCTTTGTCGGAATCGAACATGGTGTTGATCGCCGCAGCCAGAGCTTCCAAGGACTTCATGTCAGCCACCAAACCTACGCCATCGGTGGTGATCACATCCCGTAAATACGGCAGGTCATTGGCGATGATCGGCAGACGGGATTGCACAAACTCGAAGAGCTTGTTCGGCGAGCAGAACCAATGATTGAGATCCACGGGTTGGTAGGGGATGATTCCGGCGTCGGCAGAGGCAGTCCAATACAACAGTTCGGCCTGCGGCACGGCGTCCTTGAAGTGAACGCGGTCCAACACATTCTCCTCGGTGGCGATCTTTGTCAGGTCCTTGACCAAGTCACCATAACCCATGAAGACCAAGTGCACGTCGCTGCGGACCTGTGCCAGGGCACGAACCAGATCCTGCAACCCGCGGTCTGGCGACATCCATCCCTGGAACAGCAGGATTTGCTTGTCGGCAGGTATGTTCAATTGTTCACGGAAGAGATTCCGAGGACGGTCATGCAGGTCTTCAAACGGATCGATGGCATTGAGAATGACATCGGGGGCAGCTATCCGATAGCGCCGCGCGAATTCCTGGGCCAAGTGCGGATTGACGGTAATCGTCGCATCGCAATGCTTGATCAGCTTTTTCTCTACTCGGCCCAGCCGCTTTTGCTGCTCCGGGGTGAGAGTGCATATTTCCGGGTATAGCTCGTGTGCGTCGTAAATGAGCGGCACTTTCAACGCGCGCGCTGCGAGGACACCAGCGTTGAGCTGCGGCAAGTCATGCGCGTGGACAATGTCCGGGTTGAAGTACTGCGCTCGTTCGACCAGGGTGGAGTCGCGGGTTGTCGCGCGGGCGACGCGGCGGATGACGCGTAGCGTGAAGGCCAGCAGTCGGTTGGAAATGACTGCGGCAAGCCAGAAAAAACGCCATGTGATATTCATGGCGGCCGACTGAGCCTTGCTTGTCTTTTGCGCCAGGGTCGGCGACAGAGGCGTACCCCGCGTAGGGTGCAAGGTCCGCCAAGCCAGGCGTCGCGCAAGGCCATAGGCCTTGAACGGCAGCGCCATAAGCTTGGAGCTCCATTGCTGGCCACGGGTCGAACCAGCATTCACCAATTCGATGAATCGGCTGTGAATCCTGATGACAACGACTTCAATCAGTCGCTGGCGGTTGGTCGCGAACGTAACGCGCTCGACTTTAACTCCCTCGAGAATTTCATGAGGAGGCAGGTTTTCACCGGGAGCCGACAGGAGAATGACTTCGTGACCACGAGCAATAAGCGACTTGGCTTCCTGGATGATGCGGCGATCAATTTGCACATCATCGGTCATCATTAGAATTCGCATGAAAATTATTTACCGCTATATATAGTTATGCTTTTTTTATGCCGTATTTGTCCAAGGCGATTTTGGCTACGGTATGAGAATCATGATATTTCCTGGCGTAGGCCAAGCCAGCTTCGCCTAGCTTGGTCCAGCTGGATCTTTCGACTGCCAGTTCTTCAAGTACCCGCTCGATCGTGCGCGGATTGGCGGAAATGATGGGGAGGTCCGATGGGTACAGGGGGAGCAGATCGTCGCGGATGTAACAAACGACAGGTTTGCCCAGAGCCATCATTTCAACCGAAAACTGTCCATAAGCTCCGATCAGAAGTTGGTCTACGACAATGTCCGCGTCCAGGCAGGTTTGCATCGCTTGAGCGTGGCTCATGTTCTCGACCAGCACGAGTTCTACATTGACATGGCGCGCGCGGAGGCTGGCAACAGCGTTTTCCAGATGGCTCGTGCCTTTGAGTAATCTGCTGGACGGGCCATGGGCGATGCGCATCGGGCGTTTAGCATCCTGCCCCTCAAGGGCAGGGCGCAAGGACTGGCGCAGAGTATCGAATTGCTCCAAATGCAGCGGTTGAGGCAACCAGATTGCCTCATCGACAAACTCCATCAAATCTGGCGTGCTGACAAAAACCCCGTCGCATTTTCGGGATGTTTCGACGGCTTTGAGTCGGTTTGCGCTACAGGCTGCCGGCCAGCAAGCCTTGCACGCGCTGTACTCATACTGTGCAATAACAGACTTTGCGTCGCGCAGATCGCATCCGCAAAAATAGAAGAAGACCTTTTTCCCCATTCTTTGCAGCCAGGGGACGTCATAGAGACTTCCGCCAGTCAATGACTGGCCAAAGTAAAAATGAAAGATGTCATGCGTCAGGCTTTCTTTAATAGCAGAGGAGACGCGATCGGACATGGTCCGCTTCAGGTATCTGTCTGCCGGATAGGCATACCTGCCCGTGTCGTAGCAGACGGATTCTGCATCATATCCAAGTGAGCGTTGGGCTTTCGCAAGCACTCCGGCTGCGCCGGCAATATTGTTTGGCCCGTGGAAAATCTTCATGCTCTTTGACGCCGGGAAAAATGACGCTATTGTGCGTACATGTACGGCCTGTCGCAAATAGGCCCTTGGGTTTCGAAATTCGGAGTGCGCGATGAATGGCTATCACTCGACAGGCTGGCGCTTGCTGAGTTCGACCTCCAGAGCCACGCGACGTGCCTCAATTTCATTAGCCAATGTGTTGATCGCGTCCAACTGCTTGGCATGTTCCTCGATCTTTGCGTCAAATTCTTTACGCAATGCCTGCTCAGCTGTGTTGACTTCGAACGCGCGATCAAAGCACTCCGCCCAATTGAGCGGTTCTGCTCCTACCCCTCGCAATTCGGTCAATCCTGCCGATTTTGGTATACGGATGCGATACCCGCCAATGCTGGGGGAGGCCGCTGGGCAAGTAAATCGCCATTCGCCGCTTTCCAAGGCTTCAACCGACAGATTCAAATACCGCTCTTTAACCGCGTCATAGACCACAAGTTGTGGGGGTTCTGAATTGCTTCCCTGCTGCGTAAATAGCTGGCGTGGCAGTGTTGGCAAGATCAGTACGTCGAAAAGCTCGCCATCGGGAATAATGTAAGGAACACTCGGATAGTTTATCAAATGCTGCAAACGGGGGCATTGTTCCAGAACGACGGCCGATTGCGAACCACCAACATGAATGGACTCAGGCTCCGAGATCCGCTTCTTCTCGGCTGAAAAATCTGGCGCGCGCTTGAGCAGCACCAACAGTTCCGATGGCGGTGGAACGGGTTCCAGGCCATTTTCGCATCGCAGGTATTGCAGGGCGGCCAACTGTCGTTCAAAAATGGCTGCTTGTGGTGATGAGGTGCGGCCCTCTCTCTGCGTGCCACACGAAGGGCAGATGGCAGAAGGAAATTCGTAATCCAGATCCGCGAGTTGCAGGCCGACTTGAGAGAGAGCCGCGTTATTGAATGGCCATCGTTCGCCCGCAAGGGTGGTAGCGATGACCTCGAAGTTGGCCGGAAAAAGGCCTTCGAAACTGGCGGCGGTATATGGCCGCTGGTGATAGTGCGCGTGAAACCGGGAACGGCATTTCGGACACTGCACGAAGGATGCTTCCAGGATCTCCCGGTAAGGAACGGCAATCAGGATGTACTTCCCCGCTACGCGGGCGATTTCGTCAATTGCACTGCGATACACATCGTCCGGGATGTGTTCAATGACGTCGCTGGACAGAACCAGGTCGAATTGGTTGTCTTCAAATGGCAAGTCGGTCAGATCGGCCAGGACCGTTGGCGCGTTGACTTGTGCTAACGCCGTCTGACTGATGTCGCAGCCCATGACGTCCCACTGATCGACCAGGGTATTGGTCACGATGCCGCTACCGCATCCCGCATCCAGAATTGTGCGAACGTCTGCGGGGATGATTGATTTGAGAGCCTGAGCTACGTCGAGCTGCGCGGCGCTGGCGGCACTGTTCCACAGCTCAGCCTGGTCGTAGTAGTTTGAACTCATCGCGATTACCTACTGATATTTTGCGGTCCATAGTGCGTCGTCGACGACTACGCCTCGTTCCAACGACATATTGACCGGTGGTGTCACGCGCAATCTGTACTTGCGGTCCTGGACATCGAAAGCGACGGCATCGCCACTCGTTTCCGCGGTAAGACCATCAAAAATACCAATGGAAACCAAATAATCACCCTTGCCGATGCGCAGAGGCTCAAAGGCGGCGGTGATCGTACCTTGAGAACCATCACCCTTGGCGGCGATGAACGGCGAAATAGTCTGAGACACGCACCGGCCATCCAACCCATACACACATACGACGAAAACCATCCGGTCGAGCGCTTTCTTGGCGCACCAGTCAATTTTCACGTACATCGGCTGAGAAAAGTGGAACAATCTGTGAGAAGAGCCGCGCTCATCCAGGAAGTCGACGTTGGTGATCCAGGCATCGCCCGTGCCATAGGTGAAGTCGTCGCGCTCGGGCTGCTGTAGCTGTGGCTGCTCTTCCTTGGGAGGCTCGGCCTCGGTTGTGGCTGCGGCTTTCAGGGGGATGATGGTCTCGGCCGCAGGGGCGCTGCTCTGTTGCAGCGCGCCCAGAGTAATGTACTCGACACCGTCGAACAACTGCAGCACCAGAGGCTCGGCCGGATTGATCGGCCCGTGCGTGATTTTGAGGCGGAAATTGACGTCTTCGCCCATGCCTACAGGTAGGCGCAAGCTTAGCGGCGCATGGTTGTATGAGCCGCCGAAACGACCGACCAGGCGGAAGGGCTTCCCGTCCGGCCCCTTGGCGGGGGGCCCCCATTCCATGAAGCCCTTGGCAGTCAACAGGTGCAGGCGTTCACTTCGATCATCATCGCGCGCGTCACCGACCACCACCGAATCGAGGGGTTCGTCATGGTGTAGCAAATCGATGCGCTGTATGGAGACCGGCTTCTCGGGTGCGCATTGGTCGGGAGTTACAAAACGCAGGATGTGCGTCTTGTCCAAGTCGGTGCTGGTCAGTAGTTCGCTGACGTCGCCGCGTTGCAGTTTAAGATTGATGGCTCGTAGCCGCAGCTCTTCCTGCTTGCGGATCGAGGCGGCATATCGCTTGCTGACGTCATTGGGATCGCTATCCATGACCATCCGTCCGCGCTCGATCCAGACGCAACGATCGCAGATCATCTGCACCGCGGACATGTCGTGCGAGACAAAGAGGACAGTCGTACCCTGGGACGTCAAATCCCGCATACGCGCGGCGGATTTCGCTGAAAAGTACGCATCTCCCGCGCCCAGAATTTCGTCGATGATGAGAATTTCTGGGCGGACAGCCGTGGCCACCGCAAAGGCGAGACGGGAGTACATGCCGGCGGAATACGTCTTCACCGGCTTATCCATGAACTCATCCAGTTCGGAAAAGTCGATGACGTCGTCCAGCAGCCGCTTGGCTTCTTTGCCGGTTACCCCTTGGTACGCCAGCGAAGAAATAATGTTCGCCCGGCCCGTGAATTCTGGGTGAAAGCCCGTTCCCAGCTCCATCAAGGCCTGGACTTGGCCGCGCACGCGTGCGCGGCCCGAAGTGGGGCGCAGCAAACCCGCCACGATTTTCAGGAGGGTGCTTTTCCCCGCTCCGTTGCGGCCGATGAGGCCTATGCGCTCTCCGGGCTTGACCGAGAAGGACACGTCTCGCAGAGCCCAGAACTCTTCGTAGCTGCTGGAGGGGACAGGCAGACCCAGCGTTTCCATCATTCGGTGGCGAGGTGACCGAAACATGCGAAACATCTTTGAGAGATCAGAGATCTCAATAATGGGGTCAGACATAATCGGCGAACAGAGGTTTCAAGCGGGAAAACACAAAACCGCCCAATGTAAAGAAACCACCAGCGATAAGCGTGAACGTTATCAACATGGAAGTGGGGATCACGCCGATGAATGCCACATCGCGGTACAGCATGATGAGGTAGTACAGCGGATTGGGATACATGAACGGGACGAGTGCCGGCGGAATCATTTCATGCGTGTAAGCAATCGGCGATACCAGCATCAGGAACAGCGTCAGGATCGATACAGTCTGCGCAATATCGGGAATGAACACATTCATTGCCGAGAGCAGCCAGATCAGGCCAATGGTGAAGATCAGCTGGAGCACGATAATCACGGGCAGCAAGAGCTGCGTCCAGTGTGCAATGCCGTTGCCCCATAGGAAGATCAACAGCAGTACTAAGCCGACCAGCATGGTAACGGAACTTGCCAGCACCGCCTTGACCGGAATCAGTTCAATCGGGAACAGGGTGTTCTTGACCAATCCCTTGTTGCCCAACACGCATCCGACGCCAGCGCCCAAGGCTTCGGAAAATCCCAGGAACGGAATCAGTCCGCTGAAAATCAGAAGCACATATTCAAATGTGGAATAGTTGCCCAGTTTGATCTTGAAGATCATCGTGTAGACAACAGCGTACAAGCCCAAGAACAGCAGGGGATATAGCAGCGTCCAGAGGCGTCCCAGGATGGTTCCTGAAAAACGCATCTTTATATCGGTCAATGTGGTCGCCCACAGAAGCCTACGGTGCTTCCACAACAACTGCGATCTATCGAACATTAATTGACTTCCAGGCAATCCAGTATGCGTCTTGCCGCATCGCCACTACCAAACAAGGAGGGAGTGGAGGTAGGGGCGGAAAGTGTAGCGACGGCGTCGATGATTTTCTCGCGATCAGCACCGACCAGTTGGTTCCAACCCGAGTCGATGGTTTCGATCCATTCCGTTTCGTCCCGCAGCGTGACGCAGGGCACGGCGTAGAAGAAAGCTTCCTTTTGCACCCCGCCGGAGTCCGTCAGAACAGCCTTCGCTGTTTGTTCCAACGCGACCATATCCAGGAAAGCCAGGGGCTCGACGACGCGAATCTTGCTTAGCAAGCCTTCAAGGTTTGCTGCCGCAATCAGCTTTTGAGTACGCGGATGCAATGGCAACACGACAGTCTGCGTGGCCGAGATTTCGCCCAGGGCCGACATGATTCCTGCTAGACGCTGAGGGTCATCGGTGTTTTCGGCGCGGTGGCAAGTCGCAAGGATGAAGGATTTTTCCGTCAGTCCGAGTTTCTGCAGGATCGTGCTGTTCTGGCGCGCTTTTTCGCCGTAGTAGAGCGCAACGTCGAACATAACATCGCCAACATTGTGCACGCCTTGGGTGATGCCTTCATTAGCCAGATTTTGTATTGCCGTCTCGGTCGGGCACAGCAGCAGCGACGAAACCCTATCGGAGAGGATACGGTTCACTTCTTCAGGCATGCGCATGTTGAATGAGCGCAGTCCTGCTTCCACGTGCGCAACAGGTATGTGCAGTTTGGCAGCGGCAAGGGCGCCCGCCAGTGTGGAGTTCGTGTCGCCGTAGATCAGCACCCAGTCGGGGCGTTCTTGCAGCAGAATGGCTTCGATGGCTTCGAGCATGCGCCCGGTCATTGCGCCATGCGTGCCGCCGGCTATGCTGAGGTTGTACTTCGGTGCGGGAATGCCCAGTTCGTCGAAGAACACCTGAGACATATTGTCGTCGTAGTGCTGGCCCGTATGGACTAGAATTTCTTCGATTTTGCCCTGGCGGTTATCCTGAATCTCACGCGAGATCGCGCTCGCCTTGATGAACTGGGGGCGAGCGCCGACGATCGTGACTATTTTCATGCTCATTGTTGCAAAGCCTTTTTGAGCGCTTTGCAAATCGTCTCGATGGTTTCGTCATCCATGTAAGGATGCATCGGAAGGCTCATGACGCGTTCCGCAAGATGTTCCGAGTTGGGTGTCACGCAGCCGTTGGCGAAATGTTCATAGGCGGGTTGCATGTGGATAGGGCGCGGATAGTGCACCGCAGTTGGAATGCCTGCCTCCTTGAGCGCCGCAACCACTGACTCGCGATTCGGGACCGTGACGGTGAATTGAGCCCAGACGCTGTCGCGATCGGGGCGTACTGTAACGGTGCTCGCGCCTGCGGGAAGGTCGGCCAGCAGGTGGCGGTAGCGCTCGCCGATCTTGATACGCTGCTCGATCTCGAAGCTGAAGGTCTCCAGCTTGGCGAGAACCACGGCACATTGCAGGGTATCCATGCGGCCACCCACGCCCACGCGGGTGTGGTAGTAGCGCCCCGACTGGCCATGCACGCGAATTTCACGCATCGCCTGGGCCAGACCGTCGTCATTGGTGAAGATTGCGCCACCATCTCCATAGCAGCCCAGGGGCTTGCTGGGGAAGAAGCTGGTGCAGCCAATTTTGGAGAGATTGCAGCTCTTCTTGCCCTTGTAGGTGGCGCCGAAGCTCTGTGCCGCATCTTCGATAACCGTAATGCCGTGCTTGTCCGCGATAGCATTGACTTCGTCCATATCACCGCACTGTCCATACAGCGACACGGGGATAATGGCTTTGGTGCGCGGCGTTATCTTGGCTTCGAGCTCGGAGGCCAAGATGTTGCAGGTGTCCAATTCGACGTCGACAAAAACGGGAACGGCGCCCAGTAGGGCGATGACTTCCGCAGTTGCGACGAACGTGAACGAGGTGGTGATGACTTCGTCACCAGCGGAAACGCCCAGTGCCATCAGCGAAATCAGCAGCGCTTCGGTGCCGGAGGAAACAGTGATGCAGTGCTTGGCGCCTGTGTAATTGCAGAGGGCGGTCTCCAGTTCCTTGACTTCAGGCCCCATGATGTACTGGCCGTGATCCAGGACCTGTTGAATGCGCGTATTTATGGGGTCGCGAAGAGATTGGTACTGTTTCTTCAGGTCAATGAATTGCATGATTCACACCAGTTGGCAAACGCCATCCTTGAGAACGTATTGGTCGCCCGTGGCCGGGCAGTTGGCTTGTCCGTTGCCGGTCAGGGGCAGATCGAGTTGTTCGCCATGGCGGCTCATCCAGCCAATCTGACGGGCAGGGACGCCGACCACCAAAGCAAAATCGGGGACGTCTTTATTCACTACTGCCCCGGCACCGACGAAGGCATAGCTGCCTATGGTCGAGCCACATACGATGGTGCAGTTGGCGCCGAGAGTCGCCCCGAGGCGCACCAGTGTATTGCGGTATTCGCTCTTGCGTTCGATCGCGGCGCGGGGGTTGTAAACGTTCGTGAAAACCATGCTCGGCCCGCAGAACACATCGTTCTCAAGGGTTACATTGTCATAGACCGAGACGTTATTCTGGATCTTGACCCTATCGCCGATTCTTACCTTATTACCCACAAAAACGTTTTGACCCAATGAGCAGCCCTCGCCGATTACAGCGCCAGAGCAGACGTGGACCCAGTGCCAGACGCGAGTGGTCGAGCCGATCTGCGCGCCATCGTCAACGATCGCGGTGGAATGGATACTCATGGCTATCAGTCCAGGGGAAGGGGGATACGTACGCCGTCGCGTGCCGAACGGTACATCGCGGTCAGGAGTGCCAGCGATTGGAGACCTTCGCGGCCATCCGTCTCGGGCTCGCACTCGCCACGCAGCGTACGAATGACGTTGTCGTAGTAAAGCGGGTGGCCAAATCCGTAAACCGAGGTGGTTTCGTAGTTGGCTTCGCGGATCTTGGCGTCGTCAGGATGCTCGTCAGCGAACTTCCACTCGTCGATCCGGTTGACGGCCACGCCGCCGACGCGCACGGTGCCCTTTTCGCCGAGGATGGTAATCGAGCCTTCCAGATTTTGAGGGTACGTCAGCATCGTGACGTTGATTGACCCCATCGCGCCATGGCGCCACCGGATCGCGGCCACGCCGGTGTCTTCCGCTTCAATCCGGCGCGCGAGCGTCGCGGTATAGGCGTAGACGCTTTCGACGGGCCCAACCAGCCAATCCAACAGGTCGACATAGTGGCTGGCCTGGTTCATGAACGCGCCGCCATCCCATTCCCACTTGCCGCGCCAACGTGCCGCGTCGTAGTACTCCTGGGGGCGGGTCCAGAAGACGTTGACCGTGACCATATAGATACGGCCGAAACGGCCCTGCTCAATGGCCTTCTTCAGCAATTGCAGCGTCGCATTGCGGCGGTTCTGCTTCACGACGAAGAGCCGTACGCCGGCCTCATCGCAAGCCTTGACCATGCGTTTGCCGTCTTCCCATCGCGTGGCCATGGGCTTTTCACTGACAACGTGGCGGCCGGCTTGGGCGATTTCGATGGCTTGCCAAGGGTGCAAGCCAGATGGGGTAGCGAGGATCACCGCGTCAGCGGTGCTCTGAGCAAGCAGCTCGGTGAGCGAAGCAAAAGGCTTGGCGCCGGTGGCCTCGGCCGCCGCTTTCAGTGCCGCCGGATTGGTGTCGCAGACTTCGACGATTTCGGCGCGATCACCGTGCTGAGCGATTGCACCGATATGATTCTTGGAAATACGCCCACATCCAACCAGGGCGAAACGGACCTTGCGGTCGGTAACTGGATCAGCGGTCATCGGGATATTAGGTTGTTTTGTTGTAAATTGCCGGGATAGCTAGACGGTTCCTCCCGGAATAGCCTGTAATAATACTTGAAGACTACGGGTGGGGGGGCCACGAAAAGACCAACTCTTTCCATTCAATTGATGCCGACTCGCATTCTCATTGTCCGTACATCGTCATTGGGCGATTTAGTGCATATGCTTCCCGCTGTTTCGGACATTTCAAGATATATCCCGGACGCGGAGATCGATTGGGTGGTCGAAGAGGCGTTCGCCGAAATTCCTTCCTGGCACCCGGCAGTTGGCGAGGTTATCAAGGTCGCTCATCGACGTTGGCGAAAGGCATGGTGGTCTTCGCAAGTTCGGGCCGAGCGCCGGGCGCTGAAAGAACGTCTGCGCTCCAAACAGTACGACATCGTCCTGGACATGCAGGCGCTCCTGAAATCCGCCTGGCTGGTGCGCCAGACCCGTGGCGTGCGGCATGGGCTGGACTGGCGCTCGGCGCGCGAGCCGCTGGCGTCGCTGTTCTATAACGTGCGGCACCGGGTGGAGTTCTGGCAGCCGGCGGTGATTCGCCAGCGCAAGCTTGCCGCGTTGACGTTCGGTTATCAATACGCCGGCGCGCCCGATTTCGGCTTGCAGGCTTTTGCGCGCCAGGCGACGCAGGCGGCGGACCCCGTGCTGGAAGTCGGCAGCGAGGGGCTGAACGTCGGCGAACTGCCGCGTTTGCACCATCTGGACACAGACCGCGGCTATGCCGTGATCATGCCGTCGGCGAGCCGCGACGACAAACTTTGGCCGGAAGAGGACTGGCGCGTCGTATTCCGCCGCCTGCGCGAGGCTGGCTGCACCTTGAAATTGCTGGCGGGGAACGAGCAGGAGGCCGAGCGCGCGCGCTTGCTGATTGCCGGCATGGATGGCGCCGAGGTGATGCCCCGCATGGATCTGACCGCGGTGGCGAGCCTGTTGGCCGGGTCCCGCCTGATGGTTGGGCTGGATAGCGGCCTGACCCATTTATCGGCCGCCCTGGGCCGGCCCACCATCGGCATTTACCGGGCCTCCACGCCGGTGCGCACGCCGCTGGTCGGTTCCAGCTACACCGCCAGCCTGGGCGACCGCGGGGCTTCGCCGTCGCGCGAGGCCGTGATGGCGGCGGTGGAGCAGGCCTTGGCCGCCCAGTGACATGAACCGCGGCGTCTACTCGCTGGCGCTCAGGGCTCTGTCACCGTTGGCCTGGCTCTGGATGGGCCACCGCGCCCGGCGCGCGGGCGGGCAATGGGAAATCTTCTCTTCTGAACGCTTCGGCCACGCCGCGCCTGCCGCGGCTACAGCCGCTGCCGCGTCCTGGACGGCTCCGGTCTGGGTGCACGCCGTCAGCCTGGGCGAGACGCGCGCGGCGCAGCCTCTGCTGCAAGCTTTGCTGGACCGGGGCCTGCCGGTGCTGCTGACGCACATGACGGCCACCGGCCGGGCCGAGGGCGCGCGCCAATACGGCGAGGCCATCGCCCGCGGCCAGTTGCGCCAGGCATGGCTGCCCTACGATTTTCCCGGGGCTACCCGCCGTTTCATGGCGGCCTGGCGACCGCGCTGCGGCCTGCTCATCGAACGCGAGATCTGGCCGAACCTGCTGGCGGCCGCGCGCGGCGCGGGCGTGCCGATGGCGCTGGTCAGCGCCCGGTTTTCGGCGTCGTCGCTGCGGCAGGCGGGCAGGATGGGCGGCGTGATGCGCGAGGCGCTGGGCGGACTGGACTTGGTGCTGGCGCAGACCGCCGAGGACGCCGACAGGCTTATGCAGGCGGGAGCGCCGCAGCCCGTCGTGACGGGCAATCTGAAATTCGATCTGGTTCTGCCGGCAGCCCAGGTTGCCGCGGGGCGGGCCTGGCGCGAACGGTTGGGCCGGCGCGTGGTGGCGGTGGCCAGCACGCGCGAGGGCGAGGACAGCGGTTTCATCGAGGCCATCAAGCGCCATGCCGCCATGCCTGGCGCGCCGCTTTTCCTGCTGATCCCGCGCCATCCGCAGCGCTTTGACGAGGCCGCGCGCCTGCTGTCGGAGGCGGGGCTGCCCTATGTTCGGCGCTCCGAGGGCCTGGAACCCGGGCCGCAGACGGCCGTGCTGCTGGGCGACACGCTGGGCGAAATGGCGTTCCACTATGCCGCGTCGGATGTGGCGATCGTGGCGGGCAGTTTCGCGCCGCTGGGCGGACAGAACCTGATCGAGGCCTGCGCGGCGGGCGTGCCGGTCATCGTCGGCCCGCATACCTTCAATTTCAAGCAGGCGGCGGAAGACGCCGTCGCGGCGGGCGCCGCGTTGCGCGCGGCCGATGCCGGCCAGGCGGTGGATGCGGCGATGGCGCTGCTGGCCGACGAGCCGCGCCGCCAGCGCGCGGCAGAAGCGGCGCTGGCGTGGTTCCGCATGCATTCCGGCGCCACGGGGCGCACGCTGGAGGCGCTGGCGCCTTGGTTGGGGGCAGGAGAGGCGGGCTAGCGCCCGTTTGCGCAGGCGTGCGCCGGGTGGGGCTTCAGGGCGCGGCGCGCGGAGGCGCCGTCCTGGGGACCAAGGTCACCGCGTCCGGATTCAGTTGCTGGTTGAAACGGCGTGGGTCGCGGCCTTCGTCCTCGGGGCGTATGCCCAGCCAGCCCTGGCCCAGCGCATAGACCCCCAGATTCGCCAGCAGGATGAGGATGAAGAGCACGCGCATGGCCGGGGTCTCCCGTTCAGGCTTCGGCGTCCAGGGTGGCGCGCGCGACCGCGGCCAGGCCGTCCAGGACGGGGTGATCCAGATAGATGGGCACGGGCGCCGCGCCGAAAGCACCGCCCGCGTCCGCCAGCAGGCGTTCGATTTCCTGGTGCACCTCGGGCCAGCCGCCGCCCGCCGCATAGATCTGGGGCGTCTGGCCGTAGCGCTGGCGTCCGGCCAGCCATTGGCGCACCACGGCGCCGGCCTGCGCGGCGGCGATGCCGGAGGCGATGGCCTCGTGCGTGTCCGTGGGATAGGCCACGACCTGGCCGTTGGCGATGGGGAGATTGGCGGTGCCGTGGGCCAGGGCGCTGCGCATCATGGCCGGGCCGGGCAGGATCAGGCCGCCGGCGAACACGTTGTCGGGGCCGACGGTGTCGATGGTGGTGGCGGTGCCGAAGCTGGCCAGCACGAAAGGCGGGTGCGCCCCAGGCAGGCGCGACAGCACGCCCAGCAGCGAGGCCCAGCGGTCGGCGCCCAGCTGCGTGGGCGTCTTGTAGCTGTTGACCAATCCCAGCGTGGTCGCCTGCGACGGCGACCAGGTCACCGCGCAGCTGTGCTTCTGCAGGATGGCGGCGATGGCCGCGCCGCGGGCCTCGCCGGCCACGTTGACACCCAGCGCGCGCTGGGGGCGGCGCGGCAGGGCGGCCAGCCAGCGATCCAGGGCGTCCAGGTCCAGGCCGTCGAATGCGACCGCCGCGGGCTCGCGCGGCGTGTCGGGGTTGCTGGCGTCCAGCCAACCCACCTTGAGACGGCTGTTGCCGGAGTCGATGAGAATAATCATGCTTGGCGTCGAATCGAGATTTCACCGACCAGGATCGGTTGAGTGCCCTCGGGGGTTTGCACCAGCAGGCGGCCTTGTTCGTCCACGCCGCAGGCGGTGCCGCCTAGAAGAATAGCGCCCTTGTCCAGCACGTTGACCTTGCGGCCGGCCAAAGCGTCCACCTGATCGAAACGCTGCCTGAAGGCGCCAAAGCCTTCGCGTTCCAGCGTCCGGACCGCTTCCAGCCAGGCCATGGCGCTGGCGCAGACCAGGTCGGCGGCAGCGGCCTGGCGGGCGGCGCCCGCCTGTACCTGGCTCCAGTCGGCGACTTCGCGCTCCAGCGCGAGCGACAGCCGGGCGGCGTCGATCAGGTTCACGCCCATGCCGATGACGACCGTATGGCCGGCTTCGCTGCCGCCGGGATTGCGGGTGGTCTCGACCAGCACGCCCGCCAGCTTGGCGTCGTGCCATTGCACGTCGTTGGGCCACTTCATGCAGAGCCCGGTAGCCTGCGGGCCGGCGACGGCGCGCAGGGCCTCGCAGGCGGCGATGCCGGCCAGCGGCGACAGCGCGGGCAGCTGCGCGGGCGGCAGGTGCACGTCGAAGGCACAGGAGAACATCAGCGTGGAGCCCGTGCGGTTCTGCCAGGGGCGGCCGGCGCGGCCGCGGCCGGTTTCCTGCAGGTGCGTGCCCAGCAGCCAGGGCTTGCCGCCGGCGCCTGTGCGCGCGCGGGCCAGGAGGTCGGCATTGGTCGATCCGGTGCTGCCGATCCAGGAGACGTCCTGGAAGGCGGGCAGGCGCGTGCTGAGCGTGCGGGCCAGGGTTTCCGGCGCGGGCAGGTCGATGGGGCTGGCTTGAGCGGACATGGCGGCGATTGTAGGGCACGCGGCCCGCGCTCGCGGTCGGCCGGCGCCAGCGTTTATGATTGGCGATACATTTTGCATCGGTATCGCCTTTATGCCGCTTTCCGCTTCGTCCGCACCTGCCGCCGCGCCTTTCCGCTTCGAAGGAGGCGTATGCCATGTGGCCGGCGACTGGAGCGTGCTGGCGCTGGCGGAGCCCGGCGAGGTGCAGCGCCGCCGCGAGGCGCTGGCCTGCGCCACCGATGGCGGCGCGCGCTGGGACCTGCACGGCATCGGCCGGCTGGACACGATAGGCGCGCTGCTGATCTGGGAGGCCTGGGGCCACAAGCTGCCCGAGCGCGTGCGCTGGTCCGCCGGCCAGCAGGACGTTTTCAATGCGCTGGCCCTGAACAAGGGCGAGACCCCGGCTGCGGCGCCCAAGCGCGATCCATGGAGTTGGCCGCGCGCCGTGGGCGAGTCGATCTTCCAGGCTATCGACAATGGCCGCGCCTTGCTCGTCATGCTGGGGCAACTGGTGCTGGACCTGGGTGGCATGCTGCTGCGCCCGCGGCTCGGGCCATGGCGCGAGATTTCGGCGCAGGTGTACCGCACCGGCGCGCAGGCGCTGGGCATCACGGCGCTGGTCGGGTTCCTGATCGGCGTGGTGCTGTCCTACCTGTCGGCCCAACAGCTGCAGATGTTCGGCGCCGACCGTTTCATCGTGCGCCTGCTGGGCGTTTCCATCGTGCGCGAACTGGGGCCGGTGCTGGCCGCCATCCTGGTGGCGGGCCGCTCCGGTTCGGCCATCACGGCGCAGATCGGCGTGATGCGGGTGACGCAGGAGCTGGATGCGATGCTGGTCATGGGCATTTCGCATGGGCAACGCCTGATCCTGCCGCGGGTGGTGGCGCTGGCCGTGACCATGCCCTTGCTGGTGCTGTGGACGGACGCCATGGCGCTGCTGGGCGGCATGCTGGCCGCGCAGATGCAGCTGGGCGTGTCGGCGCAATGGTTCCTGCAGTCGTTGCCGGACGCGATTTCGCTGACCAATTACTGGATCGGCATCCTGAAGGGCGTGACCTTCGGCATGCTGATCGCGCTGATCGCCTGCCATTTCGGCCTGCGCATCCAGCCCAATACGGAAAGCCTGGGGCGCGGCACCACCACGTCCGTGGTCACCTCCATCACCGGTGTGATCCTGCTGGACGCGCTCTACGCCGTGATCTTCAGTTCGGTGGGCATCTGATGAACAGCGCCGCTCAGCACAAGCTCTTCACCGAGGACGGGGTCACGGTAGAGCCGGTCATCACGGTGCGCGGGCTGCGCACGGCATTCGGCGACCACGTGGTGCACGACAATCTGGACCTGACCGTCTTCCCAGGCGAGATCCTGGTGCTGGTGGGCGGCTCGGGCACGGGCAAGACGGTGCTGTTGCGGCAGATCATCGGGCTGGACCGGCCGGCCGCGGGTACGGTGCGGGTGCTGGGCCATTCGCTGTTCGAACTGACGGCGGCCGAACGCCGGCGGCTGTCCTACCGCTGGGGCATGCTGTTCCAGGCGGGGGCGTTGTTTTCCGCGCTGTCGGTGTTCGACAATGTGGCCTTGCCGCTGCGCGAACTGCGCACCGTGCCGGAAGACCTGGTGCGCGACGTCGTCATGTGCCGGCTGGCGATGGTGGGCCTGTCGGCGCGCGACGCCGACAAGCGGCCCTCGGACCTGTCCGGCGGCATGGTCAAGCGCGTGGCGCTGGCGCGCGCGCTGTCGCTGGACCCGGAGCTGCTGTTCCTGGACGAGCCGACGGCGGGCCTGGACCCGCTGCGCTCCGACGAATTCGTGGACCTGGTGCGCAGCCTGCATCGGCAGTTGGGATTTACCGTCGTCATGGTGACGCACGATCTGGACACGCTGCTGGCGTTGGCCACCCGTGTGGCCGTGCTGGCGGACAAGCGGGTGATCGTGTGCGACACGGTGCCGGAAGTACTGAAGGTCGATCACCCCTTCATTCACACGTTCTTCCTGGGCGAACGCGGCTTGCGCGCGCTTGGGGATCTGGCGCCGAAGGGATTGCATCATGGAAAACCGTAGTCATGCGCTCATGGCCGGCATCTTCACGCTGGTCCTGCTGGCCGCAGCCGCGCTGGTGGCCATCTGGATCGGCCGAGACCGGACGCAGCTGCAGCCATACGAAATCATCTCCGCCACCGCGGTCAGCGGCCTGAACCCGCAGTCCACGGTGCGCTACCAGGGCGTGCCGGTGGGCAAGGTGCAGTCGCTGGCCCTGAACCCGGACAAGCCCGGGCAGGTGCGCATCCGCATCGGCGTGGCGCCAAACACGCCGATCACCGAGTCCACCTGGGCCGAACTGGGCGTGCAGGGCGTGACCGGTATTTCCAACGTGGAGTTGCGCGACGACGGCACGTCGATGAAGCGGCTGGCGTCGTCGGCCGCGCATCCGGCCGCCATCCCGCTGCGCCCCGGTTTTCTCGACCGCATCGAACAGCGCGGCGGCAAGCTGATCTCGAACGTCGAGGAAGTCACCGAGCAACTGCGGCGCGTGCTGAGCGAGCAGAACGTGCAGGCGCTGACCGCCAGCCTGCAGAACGCCACCGACATCACCCAATCGCTCAGGGGCGCCAGCCAGGACTTGGCGCCGACGCTGGCCAAGCTCGGCCCCCTGATTGATTCGCTGGACAAGACCTCGCGCCAGGCCGACCGCGCCGCGCGGGAAGTCGGCGACCTGGCCGCGCAGGCCCGCCAGTCGCTGGCGCGCCTGAACGCGCCCGGCGGCCCCTTGTCCGCCGCCACCAGCAGCCTCAACGACATCGCCCTGGCCGCCGCGCGGCTGGATGGCGAGACCCTGCCGGCGATCACCAGCATGGCCACCAGCGTCAGCGCGGCCGCGCGCGGCGCCACCGTTACCCTGCGCCGTGTGGACAACACGCCGCAATCGTTCCTGTTCGGCCCGGCGCCCCGCGAGCCCGGGCCCGGCGAGGCCGGCTTTGCAGGCTTCGGGAGATCGCCCAAATGATGAAGATGCGTAGCGCCGTTCTAATCCTGACGCTGGCCCTGGCCGGCTGCGGCATCGGCCGCGTGGCCGCCCCGCCCTCGGTGTTTGACCTGGGCCTGGACTCCCGCGCGGCGCCGGCCCTGCCCGCGCGTGAGACGATCGCGTTGGTCTTTCAAGCCGTGCCCAGCCTGTCCGATACCGGCGTGATCTGGCGCGTGGGCGATAGCGCCGCGCCCAAGGCCTATGCCAGCTACCGCTGGGCCTCGCCGCCGGCGGACCTGGTGCGTCAGCGCCTGACGGAGCGCCTGTCGCGCCAGGGGCCGGTGCTGGACGAGCGCGTCACGCTGCAGACGCCGCAGTTGCAGGTGTCCCTATCGCAGTTCGAGCAGGTATTCGCGGCTGACGGCCAATCGAGCGAAGGCCGCGTGCTGCTGCAGGCGGTGCTGCTCAGCGGCCGCAGCGTGCTGGGCCAGACCCGCATCGAGGCGCGCGCGCCCGCGCCCACGCAGGATGCGCAAGGCGGGGTGGCGGCTCTGCGCCAGGCCACCGACGATGCTGCCGATCAACTGGCGCAGTGGCTCGCCACGACGCTCAAGCCCGCCTCCAGGCAGGGCGGTTAAGATCGCTGTTTTTCCCGCATCCTGAGTTCCGCCATGTCCGCACGCACTGAAACCCACGCATTCACCGGAGCCGCCGGCCGCATCGATTGCGCCGTGGACTGGCCGGCGGGCACGCCGCGAGGCTGGGCGCTGGTCCTGCATCCGCATCCGCTGCAGGGCGGCGCGCGCGAGAACAAAGTGGTCACGACCCTGTCGCGGGCCTGCGTGCAGCACGGCTTGGTGGCGGTGCGGCCCAATTTCCGCGGCGTCGGGCAGTCCGAGGGCGCGTTCGACAAATCCGTGGGCGAAACCCAGGACATGCTGGCAGTCGTCGCGCAGATGCGCGAACTGCATCCGGAACTGGCCCAGGCGCCGTGGGTGCTGGCCGGTTTTTCTTTCGGCACCGCCGTCGCGGCGCAGACCTATGCCGCGCTGGCGGAGCAGGGCGACACGGTGCTGCCGTCCGCGCTGATGCTGATGGGGCCGGCCGTGAACCGCTTCCAGTCGCACGAAGTGCAGGTGCCGGACGACACGCTGTTGGTGCACGGCGAGGAAGACGAAGTCGTGCCCTTGTCCGAAGCCATGGACTGGGCGCGCCCGCGTTCCATTCCCGTGGTGGTGGTGCCGGGCGCATCGCACTTCTTCCACGGCAAGCTGCTGGTGCTGCGCCAACTGGTGCAGGCGCGGCTGAAGGTCGCGCTGGATTGATGGAGGCCCGGCGATGAAAAGGCCCCTCGCCGGACCCGGTGGTGAGTTTGCGGCCCGGATGCGGCCGCAGGTTGCATCAAGTTGCATGTTTTAAACGCACGGGAACCCCGGGCGGGCCGGACGGGTCTGATCGACTGCCTATAATTGTCAGCCACTTGCCCCGCGCCGGCGGGCGTCATTACTGGACCCATGTTGCCGATGAAGAATTTGCCTTACTCCGCTCACTCCCCCGTTGTCTTCACCCGCCGCCTGCTGTCAGGCGCGGTGCTGTCAGCCATGCTGGCAGCCTCGATGCCGGTCTGGGCGCAGCAGGCTCCGGCCGCGGCGCCCGCCGCGGCCACTGGCGCCGCAGCCCCGGCTCCGAATGCTTCGGCGGTGGTGCCGGTGGGCGACGTCTCGGCCGTGCCCGCGCCCACGATCGCGGCCAAGGCCTGGATCGTGATGGACGTGAACAGCGGCCAGACCCTGGCCGCCTCCAACCCGGACATGAAGGTGGAGCCGGCCTCGCTCACCAAGATCATGACGGCCTATGTCGTGTTCAATGCGCTGGATGAAAAGCGCCTGACGCTGGAGCAGACCGTGCCGGTGTCCGACCGTGCCTGGCGCACGGGCGGGTCGCGCATGTTCATCGAACCGCGCAAGCCGGTCACTGTCGATGAGCTGAACCAGGGCATGATCGTGCAGTCCGGCAACGACGCCTCCGTGGCTCTGGCCGAGGCCGTGGGCGGCAGCGAGGCTTCGTTCGCTTCGCTGATGAACCAGGAAGCCGAACGCCTGGGCATGCGCAATACGCACTTCATGAACGCCACGGGCCTGCCCGATCCGCAGCACATGACGTCCACGCGCGACCTGGCCATTCTGTCGTCGCACCTGATCACCGATCACCCGGACCACTTCCACTACTACAAGCAGAAGAGCTACACCTACAACAAGATCACCCAGCCCAACCGCAACCGCCTGCTGTGGGCCGACCCGTCGGTGGACGGCATGAAGACCGGTCACACCGATTCTGCCGGCTACTGCCTGGTGTCGACCGCGGTGCGCGGCGACCGCCGCATCCTGGTGGTGGTGGTGGGTACGGACAGCGAAGCCACGCGCGCCGAGGAAAGCCTGAAGCTCTTGAACTGGAGCTTCCAGAACTTCGACACCGTGAAGCTGTTCGACAAGAGCCAGCCCGGCATCGATGCGCGCGTCTGGGAAGGCACGGCTGAAAACGTCAAGCTGGGCCCGCCCAATCCCGTGTCGATCGCGGTGCCGCGCGGCAAGGCCGGCGATCTCAAGCCGGTGGCGCAGCGCACGGATCCGCTGATCGCCCCGCTGGCCAAGGGCCAGCAGGTCGGCACCCTGCAGTTCACGCTGGACGGCAAGGTGCTGCGCAGCGAACCGCTGGTGGTGCAGGACGCGGTCGAGCGCGCCGGCTTCTTCGGCCGCATGGTCGATACCGTCAAGCGCTGGTTCGAATAAGCCTGCCTGCGCCGCAGGCGCGGCAAGCAGGTGTAAGCTAGCAACGGGCGTTTCGCATGAAACGCCCGTGCTCTATTCACGGGACGGACCGGGCGGTTCGTCCCTCTCCATTTCATACTCAGGAGTGCCTCATGATTCCGGGCGTGCCGGGCGAAAGCCAGGTGTATCTCAACGGTGAGTTTCTGCGCGTGGACGAGGCCAAGGTCTCCGTCCTGGACCGCGGCTTCATTTTCGGCGACGGCATCTACGAAGTCGTCCCCGTGTACCAAGGCAATGCGTTCCGCATGGCCGAACACCTCAACCGCCTGGACCGCAGCCTGGCTGCCTTGCGGATCGCGCAGCCCTTCGACCGCGCAGGCTGGATCGACCTGATCCAGCAGCTGCTGGCGCGCACCAACCTTGAGACCTGCATCGTCTACCTGCAGGTGACGCGTGGCGTGGCCAAGCGCGACCACCAGTTCCCCTCGACGCCTGTCGCGCCGACGGTCTTCGGCATGATCTCGGCCTGGGCGCCGCCGCCGGCGGCGCAGCGCGAACGCGGCCTCAGCGCCATCAGCATTCCGGACGAACGCTGGCTGCATTGCGAGATCAAGTCGGTTTCGCTGTTGGGCAACGTGTTGGCCAAGCAGCAGGCGGTCGATGCGCAGGTCGACGAAGTGGTGCAGTTCCGCGATGGCTACCTGACCGAAGGCTCGTCCACCAACATCTGGGTGGTCTCCGGCGGCAAGCTGCTGGCCCCGCCCAAGAACAATCTGATCCTGGAAGGCATCCGCTACGGCCTGATGGGCGAACTGGCCGCCGAGGCCGGCATTCCCTTCGAGTCGCGTCCGATCTCGCGGCAAGAGGTGGAACAGGCCGATGAATTGATGCTGTCCTCGGCCACCAAGGAAGTGCTGGCCATCGTGTCGCTGGACGGCAAGCCGGTGGGTACGGGCAAGCCTGGCCCTGTTTTTGCGCAATTGCGGGCGGGTTATGATGCCCGCATCGCCGCGCTCTAAGCCTGGCGTCACCGGGCGGCTCCCGCGGGGCCGCCCCGGCGGCCTTGCCGGCTGGCGGTTTGCCCCCATATACCTAGGATCTGGCCGCCCCGTGGCAGACACCCTCGGGTGCAATATCGAGCAGTGGCCGCGCCCTGGGGGGCAACACCTTATAGGCACATCATGCAACAGATCCCGCCCGAAGACTCCCTCATCGAATACCCCAGCGACTTTCCCATCAAGGTCATGGGCAAGCAGCACCCCGAATTCGCGCAGACGCTGACCGAAGTGGTGCTGCAGTTCGACCCTGCGTTCGACGCCGCCACGGTGGAAATGCGGCCCAGCAAGGGCGGCAACTACATGGGCCTGACCTTCACGGTGCGCGCGACCTCGCGCGAGCAGCTGGACGCGCTCTACCGCGCCCTGCACGGCCATCCGATGGTGTCCATCGTCCTCTGACGCAAGAGCAGGACTGCTGTGATCAAGTGGCTCGCGCGGCCGGCCGACTACCTGTCGGTCTGGCACGACATGCAGGCGTACACCAATCTGCGCGGCGCCGATACGCCTGACGAGATCTGGCTCTGCGAACACGCACCCGTCTACACCCTGGGGCAGGCAGGCCTGCCCCAGCACGTGCTCAACCCCGGCGGCATCCCCATCGTCCATTGCGACCGCGGCGGGCAGGTGACCTACCACGGCCCCGGCCAAGTCATGGCCTACGCGCTGTTCGACCTGCGCCGCGCCGACATCTACGTCAAGGAATACGTCAATCTGCTGGAAGGCGCGGTCATCGACACGCTGGCCCAGATGGGCGTGGCCGACGCCTGCCGCAAGCCGGGCGCGCCTGGGGTCTACGTGCCCGGCCCGGACGGGGGCGAACTGGCCAAGATCGCCGCGCTGGGCATCAAGATCCGCAACGGCCGGGCCTACCATGGCGTATCGCTGAACGTGCAGATGGACCTGGCGCCGTTCCTGGGCATCAATCCCTGCGGTTATGCCGGACTGCGCACCGTGGACATGGCGGCCTGCGGCGTGCGCCGCGAGCCCACCGAGACTGGCGAGGCGCTGGCGCGCAATCTGGCGCAGGCCTGGGACCGCGCAAGGAACAAGACATGAAGACCTATAGCGCGGCCGACGTGGCCGCGACCACGCCGGAAGAACTGGCCCGCCTGCGCGAACAAGGGCCGGCCGAGGACTACGCGGCCTGGATCCGCGCGGCGGCCGAACTGGGGCTGATCGAAGCCCAGACCATCTACGGCCAGATGCTGCTGGACGGCGCCGGCGTCGAGCGCGATCCGGAGCAGGGGCTTGCATGGTTCAAGCGCGCCGCCCATGCCGATCACCCCATGGCCATCAACATGGTGGGCCGCTGCTACGAGAACGGCTGGGGTGTGGCGCGGGACGACACGGTCGCGGCCTACTGGTTCCGGCTGGCCGCGGACCGCGGCCTGGACTGGGGCATGTATAACTACGCCCACATGCTGCGCAGCGGCCGCGGCAGCGTGGCGCAGAATCCCGCGGCGGCGCTGGCCCTGTATCAGAAGGCGGCGGACGCCGGCCACGTGAAGTCCATCGGGGTGGTCGGCCGCTATTACGAGGCCGGCGAGGTGGTCGGGCAGGACATGGAGCGCGCCTTCGACTGCTACCGGCGTTGCGCCGAAGGCGGTGATTTCCGCGGCATGTTCCACTTGGGCCGGCTGCTGTTGCTGCGCGGGCAGAAGCAGGATGCGGTGCAATGGCTCGCGCGCGTGCCGGAAACCGCCACGCCCGCCTTCCTGCGGGAAGCCAACGCCATGCTGCAGGACAGCGGCTTTCCGGCGCTATACGAGGGGTAGGCGGGGTTTCCCGCCTACGTGCTCAGCCTTTCCTCAAACACCACTTCCACCGTTACCCGCTCGCCCGTGCCGCGTTCGCCGTCCAGGCGGTCCAGCAGCAGCTGGCCGGCGCGCCGGCCCAGAGTGGGGGCGTCGGCGCCCAGGGTGGTGAGCCCTTGCGCCCATTGCGCGGCGCTGCCATCGTCCGAGTAGCCCAGCACGGCCAGGTCCTGCGGCACATGCAGGTCGCGGTTGTGGGCTTCCGAGACCGCGGCCGCGGCCAGCAGGTCGGTGGTGCAGAACACCGCGTCGAAGATCGTGTTGGTGGCCAAGAGGCGCAGGAAGGCCATGCGGCCGTCGTTCATGTGCTGGACCTCGGGTTGCACGATGTCCGCCACCAGGTCCAGTCCGAGCGCGGCTGCGCTGCTGATGAAGCCTTCGCGCCGGGCGCGCTCCCAGGCATTGTCGGCGCTGATGCAGGCCACCTGCGCATGGCGCTTGGCCGCCAGGTGCCGCGCCGCCATGCGGCCGGCTTCCGCGTTGTCGACCACCACGGCGCCATCCAGCGGCTGGGGGGACGCGCTCCAGGTTTCCACCACGGGGATCTCCAACGCCGCCAGGGCGGTTCGCAGGGCGGGATCGTCCAGGGGACCGATAGCGAGGGCGGCGGCGGGACGCAGGTTGCCGAGCAGAGTCAGGGACTGGGCTTCATGCCAGGGGCCGGCGGCCAGGTAATAGCCGGCGGGCAGCAGCAATTCGGCGCAGGCCTGGATGGCGCGGGCCGCGGGCGCCCAGTCCAGTCGGGGGGCGATCAGGGCGATGGGGCGGGGCGGGGGCAGGGAAGACATGGGCAAAACCGGCGAATTCGTCAGGCGTGACGATAACCCAGCCAGGCCCTGGCCGAGGGCGCGCGTCGCCCGGGAGCGGGCCCCCGGCGGGCGGATCCGGGCGGTGGAGGGTAAAATGCCGTTTTTGTCTCAGACCCGGCGTGTCCGCGCGCCGGTCATGAAGGTGCTCCATGTCCACGCTCGCCGAGTCTCCTGTTCCCTCGAACGAATCCGCCGCTGCGCCCGCGGAAGCGGTCTACGATCCGACGCAAAAGCAGAAATCGCAGGCCAAGACCGCACGCATCCCGATCAAGATCGTTCCGGCCGAGCGCCTGAAAAAGCCTGAATGGATCCGTGTGAAGGCCGCCGCGCCCGGCTCGCGCTTCTACGATATCAAGCGCATCCTGCGCGAGCACAACCTGCACACGGTGTGCGAGGAAGCGTCCTGCCCGAACATCGGCGAATGCTTCGGCAAGGGCACGGCCACCTTCATGATCATGGGCGACAAGTGCACCCGCCGCTGCCCCTTCTGTGATGTGGGCCATGGTCGTCCGGACCCGCTGGACGCCAACGAGCCCCTGAACCTGGCGCGCACCATCGCCGCGATGAAGCTGTCCTATGTCGTGATCACCTCGGTGGACCGCGACGACCTGCGCGACGGCGGCGCCGGCCACTTCGTGGATTGCATCACGCACATCCGCGAACTGTCGCCCACCACCCGCATCGAGGTGCTGGTGCCCGACTTCCGCGGCCGCCTGGACCGCGCGCTGACCATCCTGAACGCCGGTCCCCCGGACGTCATGAACCACAACCTGGAAACCGTGCCGCGCCTGTACAAGCAGGCGCGTCCGGGTTCGGACTACATGCACTCGCTGAAGCTGCTGGCCGAGTTCAAGCAGCTGCATCCCGAGGTCCCCACCAAGTCCGGCCTGATGCTGGGCCTGGGCGAGACCGACGAGGAAATCCTGCAGGTGATGCGCGACATGCGCGAGCACAACGTGGACATGCTGACCATCGGCCAGTACCTGCAGCCTTCGGAGCATCACTTGCCGGTGCTGCGCTACGTGCATCCGGATACCTTCGCGATGTTCGAGCGTGAAGCCTATGCGATGGGCTTCTCGCATGCGGCGGTGGGGGCGATGGTGCGTTCTTCGTACCACGCCGACGAACAGGCCCACGCCGCCGGCGTGAACTGATTCAACAGGGCGGCGCGTCGGCGAACGGCGCGCCGTTGCGGTCCTTCTCGGACAGCAGGGGCGGCTGCTGGCAGGGCCAGGCAATCGCCAGCTGCGGATCGTCCCAGCGTATGCAGCGTTCGTGCTGCGGCGCGTAATAGTCCGTGGTCTTGTAGAGCACCTCGGCAAACTCGGACAGCGTCAGGAAGCCGTGGGCAAAGCCTTCGGGGATCCAGACCTGGCGCTTGTTCTCCGCGCTGAGCAGGGTGCCCACCCACTTGCCGTAGGTCGGCGAGCCGCGCCGCATATCCACCGCCACATCGAATATCTCGCCCGTGCACACGCGCACCAGCTTGCCCTGGGTCTGCGCGACCTGATAGTGCAGCCCGCGCAAGACACCCTGAACCGAGCGCGAATGATTGTCCTGTACGAAGCACGGGTGCAGCCCCGTTGCCGCTTCAAACGAGGTCTGGTTGTAGCTTTCGAAGAAAAAACCGCGCTCGTCGCCCACTACCCGGGGTTCCAGGATCAGCACGTCGGGAATGGCCTGCGGGATGGCTTTCATCAGAACACCTTGTCCACCAGGATACGCATCAGGTATTCGCCGTAGCCGCTCTTGGCGAGGGGCGCGGCCAGCCTTGCTAGCGCGTCGGCGCTGATCCAACCCTGGCGGAAGGCGATTTCCTCGGGACAGGCCACCTTCAGCCCCTGGCGGTGTTCCAGCGTGGCGATGAACTGGCTGGCTTCCAGCAGCGATTCGTGGGTGCCGGTGTCGAGCCACGCGTAGCCGCGGCCCATGATCTCCACGGCCAGCCGGTCCTGTTCCAGGTAGCGCTGGTTGACGTCGGTGATTTCGAGTTCGCCGCGCGCTGACGGCCGGATGTCGCGGGCGATATCGATGACGTCGTTGTCGTAGAAGTACAGCCCGGTCACCGCATAGCTGGAGCGCGGCCGGGCCGGCTTTTCCTCGATGGATAGGACCTTGCCGCGTTGGTCGAATTCCGCCACCCCGTAGCGTTCCGCGTCCTGGACATGGTAGGCGAACACGGTAGCGCCATCCGTGCGCGCATCGGCCCGTTGCAGCAGCCGGGGCAGTTCATGGCCGTAGAAGATGTTGTCGCCCAGCACCAAGGCCGAGGCATCCCGGCCGATGAAGGGTGCGCCGATCAGGAAGGCCTGCGCCAGTCCGTCGGGCGCAGGCTGCACCGCGTACTCCAGACTCAGCCCCCACTGGGAGCCGTCGCCCAGCAGCTGCTGGAAGCGCGGCGTGTCCTGCGGCGTGGAAATGACCAGGATGTCGCGGATGCCGGCCAGCATCAGCGTGCTGAGCGGGTAGTAGATCATCGGCTTGTCGAAGACCGGCAACAGCTGTTTGCTGATGGCCAGCGTCGCCGGGTGCAGCCGGGCCCCGGAGCCGCCGGCCAGAACTATGCCTTTGCGCGCCATGCGGAGGCTCCAGGTTTGACGAGTTGATCCAGGGTGTGGTCGACCTGCTCGGTCCAGGGCGGCATTTGCCGTTGCAACGCGCGCGACAACACGGCCGTGTCCAGCATGGAATTGCGCGGCCGTTGCGCCGTGGCGGGGTAGTCCCGCGTCGCGACGGCGCGGATCCGTGCGGGAGTCAGCGCCAGGACTGCGCCGCGGGCGGCGGCGCCGGCGACGATGTACTTTGCGTACCCGTGCCAGCTAGTGGAGCCGGCGGCGGCCAGATGGTAGGTGCCCGCGGGCAGTTGGCCCGCGCGGCGGCGCTGGATTGCCAGAGCCGTCAGGTCGGCGATCAGTGCGGCCGACGTCGGCGCGCCATGCTGGTCCGCCACCACGTCCAGGCTTTCCCGTTCCCGCGCCAGGCGCAGCATCGCGTCCAGGAAATTGCCGCCATGCGTCGAATAGACCCAGCTGGTCCTGAATACCAATGCATCGCAGCCGCTGGCCTGGATGGCGTGTTCGCCCTCGAGCTTGCTGCGGCCGTATGCGTTCAGGGGATTGGGGGTGTCGGTCTCCGTATAGGGCCGCTCCTGCGAGCCGTCGAAAACGTAGTCGGTCGAATAGTGCACCAGCAAGGCGCCGGCCGCGCGCGCATGGCGAGCCAGGGCGGCCACCGCGAGCGCATTGACCTGGCGGGCGGTGTCGGGATCGCTCTCAGCCTGGTCCACGGCCGTGCAGGCGGCCGCATTCACGATCACGTCGGGCCGGTGGTGCACCAGGGCCGTGAGCAGCGCGTCCTGGTCGCGCAGGTCGGCGTCGCCACGGCCCAGCGCCACGACCTCTCCCAAGGGGAGCAGGGCGCGGCACAGTTCCCGACCGACTTGGCCGTTCTTGCCCAACAATAAGATCTTCACGCGGCCCTTGCTAAGTCTCGTAGCGTTTTTTGGCCCAGTCGCGATAGGCGCCACTGGCGACGTTCGCCACCCATTGGGGGTGGCCCAGGTACCAGAGTACCGTTTTTCGAATGCCGGTTTCGAATGTTTCGGCAGGCCTCCAGCCCAGCTCGCGCCGCAGGCGGCCGGCATCGACTGCATAGCGGCGGTCATGGCCGGGCCGGTCGGTGACATGCGTGATCTGGGCGGAATAGGGCTGCCCGTCGGCCCTGGGGCTGAGTTCATCGAGCAGCGCGCAGACGTGGCGCACCACGTCGAGGTTGGTCTTTTCGTTCCAGCCGCCCACGTTGTAGGTCGCGCCTGGTTGCCCAGCCTCCAGGATCTTGCGGATCGCATCGCAATGGTCCGCCACATACAGCCAGTCCCGGATCTGCATGCCGTCGCCATAGATCGGCAGGGACTTGCCAGCCAGCGCGTTGTGGATGACCAGCGGGATCAGCTTTTCCGGGAACTGGTAGGGGCCGTAGTTGTTGGCGCAGTTCGAGGTCAGTACCGGTAGGCCGTAGGTGGTGTGGAAGGCCCGCACCAGATGGTCGCTGGCGGCTTTGCTGGCGGAATAGGGACTATTGGGGGCGTAGGGAGTCGTTTCCGTGAACGCGGGATCGGTCTTTCCCAGCGTGCCATAGACCTCGTCGGTGGACACATGCACGAAGCGCAAGCGCGCCTGCTCGCCTGCCGGCAGGCCGGTCCAGTAGTCACGCACCGCCGTCAGCAGGCGGGACGTGCCCACGATGTTGGCCTGGATGAAGGGTTCGGGATCGGCGATGGAGCGGTCGACGTGGGTTTCTGCGGCGAAATTGATCACGGCCCGCGGTTTATGGGCGCGCAACAGGCGTGCAACCGCCTCCTGATTGCCGATATCGCCCTGTACCAAGGTGTGCCTGGGATCGCCGCGCAGCGGCGCCAGATTGTCGGGGTTGCCGGCGTAGGTGAGCTTGTCCAGCGTAACGACAGGTTCGTCGCTGCGGGCGAGCCAATCCAATACGAAATTGGAGCCGATGAAACCCGCTCCTCCGGTGACCACAATACTCATTTCTTCAAATCCTCAGGTCCCTGCGGCGCCAGGCGCAACAGGGCCGCGAGACTACTTGCGCGCCTGGGCGCCCGCCCAGAACGTGTCTTTCTGTCCCGCATGCTGGTTTATACAACGCGCCAGCACGAACATCAGATCCGACAGCCGGTTCAGGTATTGCCGCACGGGCGGGTGCACCGGGTCGACCCGAGCCAGCGCCACCACGGCCCGCTCGGCGCGGCGGCAGACCGTGCGCGCCACGTGCGCCTGCGCCGAGCCGCGCGAGCCGCCGGGCAGGATGAATTCGCGCAGGGGCGGCAGGGCCGCGTTGTAGTGGGCCAGACGCGCATCCAGGCGGGCGATGTGCTCGTCCGTCAGGGCAGTGTGGCCGGGGATGCAAAGCTCCGCGCCCATATCGAACAGGTCGTGCTGGATGGCCAGCAGGTCCGTGGATATGTCGGCGGGCAGGTCCTCGGTCAGCAGTACGCCGATCACGCTGTTCAGTTCGTCGACGTCGCCGATCGCCGCGATGCGCGGTGCGTCCTTGGGTGTGCGGGATCCGTCCCCAAGACCCGTGGTGCCGTCGTCTCCCGTGCGGGTGGCGATGACGGATAAGCGGTTGGCCATGGGAACTCCTGAAATGAGTGACGAAAGGTAGGGGTTTTGCGTCCAGCCATGAATTGCGGCGGCGCGGCCCGCGGATTCCGCAATCAACTGTCAGAATTGTTGCGTCAGGACGGGGGAACTGTTGCACAAGGGCGGTATCCTAGCACTATGGAAAGCGGGGACGTCGGTTCCGCGCTTTCCTGCAATCGGAGGATATCTGCATGATTTTTGACCGCAAGTATGCAATGCCCATGGCCGCAGCCGCGGCGGTGGCCGTCGTCACGCTGGCCGCGCCGCTGGCGTTCGCGCAGCAGGCCGAGGCCAGCGGGGAAGTGCGGCGGGTGGATCCGGCCGGCGGCAAGGTCACGATCAAGCATGACGCCATCAAGCCGCTGGACCTGCCCGCGATGACGCTGGTCTATGAAGCGGATCCGGCGCTCCTGGCCAAGATCAAGGCGGGCGACAAGGTGCGCTTCACGGCGGTCCGCAAGGACGGCAAGTACATCGTGACCGCGATCAGCAACTAGCGTCCCGGGTAGGCGCCGCGCGCACGCCAGGCGGCGCAGCGGGCCTGCCGGCCAAAAGAAAACGCCGTCCGCGGCCAGGTGGCTGCGGACGGCGTTTTGCTGGGCGCGCACAAGGTGCGCCCGCAGGGATTACAGCACGTAGCGCGCCAGGTCCTGGCTGCTGGCGGCTTCCGCCAGTTGCGCGTTGACGTAGGCGGCGTCGATCTTGACGTTCTTGTCGCTGCTGGCGGTGGCGTCGAAGGACAGCTCGTCCAGCAGTTTCTCCATCACCGTGTACAGGCGGCGCGCGCCGATGTTCTCGGTGGTTTCGTTGACTTCGAAGGCCAGCTCCGCCAGGCGGCGCACGCCTTCCTCCGTGAACTCCAGCTGCAGGTCCTCGGTAGCCATCAGCGCCGTGTACTGCTTGGTCAGCGACGCGTCCGTGTCGGACAGGATGCGCACGAAGTCCT
>JALDYL010000018.1:0-50495 GCA_032153965.1 Achromobacter sp. | reverse complement strand
TGGTCGCCATGTATTTCGGCGTGGATCCCAGCGTGGTCCTGCAGATGGCCGAAGGTCCGCCCGCACAACAGCAGCAGGGGCCGGCCACGCGTCCGCCCGCCAACGATACGCAGGCCATCTTCGTCTCGAAGGTGCTGGGCGAGACCGAAGACACCTGGAGCGCCATCTTCCAGAAAGACCTGAACCGCCAATACGTGGCGCCCAAGCTGGTGCTGTTCCGCGGCGCCACGCCCACGGCCTGCGGCACCGGACAGTCGGCCATGGGGCCGTTCTACTGTCCCGGCGACAGCAAGGTGTACATCGACCTGGCCTTCTTCGACGAATTGCAGAACCGCTTCAAGGCGCCGGGCGATTTTGCCCAGGCTTATGTGATTGCCCACGAGGTCGGACATCATGTCCAGCACCTGCTCGGCATCTCGGACCAGGTGGACAATCTGCGCCGCCGCAATCCGTCCCAGGCCAATGCCCTGTCGGTGCGCATGGAATTGCAGGCCGACTGCTTCGCGGGCTTGTGGGCGCAGCGCGCCAACGCGGCGCGCAACATCCTGGAAAGCGGCGACGTGGAAGAGGCGCTGGGCGCCGCCACCGCAATCGGCGACGACCGCCTGCAGAAGCAAAGCCAGGGCTATGCGGTGCCCGATTCCTTCACCCACGGATCGTCGGCCCAGCGCGTGCGCTGGTTCAAGCGCGGGCTGGAGAGCGGCAGCATCAAGCAGTGCGACACGTTCGGCGCCAGCTCGCTATAGCCGCGTGGACATGCACTTGCGCGCCGCCTCTTTGGCTGTATATCCATACAGCACAAGGGGCGGCGCAGCCTTCATCTTGTAAGATTACGCCCCCTCGCAGTGTTGCGCGCGCCCCCCGCCGCCGCGCGGCGCTTGCCAGGCGCGCTGTCCGGCGCGCGCATTTCCCAGACCCTAGATCAGTTCCATGGCCAACAAGTTCGAACCGTTAATCACCGTTGATGAGGTGCAAGAGATTCTTGCCGAACCCAAGGAAACCGTAAAACCGATCACCTGGGCGCCGAAGCCCGCCGCCAGCAATCCCCAATGGCTGGAATTCGCCTGTGCCTGCAAGGTCAAGGGCGAAGTGCGCGAAGACGTGATTTTTCGCGCGACCTATCGCGGCGCGCGCACCGCCGTGCATGGCCAAGCCACCCTCTTCCTGGCCGAGGCGTTCTGCGCCAGCCTCTTCGTGGGCCCGCATCGCGTGTTCGGCGTGGACACCGACGACTCCTTCCACACCAGCCTGGTGGGCGAAGGCCGGCCGCAGTACCGCAAGCCGCTCGCGGACCGCAGCCATGAACACATCTGGGTGGACGAAGGCGAAGGCTATGCCGAGCCCATCGTGCCCGCCCTGCACAATATCGGCGCGCTGATGCAGTACTTCCTGCCGCGGGCGAACCTGACGCTCACCGGCGGATTCGCGCATCCCCTCAAAGGCCGCCAAATCGAATTGATCCTATGAGCACTTTCCTGGAAGCCTCCGGCTGGACCGTCCTGCCGGCGGGCGAGCACGCCATCCGCGCCATATCGCCCATGACGCTGGGCCTGGACGGGCAGCACGCGGCCTTCTTCATCGCGCACCCCGACGAGTCCACGTTCTACCTGACCGACGCCTGTGAGACCGCGATGCACGCGTCCAGCTACGGCATCGACCTGGCGGCAAAGCGCATCGACATCCTGAACGAAACCCCGGGCGTCAGCCTGGCGCACTTTGACCGCGACGGCGCCATCGTCGCCAGCGGCCCCAACGAACAGCTGCAGGAAGCGCTGTGGGATGCGGTCAAGCTGGCGATGGCGCTGTCGTTCCAATGCGCCAAGTGGATGCCCAAGTTCAGCCAGCTGCGGTTCCGCGCCCTGGTCGGGCGGGCGCTGACGGCAGGCGTGGGCGTGAACCGCATGGTCAAGGGCGCGCGCGCCAAGGGCAGCAGCGGCCACACGGCGGATTTCGCCTTCGCCGTGCGCGCAGCGGGCAGCACCGCGCTGACCTACATCGAGCCGATCGCCCTGAAGGCCGGCAAGAAAATGGATTGGACGCAGGTCTACCAGACCCACGGCAAAATGTCGGATGTGAAGATGGCGGACGCGCGCAACTCGCGCATGGTCATCCTGGAGGATGGCGCCTCGGCCGAGGAGTTCAAGAAGGCCGTGACCATCCTGGAACAGTCCGCGACCGTGCAAACGCTCGCCAAGACCCGGGACTGGCGGGAAGTCTTCTCCGGCTAGGACGGCGTCAGGCTGGCAGGTTGGTCAGGCCGTCGACGATTTCGCGGCCGTGCAGGATGGCTGCATGCACCGCTTCGCGCGGACTGTAGACAAAACCGCCCTCGGCAAAGCGGGGAACCGGATATTCATCGCCGCCTTCGAGCACGGCGCCTGCCTGGACCACCATCACCGACGCTATGAATACGGGGCCGCTGGATTGCGCCTGAACCTCGGCGTCTGCGCCCCGGGACACTTTGGCCGTCAGCCGGTATCCCTTGTAGATCAAGTTGTTCTGATGCACTTCGGATGCCCTCTTTGTGCGATCCAGCATACCCCGCCTGTCCATGACAGTTCGGATATGTTTTGTAACGAAGGCAGAAAATAGAAACACTGTTGCATCGCAAGAAATGTGTCCCCGTTTTTCGGAGACGCTACACGCGACACATGCGTGCACCGCATGGCCAGGGTTGACGCGGCTTGCGGCGCAATGGGAGGCAGCGCCGTCCGCCGTCCCCGCATCGGTTCACCGGGATTTCCCTAGATCTGTTGCATATGCACACCTTATTGCGGCTTCATGCGGCGGCATGACGGTCTCGCTGCGCCCCCGCGGCAGGCTGATCAGCGGCCGGGCCGAAAAAGGCGGGGAACTGCTTCTCGCCCTTTTTCGTGACGCTCAACGCGCGCGAATCCAGGTCCTTGCTGATCCAGCCGCGGCCCGTGAGCGCATCCAGCAAGGCCGCGCCCAAGGCGCCGCCCAGGTGCGAACGGCGTTCGCTCCAGTCCAGGCAGGAGCAGGCGAAACGCCGCCGGCGCTGGCGCGCCTGGGCCACGTCCACGCCGATCTGCGCCAGCGCGGCCTCGCCCAAGGGCGTCAGCAGATAGTCGCGCCCATCCGCCGCCAGCCATTTGCGCGACAGCATGGCGTCATGGATGCGCACGGCCAGCGTGCCCGCCATGTGGTCGTAGCAGGTACGCGCTTCGCGCAGCGCCGACGGCGTGTTGGGCTTGAACGGCACCCGCTCGGCCCCGGCCACCACCAGCAAGGCTTCGAGCGCATGCCCGACCTCGGCATTGGCCAGGCGGTAGTAGCGATGCTTGCCCTGCACGGCCATTTCCACCAGGCCCTGCTCCCGCAGGCGCTGAAAATGGCTGCTGGCCGTGGAGGCGCCGATATCGGCGGCGGCAGCCAGTTCGGTCGCCGTGCGGGCGCGGCCGTCCAGCAGCACGCACAGCATGCGCGCCCGCGCCGGATCCGCGATGGCGCCCGCCACGGCGGAGAGATTGATGTCGGCGAATTCGGATTCCATTATTCGTCCCAGACCAAAGTGTTGTGTGCGGGTTCAAGCATACTGCGGCTCAACCCCACAAGACAGCCGGCTTGCCCGGACACCCATGCGCGCACCCCGGAAATTCTTCGGCTGGACCGTTCTTTACGCCACCTTCCTGCTGGCGGTCTTCGGCTGGGGCGTCGGCTTCTATGGCCCGCCCGTGTTCCTGCACGCGGTGGCGCAGCGCACCGGCTGGGGCGTGGCGCTGGTCTCCGGCGCGGTGACTCTGCACTTTCTTTGCGGCACCTTGGTCGTCGCCAACCTGCCGCGCCTGTACCGGCGCTGCGGCGTGCCCGCCGTCACCTTGGGCGGCGCCGCGCTGCTTGCGCTTGGCGTGGGCGGCTGGGCCACGGCCGCGCAGCCCTGGCAGCTGTACGCGGCCGCCCTGTTCTCGGGCATGGGCTGGGTGACGCTGGGAGCGGCCGCCGTCAACGCGCTGATCTCGCCCTGGTTCGTGCAACGCCGGCCCGCCGCACTGGGCATGGCCTACAACGGCGCCAGCGTCGGCGGCATCGTGTTTTCGCCCTTGTGGGTCTACCTGATCAGCCACGCGGGCTTTGCTCAGGCCGCCCTGTGGGTGGGCCTGGCGATGGTGGCGGTGATCGCGATACTGTCGCGCAAGGTGTTCGCCGTCACGCCGCAGCAACTCGGCCAGGAGCCGGATGGCATCTCCGCGGCGGCCCAGACGCCTGCCGCTGCAATGCACGCCGCGTCGCCAGCGCCGGTGACCAACCTATGGCGCGACCGGGCCTTCCTTACCTTGGCCGCGGGCATGGCGCTGGGCCTGTTCGCCCAGATCGGCCTGATCGCGCATCTTCTGTCGATGCTGGCGCCCTTGCTCGGCGCGCAGACCGCCGGCCTGGCCATGGGGCTGGCCACGGCTGCGGCCATCGGCGGACGCACGCTGCTCGGTTGGCTGATGCCTGCCGGCGCCGACCGGCGCAAAGTGGCTTGCCTGGCCTACGCCATCCAGATCGCAGGCTCGCTGGTGCTGATGCTGGCCGCCGAGCACGCCTGGGCCATCTGGCTGGGCGTGCTGCTGTTCGGCTCGGGCATAGGGAATGCGACCTCGCTGCCGCCGCTGATCGCGCAGACCGAATTCGCCCGCGCAGACACCCAACGCGTGGTGCCGCTGATCGTCGCGATGTCGCAAGGCGCCTATGCCTTCGCGCCCGCCTTGTTCGGCATGCTGCGGGCGTGGTCCGAACAGGCCGGACAGCCGCTGCTCTGGTTCCTGGCTGTGACCGCCAGCCTGCAGGCCGCGGCCATCGCCTGTTTCGCGCTGGGGCGGATTACTCCAGCCCGCCGCGGCGGGCAACCAGCCCGGCCATGACGGCATCGCCGTTTTCGCCCGCCAGGCCTTCGGCCACGCCGCGCCTGTCGGCCAGCGTGCGGTTCTGGCTGACTTTCCATTTGCCCTCGATGCGCGCAATGGGAATCTCCACGCCAACAATGGCGCGCATCTGCGCCGCGATGAAATCCGCCGGCGCGTCGGCCACGCGCCAGGGCTGCGCGCGCGCTTTTTCCTGGCTGTCGGTCAGCGCGTCCAGTTGGGCGCGCAGCCAGGCCGGATCGTCCTGGATCACGGGCGTGCCCCAAACGTGCACGGCGACGAAGTTCCAGGTGGGCACAACCTTGTGCGTCTCGGCCTTGGTCGGGTACCACGACGGCGTGACGTAGGCCTGCGGGCCATGGAAAACGACCAGGCATTCGCGACCCGACGCCAGCTCGGCAAGCTGCGGATTGGCGCGGGCCACGTGCAGGCGCAATACGCCATGCGGCCCTTCGGGATACAGCAGACAGGGAATGTGGTTCGCCATCAGCCCGCCCTCCCCGCTGGTGGTGAGCACGCCCAGGGGATGGGCGCGGATAAATTCGTGCTGGACTTCGAGCGAATCTTCGCGAAAGGCGGACGGCAGGTACATGGCGGGTTCGGCGGTAGCGGCTGAAAACCACAACATACCGCCACCGTGGCTCTATTTCCAGGACCAGCCCAGGCTCTTTTCATGGAGCCAGAAATCTCACGCTGGCAGCGGCTTTTCCAACAGGATGGTGGTAAAGCCGCTGTCCCATTCTTCGTCGGGATAGCTATCGATCTCGGCGTAGCCGTGCTTGCCGTAGAACTGGCGGCTGCGCGTATTGAAAGAGTCCGTCTCCAGCCTCGCGCGCGCAAAACCCGCGGCGCGGATGGCCGCTTCCATCCAGGCCAGCAAGGCGCCGCCCGCGCCCTGGCCTTGCCTGGCGGGGTGCACGTGCAAGGCCCAGATGAAGTCGTTCTCCCAATCAGCCATGCCTGCCGGCACGCCGTCGATGTCGCAAACCATGAACAGATTCCCCCTGGTGCGCACGTACTGGGCGGTCTTGCCGCTGGCGCGGAACTGCCGGTCCCGTTCCGCGGTCATTTCCGGCATCCAGGTGCTTTCGTAGGTGCGCATCAGCAGGTCTTCCAGCAATACGGCATCCTCAGGTCTGGCCGGCCTGATCATGAATTTCTGTTGTTGGTCGGTCATGCGCGGCAGTGTAGCAATGCCCGCCAAGGTCACGGATGAGGATGCGCGCGGCTATCGTCGCACGCGCTCGTATGCCTGGTTCATGCGTTCCCGCGCCTCGGTTTCGTTGGCGTAGGCGCGATCGTAGGTGTCCAGGCAACCCTGCGTGGGGTTCGGCCATTTGATCGCGGCGATCGCGGCGGTGAGCTCGTCGCGGGCCCGCTGCCAATCCTTGACGGCGGCATACCATTGCTTGGCGGTGTCCATAGTTGCCTCCCTATGTTCACTCGTCCATCGTAGTCCTGCGGCAGCGTTGCGCGGCAGCTATTACGGCTGAGTCGAAACGGAAAGTCCGGCCGCTGCGGGATTTCATTCCAGTTTTCCCAAAATGGAATTCTGCTTTGCAGCGGAACAGTTTTTCCACCCTGCCCGCGGCGGGAAACCAGGCGCGAAAAAGAGCAATAATTGGACCGCCCCGACGCGCCCGCGGCCTTTCCGTGCGCCGCGCCGAGCGCCAATTTCAGGAACAGAAGAATATGAAGATCCGTCTCGCTCTGGCCGCCTGCTGTGCGGTGATCGGCCTTGCCGGCTGCACCAACCTGCCCAAGCCGCAGAACTACTCCACCTCCCTGGGCGAAAACCAAAGCCGGCTCAAGCAGGATCCGGACTGGAGCGCCGGCATGGTCTGGGTGCGCCCCGGTCCGCCCATCGCCAGCCAATACCAGAAGAAACTCATCCTGGAGCCGGTGCAATATATCCAGGGCGACCGGCCCGACGAGCTGGACATGAAGCAAGACAGCGCCATGCGCGAGCGCGTGCTGGCCTACCTGAACGAAGCGATCCGGCGCGAGTTCCAACAAGCGGGTTATCAATTGTTGAACCAGCCCGCGCCGCACGCGCTGCGCCTGAGCGCCGCCATCACCGGCACCTTCCGCAACGATCGCGATCCCAGGATGATGGAGTACATCCCCATCGGCTTCGTCATCGGCCAGACCGTCAAGGCCGCCGGCTACCGCGACCAGTCCGCGCGCCTGCTGCTCGAAGCGGCCCTGCGCGACGCCAACACCAACGAACTGCTCATCACATCCCTGGGCACCGTCACGGGCGGCAACCTGCCGGCGGACCGCAAGCCCACCGCGGATGACGTGCGCAGCGCCATCGACGACTGGGCGCGCCACGCGCGCGAACAGTTCGACCGCATCTGGCTGGAGCAGCGGCCGGAAGCCGGTTAGCACCGGCGGCTGCGCCGAACCCCTATCAGTGTTGACGGGCCCTGATCCATCGGGGCGGAACATAACGGGCCAAAACGGGTCGAACCCATCGCGTTTTTCACCTGAAAATCACGATGTGATGAATATTGACGTCAACCCTCACTTACCCAGCGCCACGGCTAATGCTACTGTTCCGCCTGTGCAAGGAGTACATGCAATGGATCAGAAAACCAAGCCCTGGGCTTTTCCCAAGCCGCACCCGGAAAATACCCCGCGGGGCGAACGCAATAAACAGGAGTTCGACGCTCCTGCCCAAGACCCGAAACCCGCGTCCAAGCCGCGCGCAAAGAAGGAGACGCCGGCCGCCAGCCGGGCTCGCACATGAGTCCGGCGGGACAACCCGATCAGCGCCTCGAATAAGCTCGTCCCGCCAGCCCATGGCCCAGCGCCCGCATTCGTGACCGACGGCGCGCGCAACGCGGAAACCAGCATGGCCATGATCGCCGATCCGCCGCTGCGAGGCAGCGGCAAGATTACCGGAGTGTTCTTCGATCCAGCAGGGGAAATCGCGGCCGTGGCCTCCGAATTTCCCCTGCTCGCGAACCCGCGCGCCCGCGCGGCGTATGGCGGCCAGACGCTGCGCTACCGCGTCGCCCTGTACCGCCGTGGCAGCCCCATCCCGTTCGCGGTGTGCGACGAGCTGCGCCATCCCATCAACGACGTCGCCTTCCATCCGGCCCAATCCGTGGTCGCGATCGGCGCCGGCAGCTATGACGGCGGCTACCTGTTCGAGGGCGACCTGCTGGTCTGGGACTGGCGCAGCGGACTCTCCCGACGGTTCTTCCACAACATTCCCGAAGTCGCGCGTTGCGCCTTCGACCCAGCGGGCGACGGGATCGAGGCCTGGGTGCGGCCCTGGGATGAAGAGTGGGAGGGACTGCCCGCAGATCCGCCCGATGCCGCCTTCAGCACGCTGTTCATCGTGCGCGCGCCCTACGGCGCTGCGACCTGGTCCGATGCCGGACCGCGCGAACTGGAACTGTCGAGCGACGCCATTGCGCCGGATGGAAACCCGCCTGCGCCGGCGCCTGAAGCCCGTCTCGCGCAATGGCTGGGGCTGCCGCAACTGGCGAGCCGCAAAGCCATCCACGATGTGGCTTGGCTGGACGCCAAGCGCATCGCGGTGGCGCACGGCGGCTGCCTGCTCGAAATCCATGACGTCGAAGGCGGCCTGGTCGCCACGTATTCCGGCGCCGGGCATGGCGCCGAGATCATCCGCGCGGCAGGCATCCATGTCCACGCCGTGGAACCCTCGAAGCGGCCCGGCATGATGTGGCGCCAGGATGCCAGGCTGTATTCCCTGACCGACGAAGGGCTGGATCTCGTCGGCGAGTACGACGGCGAATACACGTTCTCGGCTTCGTCGCAAGGCGTATTGCTGGGCCGCAGGAACCGCGTCCCCGCCGCCGGGAATGCGCGCGACCTGCTGCGCAACCTGCACACGGGTGCCGAACAGCGCGTCGACCTGGGCCATTACGACTGCTTCAATCACTACCTCCGCATCAACGGCGCGCCGTCGTTGTTCTGCGTGCAGGGCACGCCTGCAAGCTCGCACGAAGCCAAGCGCCTGTGCATGGTCATGCCCGACGGCCAGGCCAAACCGCTTTGGCCGGTGCTCAAGGCCAACGGCAAGCCCGACAGCCACGCCATGGAGCTTAGCGGCTGCTACGTCGACGACGCGCAAGGCGCGGGCCTGGTCATCAGCGGGCGGCACTATTCGCCTGCCGTCAACGTCGCCTGCGCCGGCTTCATCTACCGCAAGCCGCTGGACCGCGACCGTGAACTCTGGCGGCACCCCACCGCCGCCTCGGCCAGCGCGGTCGTCTTCATGCCCGGCCCCGGGCTGATCGCCGCCGCCTTCCTGGACGGCGTTCTGCTGTTGCTGGATGCCGCTTCGGGCGAGGTCCGGTTGCGCGCCAGGATGCGGCTGGACGGTATGCCGACGCTGGTCTACGCCATGGATGCGCACGAGGAAAAACTGGCCTTGGGAACCGCCGACGGCAGGATAGCGGTGGCTACCGCAGGCGAGCTGCTGGCGCGCGGCGCGGCGCCCGGCTGGGTGGAAATCGGCTAAGCGTAATCCCCTACGCCCGCCGCGCAAGACACCCGCTATCCTCGCGGACGTGTCTATGCGCGACTCCCCATGACCCCTCGTCTGGATCTATATACCCTGCAGGTGTTCCTGGCCGTGCTGGAAGAAGGCAGCATCGCCGCCGCGGCCGCGCGCGAACATATCGCGCCGTCGGCGCTTTCCAAACGCCTGTCCGAACTCGAGCGCGTCCTGGACGTGCCGCTGTTCCAGCGCCACGCGCGCGGCGTGGAGCCCACCAGCGCGGCGCGCGCACTGGCGCGGCGCGCTCGCACCTTGCTGCATCAGACCCAGGACCTGGCCGCCGAAATCCGCGACTACTCCACCGGCCTGCGCGGCCGCGTGCGCGTCGCCGCCAACCTGTCGTCGATAGCGCAATTCCTGCCGATGGAACTGCGCCGCTTCCTGACGCTGCACCCCAATGTGCAGATCGACCTGGAAGAGTCCGTCAGTTCCGGCGTCACCCGCGCCGTGATCGACAACGCCGCCGACATCGGTGTCTACACACAGTCCGATGAAGAGTACGGGCTGGACATCTTCCCCTACCACCGCGACGTCATGGCGCTGGTGGCGCCCTCCGGACACCCGCTGTCGCGGCACCGGCAGGTCTCGTTCGCCGACACCCTGGACTACGACCATGTCGGCATGCACCGGGGCAGCGCCGCGAACTATCTGTTCACGCGCGAAGCCGCCTCCATGAACCGCTCCCTGCGGCTGCGCTTCCAGGTCACGTCCTACGACGCGCTGGTATCGATGGTGCGCGCCGACCTGGGCATCGGCATCGTGCCCGCCAAAGCCCTGTCCGCCTACGTATGCGACGCGCTATGCATCGTCCCGCTGACGGACGCCTGGGCCAGGCGTCAGCTGAAATTGTGCGTGCGCAGCAATGAATCGCTATCGGGCGCCGCCCGGCTGCTACTGGATCACCTGATCGCCGAAGCCGCAACGCAGCAATAGGATGCGCCGCCCTGCCCATGCGCGACGCGTGGGCGCCGAGCCATCGCGTTTCGCGATACCCCGCCGAATATTCACGATTTGTCCTGCCTGGGGCCATCGCAGAAGATGGTGGCCGACAACCCAAGTCCCGGACATCGCCGCGCAAGGCCCTTGCGGGCGCAGGATCCGGGCGCCAGGAGACGAAAGCCGTGAGCCTTCCAGACCGAGTCGAAATCGTGGAAGTCGGCATGCGCGACGGACTGCAGATCGAGTCCGAATTCGTGCCCACCGACACCAAAATCCAGATCCTGAACGCGCTGATCGATGCCGGCGTGCGGCACTTCGAAGCCACCTCCTTCGTCTCCCCCCGCGCCGTGCCGCAGATGCGCGACGCGCAGGAAGTCCTGCAAGGCGTGCGCAAGCGCCCAGGCGTCGTGCTGGGCGCGCTGGCGCCCAACAGCAAGGGCGTCGAACGCGCCCTGCAATCGCAGGCCGACGAGATCGTCGTGTTCCTGTCCGCCACCGAGAGCCACAACACCAAGAACCTGAACCGTCCGGTCGAGCAGTCGCTGCGCGACATCGAGGACATCGCGCAACTGCTGAAGAACCACCCCATCAAGCGCAAGGGCGCCATTGCCGTCGCCTTCGGCTGCCCCTTCGAAGGCGATGTGGACCTGGGCCGCATCCGGACCATCTTCGACCACTTCGCGCGCCAAGGCTTCGATGCGGTGACGCTGGGCGACACCACCGGCATGGCCACGCCCCGGCTGGTGCGCGACACGGTCGAAACGCTGCGGGCCGACCATCCCGGCATCAAGATCTCGCTGCACTTCCACAACACGCGCGGCATCGGCCTGGTGAACGTGGTGGAAGGCCTGCGCGCCGGCATCACCTCATACGAGTCCTCGCTGGCGGGACTGGGCGGCTGCCCCTTCGCACCGGGCGCCACCGGCAACATCTGCACCGAAGACCTGGTCTACCTGCTCGACGAGATGGGCGTGGACAGCGGCATCGACCTGGGCGCGCTGATCAAGGTGGCCCAGCGGCTGGAAGGCATCGTCGGCCGCGGCCTGCCCGGCCAGCTGATGAAGGCGGGGCCGCGCCTGCGCCTGCACGACTACGGCGTGGCCGCCGGCGCGATCGGCTAAGGAGACGGCATGGACAGCAAATCGAATGGCGGCGCGGCCCTGGACCTGTCGGCGGTGCGCGAGACCGGCGTCAACCTCAACCGCCCCGAATGCGTGCTGAGCACGGCCGCGGGCGATCTCTACGTGTCGGACAAGGCCGGCGGCATACGCCACATCCTGCCCAACGGCGACGCGCGCCTCATCGGCGCCCAGCCCGGCCTGATACCCAACGGCTTCGCCCTGCTGCGCGACGGCTCGTTTGCCGTCGCCAACCTGGCCGACGACGGCGGCGTCTGGCGCGTGCAGCGCGACGGCACGGCCGAGCCCTACATCACGGAGATCGACGGCGTGGCCCTGCCCGGCGTCAACTTCGTCTGGCTGGACGAGCGCGAACGCCTGTGGATCTGCGTCAGCACCGTGCGCCGCGGCGACCATCAGTTCCGCCGCGACATCGCCGACGGCTTCATCGCCGTGCGCGACGAGCACGGCACCCGTGTCGTGGCCCAGGACGTGCATTGGACCAACGAATGCCGCACCGATCCGGACGGCACGCACCTGTACGTCAACGAGACCTTCGGCCGGCGCCTGCTGCGCTTTCGCATCGGCGCCAACGGCGACCTCGGCGAACGCGCCGTCATCACCGAATTCGGCAAGGGCACCTATCCCGACGGCATGGCGGTCGATGAAGAGGGCCACATCTGGGTGGTCAGCGTGGTCTCCAACCGGGTCATCCGCGTTAGCCCGAAAGGGCAACAGCAGCTCATGCTGGAGGACGGCGACGCCGCGCACATCGACAGGCTGGAAGCCGAATACCTGGCCAACCGCCTGAGCCGCCCCATGGTCTACGACAACCACAGCAAGCGGCTGCAGAACATCACCAGCCTGGCGTTCGGCGGCCCCGAGCGCAAGACCGCCTACATGGGCTGCATCAACGGCTCCCGCCTGGCGGTGTTCGATTCGCCGGTCGCCGGGCTCAAGCCCGTGCACTGGAACTGGTAGGCCGGATCCGCATGCCGGAGGAGACATCATGTACAAGAAAATATCGCAGCATCTGGTCCGCGCCTCGGCAGCCCTGCTGGCGCTTTCGATCACCTTGGCTGGCGCCTTCACCCCTACGGGCAATGCGCAGGCACGGGAGATGAAGATCGCGACCATCGCCGCCTCCAACAGTCCCTGGGACCACGCCATGCGCGCCTTTGCCGAAGAGGCCGCCAGGCAATCCCAGAACGATCTGCAGGTGCACGTCTACACGGACGGACAATTGGGCGACATCAGCAAGATCCTCTCTTCCATGCAACTGGGCACGCTGGACATGGGCTACTTCGGCCTCGGGTCCGTGGTGTTCCTGCGCGGCGCCCAACCCCTGAACATCCTGTATGCGCCCTATCTGTTCAAGAGCGGCGAGCAAGCCGAGCGCATCATCAACAGCGACGAGTTCGCCCAGATCTTCGACGACGTGGCCAAGAAATCCGGCGTGCGGGTATTTGCGGCCTTCGGCATACGCTCGCCGCGCGCGCTGCAAACCGTGTCGCGGCCCATCAACAAGCCCGAAGACGTCAAGGGCCTGAAGCTGCGCATTCCCGCCATTCCCATCCTGAAGTCCACCTTCGAGAAGCTGGGCGCGCAGGTCGTGCCGCTGGGCATGACCGAAATCTACACGGCGCTGGGCCGCGGCATGATAGACGGCCAGGACAACGGCTTTGACCTGTCGATCCCGCTGCGCTTCCACGAAGAAGCCAAGTACTGGGCGGCGACCGACCACGCCTACGAGCTGACCGGCTGGTTCATTTCCGAACGCGTCTGGCAAGGCCTGGACGCCAGGCAGCGCCAGGCGCTGACCGAGGCGGCCAAGGCGGGGGGCAAGGTCGCCACCCGGCTGGACCAGGAGCTGGACGACAACGCGGTCAAGATCCTGAAGGAAGCCGGCGTCACCTACACGCAGCCCGACAAAGCCGCGTTCAAGGCCGCGCTGGCCACCGTCTACCAGCAGTACGAAGGCAAGGATTGGCCGGCCGGCATGGTCGAACGCATCCAGAAGATGCAGGAGTAAGCCATGGCCGCGCCCATGCCCGCGCCTACCGTGCGCGCCTCGTCCCACGCGGCCTCCGGCTGGCGCGGCCTGGCGCTGAGCGCCGACCGCACCGTGTGCTGGATCGGCCGGCTGGCGGTCGCCCTGACCCTGGCCATGGTGCTGGTGTTCTGCTTCGCCCAGGTCCTGGACCGCTATCTGCTGAAGACGCAGTTCGACGCCTGGGACCAGGTCGCGCGCATCGGCATGCTGTGGTGCGCGTTCGTCGGCGCGGCCATGGCGCTGCGCGAACGCCGCAACGTGGTCATAGACATCATCGACCGCCACTTGCCGGAACGCGTGCGGCGCGCGCGCGACCGCCTGTTCGACGCCAGCCTGCTGGTCCTGGCCGCCACCCTGTTCTACAAGGGCCTGGACGTGGTCGCCGTGGGCAATTTCCAGGACATCGTCGGAACGCCTTTCACCTATGCCGTCAGCTACGCATCGCTGACCGTGGGCATGGTGTTCTTCATGCTGTTCCTGGCCCTGCGCCTGCTGATCCCCAACGCCCCCGCGCCGCAAGACGCCTTCGCGCGCGGCGAGGCCGACACCCCGGGAACGCATCCATGATCCTCTTTTCCGTCGTGCTTTTTGTCGTGCTCATCCTGCTTGGACTGGACATAGGCTTCGCGATGATTACCGCCGCCCTGATAGGCATGCTGTTCAAGGGCGGCGGCGGGGTCGATATCGCCCAGGCGCCGCTGTCGATGCTGGGCGGCATAGACGAGACCGCCCTGGTCGCGATCCCCCTCTTCATCCTGGCCGGCGAACTGATGAACCGCGGCGGCGTCACGCTGCGGCTCATCAACTGGTCCATGGCCATGGTCGGACATATGCGCGGCAGCCTGTCGCAAGTCTCGCTGACCACCAACCTGGTCATGGCAGGCATCAGCGGCTCTGCCGTGGCCGACGCCAGCGCCATCGGCACCGCCATGATCCCCTCGATGAAGCGCGAGGGCTACCGGCGCGGCTACCCCGAGGCGGTCATCGCCTGCGGCGCAATGCTGGGACCCATCCTGCCGCCGTCGATCCCGATGATCGTCTATGCGGTGCTGGCCAACCTGTCCATCATCCGCCTGTTCCTGGCGGGCATCATTCCCGGCTTCATGCTGCTGGCGGGCTACATGGCCATATGCGCCTGGCAGGCGCGGCGCCACGGCTACCAATCGCGTCCGCGGGCCAGTTGGCCGGAACGGGCCAGGGTGACGCGCGCGTCCATCTGGGCCTTGATGATGCCCGTCCTGATCATCGCCGGCATCCGTTTCGGCCTGCTGACGGATACGGAGGCCGCGGCGTTCGTGGCCGTGTACGCCCTGCTCGTGGGCCTGGCCGTGTACCGGGAACTGAAGCCCGGCGAGCTGGGATCGGCCTTCTACTCGGCCGGGCGCACCATGGCCGTGGTGCTGTTCCTGCTGGCCGCCGCCGGTCCCTTCAGCTGGCTGATCAGCGAATCGCGCGTCGCGGCCACCATCGCCAAGGGCATCTTGGGCATCTCCGACCAGCCCTGGGTGGTGCTGCTGACCGTGAACGTGTTCCTGATCCTGGTAGGCAAGATCCTGGAACCGCTGCCGGCCATGATCATCACGCTGCCGGCGCTGCTGCCTATCGGCGCCCAGCTCGGCATGGACCCCATCCAGTACGCCATGATCCTGATCCTGAACCTGATGACGGGCATGCTGACGCCGCCGGTCGGCATCCTGCTGTTCGTCACGTCCGCCGTGGGCCGCACGCCGATAGGCCCCATCGTGCGCGAAATCGTGCCCTTCTTCATCTGGTCGCTGATCGTGCTCGCGCTGATCTGCGCCTTTCCTCCCCTGACCTTGTGGCTGCCGCGACTGGGCGGCTGACCAAAAACCAAGCAGATGCAAACCATGCCACTTACCGGAATCCGCGTCCTGGACCTGACCCGCATCATCTCCGGGCCGTACTGCACATCCATCCTGGCCGACATGGGCGCCGAAGTGATCAAGATCGAAGCGCCCGGCGAAGGCGATCCGATCCGCCGCCAAGGCGTGCTCAAGGACGGCCTGAGCTGGTACTTCGCCAACTACAACCGCAGCAAGCGCTCGGTGACGCTGGACCTGTACAGCGCCGAAGGCAAGGACATCCTGCGCCAGCTGATACCGCGCTGCGACGTCGTGATCGAAAACTACCGGCCCGGCATCATGGAGAAGATGGGCTTCGGCGACGAGGCCCTGAAAGCGCTGCGGCCGGACATCATCCACTGCAGCATCAACGGCTTCGGCGCGTCCGGCCCCTACCGCGACCGGCCCGCCTTCGACTTCATCGCCCAGGCCATGAGCGGCTTCATGAGCCTGAACGGCGGCGAGGACGATCCGCCCATGCGCGCCGGCCCGCCCATCAGCGACCTGGCCGCCGGCCTGAATGGCGCGCTGGGCGTGGTGGCCGCGCTGTTGCGCCGCGAGCGCACCGGCCGCGGCGACTCCATCAGCGTCAGCCTGCTGTCCAGCATGATAGGGCTGCTCAGCTTCCAGGCCTCGAACTACTTCGCCAGCGGCGAGCTGCCTCCCCGCACCGGCAACGACCACGGCATCGTCGCGCCCTACGGGCTGTTCGAGACCGCCGACGGCCAGGTCGCGATCGCCCCGTCCAACGACGCCATGTATGAAAAGCTGCTGGACGCGCTGGAGCTACCCGAACTGCGCGCCCATCCGGAATTCCAGGCCAATGCCGATCGCATGCTGAACCGCGCGTCCGTCAAGGCCGCGATCGAAGCCCGCACCCGCCAGAAGAGCAGCCACTACTGGATCGAACGCCTGAACCAGTATGGCGTGCCCTGCGGACAGGTGCTGAACCTGCAGGAAGTGTTCGACGACCCGCAGGTCGCGGACCAGCGGATGGCCATGGACGTTCCCCACCCCGACGGCCAGCAGGTGCGCATGCTGGGCTTTCCAATCAAGTTCGCCGAAGCGCCCTGCCAGGTCCGCAGCGCCGCGCCCGCGCTGGGCGCGGACACCGACGCGGTCCTGGAAGAACTGGGGCTTTCCCGCGCCCGGATAAGGGAACTGCACGAGCAAGGAACCGTCTAGCCTCTACAGTCCCGCCCCGATTCAGCAGTACGCGTCAGCAGCATCCGCAGCAACCGACGTCTGGCGACCACGACCGGACGCGCCCACCAAGGAATGGAGACCACAACCATGCTACGTGCCCTAATGTTCTCGGCCTGCGCGCTCGCCGCCTGCGCCCCCGCCGCCGCCCAACAGTACCCGAACCAGCCAATACGCGTCATCGTGCCGTTCACGCCCGGCGGCGGCACCGACTTCCTGTCGCGCACGGTCGCCGCCAAGCTGTCCGACTCCGTCAAATGGAACGTCGTCGCCGAGAACCGGCCCGGCGCCGGCGGCACCATAGGCATCACCACCGCCGCGCGCGCCAAACCCGATGGCTACGAGATCGTCATGGGCCAGGTCGACAACCTGGCCGTGGCGCCTTCGCTCTACACCAAGCTGGCCTATGACCCGATCAAGGACTTCGAGCCCATAGGCATCGTCGGCGAAGCCCCGCTGGTGGTCGTGGCCAACAAGAACGGGCCGTACAAGTCCCTCAAGGACCTGATCGCCGCCGCCAAGAAGGCGCCCGGCACGATCAACTACGGCTCGCCGGGAGCCGGCACCATCACGCACCTGGCCGCCGAGCTGCTGCAGCTTCAGGCGGGCATCAAGCTCGTGCACGTGCCCTACAAGGGATCGGGCCCGGCCATGGCAGATCTGCTCGGGGGCCAGGTGCCCATCATCTTCACGTCCATCCCCTCGGCCGCGCCGCAGATCAAGGCCGGCAGCGCGGTCCCGCTGGCCGTCACTTCGGCCAAGCGCAGCCCGGCCATGCCGGCCGTGCCCACCATCGCGGAATCCGGCTACCCCGACTTCGACGTGCGCGTCTGGTACGGACTGCTGGCCCCCGCAAAGACGCCCAAGCCCATCATCCAGACCCTGAACACCGAGCTCAACAAGATCCTGGCCTTGAAGGACGTGCAGGACGCGCTGGCGGCACAGGGCGCAACCGCCATGCCCACCACGCCCGCGCAGTTCTCGCAGACCATCGCCGCGGACTACAAGAAGTGGCGCGGCGTCATCCAGTCCGCCAACGTGAAGCTTGAATAGCGCCGGGCACCGAGTTTGCGGCGGCCATAGATACCGCAAACCGCCGCCGCATTTCAACACCCTCGCGGCCTGGAAAACAGCCTAGGCCAAACGCATGCACCGCCTCATGCGTATGCACGACGCTCCCCAGGGAAGCGCCGCGCATGCGTCTGGCTGATGGGCCGCAGCAGCATTGACAGGGATAGGGCCAGCCGAGACGATGACCTCAGCGCCACAGGTTTCAACGTGGCGCAAGTGAAGGAGGCTCATCATGTCAATCTCGTGCAGACGACTGGAGGATGTGATTGCGGTCTCGGCAGCAGGAGACCAATACCGGATCGAGCGACATATCATTCAACAACCCGCTACGGACGAAAGTCCCGATCCATGCATAGTGCTGCAATGCCGCCTCTCCACCGGCGGCGCCGTGATCTGGGAGGGCAAGGACGTGTATCGGTTGAAGTCTGGTGAAATCCTCCGGCCGGTGAATCGGAGGAAGAAGAAGAGTCCATTTGAAGGGTAGGAATGAAAAGCCCGCGGCTGTTCTTGCGGGCTTTTGATTTGCCGCTGGCGACCGGCGTCCTTCAGCCCTGGCGTCATCAGCCAATCGGAATCCGGATGTGCCATCGAGACGTTATGACTGCGCTGCTGGGCTAGCCCGGACGCGTCAAGATCTGCCCCACGCGTGCACTACAGCACGTTGCCGCGCCGCACACTCCCCATACAGCGACATTAGCGCGATATGGCTGCGTGCAAGATCATCCCAGCTATCGCTCGTCACCTCCGGCACCTGCGGGCACGGCTGGGCCAGGTTGGCCGGCAGCATTGGCCAGGCGGCCGGCCTCGTTGAGATGCCGCAGCCGCTCAGCATCAATGCGGCAGCCAGCAGGCAAAGGGCTCTGGACTTCGACACGGGTGTACCTCTCGATGATCTTGGGGTTGGCGTCGCGCAACGCGATGAGCGCCTCCTCCAGGGTTTCGGATATCCCGCCCAGGCGCGCCGTCTGGCGCTTGAACTCGGCGAGTTCGGCCAGCGCGTGGTCGGCGTTTGCCTGGTCGATTCCGGCGCGATACAGAGCAGAGCCATACCAGCGCACGCCCAGAATGGAAACGATCACCAGAACGGCGCCGATCAGATACGGCGCCAGAGTACGTAGCGATCCGTTCATGCACGCCCCTGCCAGTCGCGTGGAATCTGGAAATGCGGGCCGTCTTTGAGCGTCTTCCAGTCGCCACCCCACTCCACTGGCACGCCGAGCTCGGCCGCGCAGGCTTTGACCACCTGAGCCAGATCGGCGAAGGCCTGCCAGTTGTTCCAGGGAATCGCTCCAGCGATCAAAGGCGCCAGGTCGACGGCATGGCTCAAACCATCCGCCTGCGGCAAGTGGTAGCTGGCCAGCGTCTGGCTGGCGCCCTTGGCTACGTTCTCGCGCTGTCGCGCGAGGGTTCGAACGCCTTCCACCACGGTGAAATCCATCGGCGTGCGCTGAATCGCCAATTTGACGATTGCGGCTAGGTCAGGATGTACGCCAACCAGACGGCTCAAGCTACGTTGGGACAGCTGAAACATGCCCACGGATGTAGTCTCCGGACGAATGAAACCATGCACCTCAAACCCCTTTTCCGCGTACCCGGTCGATCACGGCCTGCCACAGCGCGCCGATGGGGACCGTCTGTACCGCCTCCCATCCGCGGGAGACGATGGCCATGCCGAACATGCCGGTCAGGAAGCCGGCCAATCCTTCTGGAATGCCTAGCAGCAGCGCCAGATACGGCGAAGAGTAATAAGCGACCAATGAGCCACTGCCCGCCATGCTTAGACGCGCCGGCCACGACCCTTGCAGGTAGCGCATGGATACCACCGCGCCCAGCACGCCTGCGAGTTTTGCCGCAAGGGCGTCGAAATCTTGGACGTCCAATTCCGCCTCCCTCATGAAAAAATCCGCCTTGCGGCGGACTGGCGTTTGATACCGGCTGAGCCTGAACGACAAGGCTACGCACCCGTGATAGTGAATGAGCTGCCGGACTTCGCAATGATTTTCACGTCCCTTTCCGGGTCATTCATATATGCATAGGCCGATTCTTCCGATACCGGCAGGCCGTCTACGGGCCAGGAATCCGACTCCTGATAGCGGGACCGCAGGACGAATGCATAAAGCGTTCGGGTGCCGGCATCAAAGACATAAGGAAGAACAGGATCGTCTTCCAGGGCTTCAGTCTGGGTTGGTTGGGAGGTCTCGTTCATGCTAGTTCCCTATGGCGATGAAATAGAATTCCGGCGCCTGTCCGGTTTCATAGCTGGTGCACCCGACCACCTGCAGAGTGGAGTTGGTGAAAGATGCGACGCTGATGCTATCCATGACATTTGGGCTATTTTGGATTTGCGGTATCGCCACCCAAGCCGCCGTCGGAAATGCCAGCGGAAACGAGACAGAAGCGGATCCAGAGTAGTAGCTGCCGGTCGCTGTGCTCATGTTCACGCTACCGCGTCCCCACTGGATGATGATCCCCCCCAGCCAAGTAGGCAGAGCCAGGTATCCGTTGATACCCAGCGACATCGCCACGCCGAGCCGTAGTTTTCTTGGTGTCACAATGGTGGCGTCATCGGTACCGGCATTCGTCTGCGCCTGCGTGGCAATCTTGGCGACGCCCAGCACGCTTTCGGTGGCTTGCACAACCTTTCTTGCGATAGCCTGGAACACCTTGAACGGCGTCATCGCTCTTGTGTCATCCGTGCCTGCCTCCGCTTCCGCAGTGGACGCTATCCCCGCGGGCAGCGCGATCCAATTCGCCCCACCCGCATCCGGATTCGCGGTATTGTTCTCCGCCAAGTTCAACCAGTAACCTGCCCCAACCGATTTCTTCAACATTGCACCCTGCGGATACCCACCGACGGCCGCGCTGAATGCAGCGTCATAGGGATACGCGCCTCCTGCCTGTTGCCATCGTGCGGCAGCGCTAAGAAAGTTGAGGATGCCATTGAAGTCGGCGCCATATGGTGGGACGCCGCCCGCCGCCAACGGTGTCATCGTCAGCGGCGGAAATCCATCCGTGAAAGACGCCGCACCCGGCGTCACGCCAATCTGCGACGCAACCGGAATAGTGTTCTTCGTGCCGCTTTCCGCGAACGGGACGGCCGATTTGATAGGTGCATTGCTAGCTTGCATTGATTAGCCCCGAAGAAGTAAAAAAAACGCCCGAGCCGAACGGCTGCATCAGCGCCTCGTTGAATCCGAACGTGGTGGATAGATCGACCTGCAGAATGTTCGCCAGGACCGCAGCCGGCTTGGGTATTGCGCCCGATTGCGTCAGGATGGCGATCTCATAAGGCGCCAGCGCAAACTCGAACACATATCGAAACTCCATCTTCCCCGTGTCCGACACATAGCAGCGCCCGCGCCCCGCAAAGAGGTTCGACAACAGCCGGTTCAAACTGGGCGAAGTGCAATCCGAGATATTGGCCAGCGCCTTGACCAGGATCAGCGTGCGATACGCGTCGTCGGCAAGCCGATACGTCTGCGTGGCCTGCTCGCCCTTGTAGAACGGCGCTTGGTTGAAAGGCTGCCAGTTCAGCGCCTCGTCAAACCCCAGGTAGGTGACATCTCCCGGTATCGTCAGCATCCGGCCAACGCCAACGATCCTGCCCCAGATGTCCAGCCCGAATCCCTGCGCGGTCTCGACGTTCCAGACGTAGTCATGGAACGCGTCGAAATCGGCATCGGGATTGATGTAGTCGTCCATGTTGTTGATCAACTGGACGAGCGTGGGGCTGTTGGCGTACTGGCTGATGAGGGTCCGGGCCGCCAGCCCCGGCTTCGGCACTACGTTCATATCAATGTCACCACGATGTCGTTGGCCGTGATCGTGGGCCGGCGGTTGATCGGAACGGCCAGGCTGACGGCCGATGGCGTATCGGAACCCAGAAGCAAGGACAGGATGGAGACCGCGGGGCTCAGCACCGAAATGGGCGCGTAGAAGCGGCTGGCATAAATGGTCGATCCGATACGCGCCCGCTGCCCGCCATCCCCGCCATTGAAGGCATCCATGATCGCCTGCTTGACCAGGGCAACGATGTCCGACGGCAGCGCCGGGTTGTCGGCCAGCTGCACCGCGAAACGCATGGGCAGCGCTGCTGGGGTTTCCCAGGTCACGACATACGACGGGTAGGGATAGGAGTACCCCTCCCTGTCCTCGAGGGTGTAGGAGGTATTGCCGTTGTAGTCGGAGCCATTGCTCTTCTTGCGCCAGATGGCATGCGCGATGTCCGCCGCCTCGCCGCCCGTCACCGCGACCCAGATGGAGTGCGGACGCAGGACGACGCCGCCGACCGTCTTCGGCACGGCGAGATCGTTCTCCGTCACGTAGGCGTCGATGACGCCCTCCAAGTTCGCCACGTTGGCGTAGATTGCGGGGATCGAGCCGCGGGCGTTCAGCGCCACCGACTGCCGTCTGCGGTCCTCGAACTCGGCCCGGCTTTCCACATGGTTGCCCACCGTTGCGGCATCGGCATTCGCCACCGAGTCCCAGCCGGGGATGGCCTGATAGATCTGGTTCAGCGCGCCAGGCGCGCAATCCACGGGGCCATCGACCGCGCAGGCGAATGGCAGGTCCACCCGCCCGCTGGCTGGTATCGTGCCCGCCTGGGTGCACAGGTACAGATTGCCATCCACCGCCTGGGCGCGCGCGCCCACGGGGATCGTCACGCCCGCCAGGCCCGTGCAGGTGGCGATGACGGCGGTGGGCGCACCGGGCTTGCGGTCCAGGAAGTAGATCCGCCCGATGGCGTCCTGCATCCGCCCTTGCGCATAGGCCGGGTCGACCTGGTTCACGTAGACCGCGAATTCGTTGTTCTTGTCTCCGATGATGGCGGTGGTGCTGGAGGCCAGCTGGCCCTGGGGCGTTTCCAGCGCGGGATTCAGCCCGCCGCCAAACGCAGCGTCCATATCGGACAGCACGCCGGCGAGGATGGCGGATTCGTTGGGCAGCACCAGCCCTTGCGGCGTGAACTGCACGCGCGGCACTTTCGAGTTGTTCGGCATGGTTTCCTCAGAAGCTGACGGTTTGCGTCGTTCCGTCTTGCAAGGTGATCTCGACGTAGCCCGCCAAGGCCCGGTCGGTAAAGGAAGTCAGCGTGCAGTTGGCGCTGGCCACTGCGGGGACAGTCATCGCGGCACGCTTGACGTGCTCTCGCACCAAGGCCAGCGGCGGCTGATGGCCCAGGAATTCTTCCCAGTAGGGAACACCTGGGAGGGTGTTGTAGAACAGTTCGCCCTTGAACAGCTTGATGGCGCTGGCGACGTCCTGTGCAACGGCGTAAGGGGCGGACGCCAGCGCAATATTCCCCGCGGCGTCGAGCACCAGATCCCAGGCCGTCCGGTCTAGCAGCATGGTGTTCAATTGGGCGCTCCTGTATTTGCCGGCCCGCTCTGCACGCCGGAATGCGTGTGGATACTGCCCACGTCCTTGCCGTTGTTGCGCAGCGTACCCAGCGTGTTCATGTCGCCTTGCCAGGTCGACGTGCCGCCCAAGGATCCGCCGCCCTGCCGCACCGTGCCGTTGAGCACGATCTGGGGAGAGTTCAACGCGCATTGCGCGCTGGCGTTCAATTCGATGTCGGGCGCGCTGACTGTCACCTTGGAGGGTGAGACCACGTTGATACCGCCGGCCGTAAACTGCACGTACTGGACCGGGGTTCCATTCAACAGGCCGCCGAAGTACAGCCCGTCCGCCATGTCGTGGGAACGCCAGGAACCGGGGTTGTTCTGCGCCTTCGAGGTCTTCACCATGGAGATGTCCCGATTCGCGAAAGCCGCCATCCCGATGTCCCCGACCTTCGGGTCCAGGATGATGGCGTCCGCCCCCCCCTGCAGGCGGAAGTAAGGAAGGCGATGCAGGACGCCATGTGGCACGGCATTGCCGGCCCCATCGAGCTGGTTGACGAGCGGCTGCACATCGACGAAACCCACCGGCGACAGCCCGCCTGAATTCGTCACCGACACCACCTTGACGAGCGTCGCCGTACTGACTCGATTCAGGGCCTGGCTGATAAGGAACTGCAAGGCGCCGAACTCGCTGTCGCCCTGGCCGGCTTGCGCCAGCCCTGCGTATCCGTATTGCTCAGTCATTGAGGTTCCTTTTGCATACCAGCACCGACTGCCAGACGCCGCCGGGCACCTCTGCTTCCAGCTTGTGGGACAGACTCACAATGATCCACTCGCCATGCGCGGGTTCGACGGTGCTGATGACCTGCACTCTTTTTCCCAATCCCAGGTTGGGGTTGTAGAGCGTCGTCAATTGGAGTCCCTTGCTGGTAAACGCCGGATATCCGATCAACCCTGTTTCCGGCGCCACGCCGATAGGATCGCCCTTTCGGTAGCCGCCCTCAGGCCAGACTGACAGGACGCCGCGGTCTATCGTGAAATTGACACGGGCGGCCTTCGCGCAACTGCGCAATTGGTCCATGTCGGTTCCGGAAAAATAGGGGTCGGCCAATACATAGTCCTGCCCGCTTTTTTCGCCCTTGTATCCCATCGATCTGGCGATATCGCACATGATTTCTTGCGCTTTTTTCGCACCGGGAAACGACCTGGCGGATGCGGGCTTTAGCTGCTTGGCCCCGGCCACCTCGGCCTTGACCGTGAATACGCCCCCCGCAGCCGCTTTACCCTCTGCACCCATTCCATAGCCAGCCCAGGCTTCGACGATGTCTCCCTCGTAGACCACGCAGGGAACACCGGAGTCGTCCCCGGCGTCGATCCGGACAAGGTTCTTTCCCCGGCGTTCCTTCATGACGGGTCCTATCGTCGTCAGCTTGTTCATCAGGTCTTGATTCAGCCCGTGGATCAGCAGGGTCAGCGGACTGTTTTCGAAGGCGGTGTAGGCGGGGATATCCACCGTCGTCCGGTAGCCGCTGAGCGTTACGTCAGGCCCCTGCTCGTCGCCGAACTTCCCCTCGCCCAGGCTGATGGTCACGTCCAGCCGACGTTTGAAAAAGCTCATAGTTCCAACGGCTCCAGGTAAGCCAGGACGAAACGCGATCCGAGATCCTGATACTGCGGGTCGGCGTGGCCCTGGGTGTCCACAAAGGCCAGATCCCCAACAAAGCCCAGGTAGACAGACCGCACCAGCCGCACCCGGTCATGGCAAAGCACCGTCGTCACGATGGGCGCATTGTCGAGCTCAAGATCCAGATAGAGCCCGGTCGACTTCTGGTAGACGGCGATCTGGCAGTTCTGCCCCGACAGCACGACGCTGAGCGATTGCGCCGGCACGGACCTCAAGGGAATTCTCTTCATTGGATGGGCTCCAGATCTGCCACTTTGTTCTGGTCGCGCCGCGGATAGGCGTCGATCTCGAACGCCTGTACCTGGCCATTGCTCTCTTCATTCGCGCCGCTGGGGTCCTGCGTGGCCGGCGACAGCGGGACGGCCGTCTGCCGGACTTCGAGCAGGGTCAGATCGACGACCAGAAGGCTGGAGCCGTTCTTGTCGGCGCGGGTGTACGAGTACTTCACCAGGTTGGCTGGCGGATAAACGATCTCGGGCGTCACCACTGAGTACAGCTCCGTGCTGCCGACCATGCGCTCCAGCACGGACAGCATGACGGCGCGCGACGCCGGGTCGCCGCCGTGCGCCAACTTGATCGTCGCCTCGAATGGCGCATCGACCTTGTTGAAGGCTGAGAATCCTCCCTGCTCCGTGGGATAGCTGGATATCTGGGTGGCCTCACTGAAGGCGACGCTGAGGAACGTCTCGAAGACCACCATCTGTCGCCCATCGGCGCCGTACAAGCCCCAGCGAGGAGGACCGAAGATCCTATCGGTCAGCTCTGCAAGTCCGAAGCCTGCCAGTTCAGAGACGGAAGGAATGGTCGTTTCACGGAAGACCGCCGGGACGCCTGGACGGATTGGGACATCGGGAAAAGGAATAAGCGGCATCAGAACATCCCCGTGTTGCCTTGTTGGACGAGACTCTGGGAGCGTCCCACACGCCCCAAATCACGAACGATTCCCTCACCATCCGTCGCCTGCGTCATAACCGTAATGGGGCCGTGGATATGGGTTTCGGACGTATTGTTGGTGGTTGCGGTGCTGCCCGGAATGCCGGCAGCGCTGGCTTGCGCCGCCACGGCCGTCGTAGCCGCAGCCGCGGCGCCTCGTTCCTGATCGTCGTTGAAAAGCGTCCCATGGATTACCCCGGCAGCAGCGGTGAGCTTGCGCTCTTCGCTTGAACCGTCCCCCTCGGATTTGCTTAGTCCAAAGTGGCGGTACACGGCCACGCTGGCCTGGGCCGGGGTAGTAGCGGCGGCCAGATGTACGCCAGCCCTACGCCTGGTGTTCTGCAATTCCCAGGCGGCGAAATCCAGCTGCTGTTCAACCGTGGACTCGCGTATGTCCATGCCATATACGCGCTTGAAGTCGGCTTGGCGCCGCGGATTCCATAGTCCGATGCCGACGGAAACGCCATCAGCGCCCACAGCCCTGGGGTCCAGGTTGCTTTGGGCTTGCAGGTTGGCTGCCAGCCCCACCGCCGCCTCCCGGGCATAGCCCTTGGACTCGAAGTACCTGACCGCATCGATAACCTCCTTGCTCTTCAGCGCGGGATTTCTCATCGCGGCCAGGGTTTCATCCTCGCCTGAGTTCAAGCTCTTGCTGCCGAACAACGATGCGACGACTGCCGCGATAGGTCCCGCCGCTCTCAACGCCACAGGTCCCAAGCGTTTCAACGCACCCAGGCCTGTCGCCGCGCCAGCGCCCCCGAGGGTTCCGAGAGCCGTAGCCACGGCCCCCAAGGCAGATGCCAGGCTCAGCAGCGAATTCGCCCAGGACAGAATCTTGAGCGTCCCCAGCGCGAGCAGAACGTTTTGCCATCCTCCCACTGCCTGCGCCGCCGAATCGACTGCATCGATGAACTTCACGATGGCCTGCGCCGCGCCGTCGACCCACTCGACGATCTCGTCGCGGTTCTCAAGCAGATAGTCGCCCCAGCCCTGGGCGAGCGAGATAAGCCGCTCGAACGCCGGCATGAGCGCCAGCAGCACCTTGACGCTCACCGATTCAAAGGTATCGCGCAGGTCCAGGTAACGGTCGCGCAGCTGCGAGGCGGCTTGCGCATCGTTGCTGGAGACGGCAGCGCGTTTCTCCTGGACCTGAAGCAGCCGTTCGAGCTCGTCAGGCCCGCGCTTGAACAGATTGAACAGGCCCTCGCTGATGCCCATGTCCTGGGCGGCCAGCGCGGCCTGGGCCCTGTCCTTCTGGTAAAGATCGGCAATGATCCTCGACCTGGCCAGCAGGTAGGTGTTCCCATCCTTGAGGTCGCCGACATTGCCGCCGTTGCGGAAGAACCCGGGTAGCGAGTCCGCGGCGGATCCGCGGTTGAATCTGGCTACCTCGACCGAGGATTCCCTCAATTGGGCGGAAATGGCTTCCGCAGTTCCGCCAGCCCGCTCGGCCGCCTTCTGCCACGCGGACAGCCGCTCGGTGCTCATGTCCAGATTCTGGGCCATTTGGGCCAGACTGACCGCACCGGATAAGCGGTCCGCCGCGAAACGCTTCGGATCGAACCCCGCAGTGACGAGCAAGGCATCGATGATGGTGGCCATGCAATTACCTCGGTTCAGCTAGGACGCGCCTGTTGTGTGCGTCCACCGCAATCACCTCAAGCAAGTTGTACAGGTCCTCGGCGCCGTAGACCGTCTGCAGGTCGTGCAGCAGGCCCGGGTGCCGGGAAATCACCACGCCAATAATCCGGGGAATATTGGCGTAACCGATCAAGCGTGCGCCGCCACTGTGGACTTGGAGCCCGAAGTCGATGGGGCGGCGGCCATAAAAAAATCCAGGTGCAGGCCCAGGACTTTCTTGCGCAACGTGAACAAGGTCGCCACCTCCTCGACATCGCCGGACATCAGCTCGCGCGTCACATTCGGGCTGGGCTGGATCTGCACGCAATCCATCATCTTGTCCAGCAAGGGCTTGGCACTCTCGAAGGGCAGCTTGGCGATGGCCTTCATGCCCATGGCAGCCACGCCGGCCAGCCCTGCCTCGGCGATCTTGTCCGGGATTTCCACCCCGGCGTTCATCAACGAGAACAGCGCCCGGCCGGCCCATTCCTCGGCCTCGTAGGCAGAAAGCTCCGTCAGGACGAACACCTTGCCCTTGTCGCGCCCTTCGGCGCCGATGGTCAGGGTTATCTGCTTTCTGGCCATGTCACACCAACGCCGGCGAGACGTTCTGCCAGGTAATCTGGAACGCCATGGGTTGGAGCATCGCCTTGGCGTCAGGCGCCGGCGGAATCCGCGTCAGCACGCCGCGCGTCAGCGTGTATTTCCGGTCGATCGAGGGTAGGCTGAGAGTGCCGTTCGCATAGAACACCTCCCGGGCCGTTTCGCCGGCCGCCATCCAGATCTCGAAGACGCGCATGGACGGCGAGTCGGGCTGAATCGTGATGGTCTGGACGCGGGGAACCGGCACGTAGCCGGCCGACATGCGGCCGTCCACGCCCATGGTCACCTGCGCGGGCTGGGCGGCATCGAAGGTGAAGGCATTGTCGGAGGCATAGCCCTCGATCTTCTGCGGCACCGGGAAAACGCCGCTCACCGCAAGCATCAGAACCGAGTTGGCACTGGTCAAAGTCGCCATGTTGAATCCTTAAAGAATGGCCAGCGAGGCCAGGGTGATCTGCTGGACGGAACCGCCGTCCAGGTACCAGAACGTCATGGGCGGCGTGCCGCGGGCCTCTCGCACCTGCGGCGTCGCGTCCTTGATCTGCAGATACCAGCCGCGGGTCTGGAGCGTGTCGGAGATATCGACGCCGGCCTGGCTGTTGATCTGCGCCTTCTGCTGGCTCGACAGCGTCACGCCGGCGCGGATGGCGCCGAAGTTGACCGCGGCGTTGATCGGGTCCAGGCAGGCAGCGTCGATCAGCGTGTAGCCGTCGATGTTGTAGGGAATGGCGTTGACCTGGGTCAGCAAGCTCATCAGCGCCTGCTGGAACGCCGCGTTCAGCCAGATCTGGTTGACGTAGGTATCGGCCCACTTCCAGTTGCCGCTGACCTGGCCCGGATAAAGGAAGCGGAAGCGGTCGTTGCTGGTGGCGTAGTCGCCGTAGAAGTTGTAGCCATTGTCGATCAGCGTCTGAGCGGTCGTGGCGTCGGTCACGGAGAATGCAAGGCCTGATTGGCCCTTGAACGCCAGGGTGGCGCGGCCGTTGGTGCGTTCGAAGTCGAGCGCGGCAATCGCGCCCAGGACGAAGGCGGCGTGCAGGACGTCCTTGTAGACCGGCACGGAGCCCGAGTACTCGTTGGCGCTCACAATCGCAGCCCAGTTGGGCGTGTTGCCCTGCTGCGTGGCGGTGACATCGGTGTCCCAGCCGACGTAGACATATCGGTCGCCCTGAGCATTCGTCCACGCCGAAAACGCCACCTTGCCGGCCGTATCGGGCTCGAAGGTCGTCATGAACGCCGCCCAGTTCTGGGTCAGGTCGGTAATCCGGCCCATGTCCACCGCCGGAACGCCGGCCGCAGCCCCCTGCGACACCACGGCGCCGGCGGCCTGCGTCAGCCTCAAACCCGACGCGATGGCGCCGCTGCCATAAGAGACCGTGCTGGCGGCGCCATCGGTGGCCGAAGTGATCACGAAAGCGGCACGCTGCGCATCATAGGCGCAGGTCGCGCCCAGGGTGGTGAACCCGGCTTCGATGATCGTAGCGGCGTTCGAGAAGCTCGTTGCGGTCGACAGGTCGATGCTGGCGGAAGACTTGGCCACGCCGTCCACGGTGACGGTCAGGATGCCGGACAGCGCCTGCAGCTGGGTCAGCGTCACCGCGGCCATGGAGCCGCCGCGCAGATAGGCGGAAACCGCTGCCGCCGGGTACTGGGCGTACAGCAGATTGCCCGGCTTGCGGGTCGAGTTGTCGAAGCCGTTGAAGTAGACGTCGGCCAGGGCGGCCTCGGTCGAGGTCGGGCCGAAAAAGCGCTGCACGTCGCGCGCGGTCGCGAAACTCTGGACCGTGCCGATGGGGACGGCAGTATCGTGGGTCAGGATCAGGCCGTTCAAGTCGAGCGCCGATCCGCCGGCGGCGATCACGCCAGGCACTACCTGGACGATTTCACTGGCGGGAATGGACATAGGATTAAGCTCCCGTAGGGTAGGTGGTGTCGGCCTCGATGAGGCCAACGCGAAGGTGGTCCGCAAACTGCTGCGGCACGCTGATGGAAGGGTTGAACTGCAGCACGGCGTCGAATGACCACCGCTCGAAGGTCTGGCTTTCTCCGCTCTCGAAGGGCAATTGCTTGAGCTCGCCCGCGTAGAGCGGCTGGGCTCGTCCCAGATTCCCCAGGAACTCGCACGCGTACTGGCTGCGCAGGGCGATCGATAGCGTGAGCGCCAGATCCTGGGCCCGTGTCCCGTAGCCATCCACCCGGGCGGACCATCGGGTGGGCTGGGTCATGCTCTGCCTCCCCGCCGCAGGCGACGGATCGGCGTAGCTCAGGACCGGCAAGGAGAGTCCAAGCGCCGCCAGCGGAGTAATGACGATGCACTCGCGTGGCGGCTCGGGAACCCAATTGGGCAGGCCGCGGACCACGTCGCAGTCGACCAAGGTCTTGCAGAATGCGGCGAGGTCCTCCACCAGCTGGTTTTCAGTGATGCTGATCTGAACGTTCATGAAGTTGGACGTCTGCTGAAGAGGTAAGCGCCGGAAGCAGCGCGCCAAAAATGCAAAAGCCCCGGCATGTGGCCGGGGCTTTTGCATTTGCTAGGGGCGCAATGCCTCGGGCCCATTGTGACCGATTGCGTGACCCATGGGACGGGGTCTTGTGACGGAACCGTCACACGCCATGCATGAGGAAGGTCGTTCCCTGCCTGGATGCAAAAACCGCAGCCATGCGCCGAAAAGCAAAAAGCCCCGGCGCGTGGCCGGGGCTGCATTTGCTAGGGGCGCAATGCCCCGGGCCCATTGTGACCGATAGCGTGACCTATGGGGCGCGGTCTTGTGACGGAACCGTCACACGCCATGCATAGGTGCGCCCATGCCCGCCTGTTTCGGGCTCTTGGATCAGCACGCTGCCGGTGTCCTGCAGCGCATCCATGGCCCGCTGGATGCCTCTTTGCAGACGCGTCTTTTCAGGAACAGACAAAGACCGGCCGCGTGACACATGACGCACCAGCTCCATCAAACGAAATGAGCGGCCGGGATAGCAGGCCATCAGATCCATCACCTCGTGCGCGTACTTCACGCCAGCCTCCTTTCCACCAGGCCGCGAAAGAGGCCCAGGTAGAGCTTGTATTCGGTTTCGTTCAGCGCCACGCCTGTGGTATCGGCAATCCAGTCCAGCGCCTTCGCGCGGCGCGCCCGGCCGTCCAGCTGGCCGAACATCACGTTCTTCTGCGGGTACTCGGCGATGATGATCATCCGCTCGTGCCAGGGCAGCGCGGCGTGCATCGCCTCGACCTCCATGGCGTGCTGATGGTTGATGGGGCGGTAGTCCTCCTCTTCGGAGAGGTACACCTCCATGTTTCCCACCGTGGCGCCGGACCAGGTCCATCGGGCCCAGTTCCAGAGCAGATCATCGCCTGTCAATTTACTCATCAGCCACCTCACACTGTTTACCTGTCTTGCCGCAAGAGCCGCCCTGGCGACTGCCTTGCGCGTCCCCGCCATCACCCTTGGCGCGCCTGAGCATGTCGGCGATTCCCTTGCTCGGGTGATCGCCATGCGCAATGCGCGCCTCCCACTTTTCAATCCAGCTCCGATGCGGACGTCCGCGGTCCCTAAGCACCTTCTGCGCGCCCATCTTCCTGAGCGCCGCCTCGGCCTCGGCCCGCGTTGCCAGCGTCTGGCCAGGCGCCGGCAACGCCGCACGCGGCAGCGGGATATCCGCCCACGCGCCCTTCGCCAGTTCCTCGTTCAGCGTCTTCTCCCAGCGCGCCTTGATCGCGCCGTAAGTGCAGCCCAGCAGATCCACCGTGCTGACGCCTACCGCGGCCCAGTACACCGCCGGATGCGACCAGATGCCGAGCTCTCCGCGCCTGCGGGCGGACAGGCCGCGCACTGCCTCGTGATACGCCACTTCGGGAACCATCCACGGACAACATAATTTGATGAACTGCGGCAGCGTCGGCGGCCATTCCTGGATAAGGCAGGCGACCAGGCCGCGGCGCACCTGCACCTCATCCAGGCCCGCCAGCTTCTGGTTCCATGAATCCTTCAGCTCGCGGGCGGTCAGGCCCTGCCACTGCTGCGCGAACTTGGCGCCGTACATCAGCAGCATTTCATTCACCACCAGCGCCCCCAAGGTGGCGGGCGGGATGTCAGCGGGTTGCATCGATCGTCCCCATGAAGCGCTCGCGCGGTCGGCCGTCGTCGGCCAGTACCTCTCGCAGCTCCTCGGTCCAGTCGGCCAGGCGCTGCGCCCGGCTTGCCGCCGGCGCGCCTGGAGCCGGTATCCGCGGAGGGAAGAGGCCCTGGTACCCGCCCGCGATGCTGTGAGCGATCACGGCGCCTGGCGAATGTCCCGCGGCCAGATAGGCGGCAAGCTGTTGCAGCTGACGCCTGGCGCCCTCCTGCGTCACCGGCTTTTTACGGGCCTTGCGGTCGGCGACCCAACTGCCCCAGTCCTCGCGGTCCAGCCAATCCGGCAGTTCGATCACGGAAGCGTCGAACCCGCTCCCCCGCTTGCGGGGGATGTGTTCCTTTGGTTCCTGGTTCTTGGTTCCTGGTTCTTGGTTAGCTTCCGATCCGGCGTCCGCCGGGCCATGGCCAGGTTGCTCGTGGCAACCCACGGGAAACCCATTGGGTTGTTCTGAACTGCGCTCGCCCTGCCTGGGCCGGCCGCCTCGCCTGCCGTTGGCCTTGGCGGTCTCGGCCTTGACGTGGTACACGGCAATCTCCGCGTCCGCCCGTTTGTTGTGCCAATGGCCGTCGCGCAGGACGAAGAACTCGGACAGCACCTGCCCGGCCGCCTCTCTTTCGTCCTCGGTACGGGCTCCGACCCACCGGAATACCTGCTGCAGGTTGTCGACGATGGGCTGCTCTTCGGCGTAATACCGGCGCAGCAGGCGGCTATAGATGGCATCCTCGACCAGGCTCAGATGCGCCGTGGCCTGGGCGTAGTCGCCGATGTTGTGGCTGTAGTAGTTCATGCGTGTTTTTGCATCCCCGCCAGTTCTTACCTCGCTATCATGTTTAAATCTTAGAATGCTAAGATTCTAAATGCAAGCCAACTAAGATTGTTTTTGTTTAGCATCCTAAGATGACCTTTCAGAAGCGAATCACACAGGCGTTCAACGAGGAAGCGGCCCGCCGGGCGGACGCGGCCGAACCACGCCTTACCAAGACAGACCTATGGAAGGCAGCCGGCGCCTCTTCCGGCGCGGCGACGCATTGGTTCAATGGTTCCAACGGCATGGATATGGCGACCTGCATCAAGGTTGCCCCGTTGCTGCGCGTGAACGCGCAATGGCTGTATGACGGCACCGCCCCGAAGCTGCCTGCACGCGATGGCTCCCTTGCCGCCACGGCGCTGGCGCCACCGCCCGCGCCGTGGCCCTTCCCCGGCATCCCGGAAGAACAAGTGCGCGCATTGCCCCCGGATCAGTTGAACAAACTGCAGGGCGCGCTGGCATTGGCGATCGCCCAGTTGAAGCTGGGGATAGACGTCTTCCCCGTGCCGCAGATGCCGACGGTCCTGCGCAGCGACTCGCTGGTGGACTCCTATCTGTCCCGCGACGAATTCCCCATGCGCATCGACGGCCTGCCGGCGGCGCCTTGGGAGGGCGGCAAGACCACGCGCCAGACCGAGAGCGAAGGCCGGGTCCGGATCAGCACCCAGACAGGCGTGGTCGCCAATGTGGGCGTGGGCGAACCACCCGCCGCCAACGACCGGTTCGAGAAAGTCCCCGAGCTGGCCGACGTGCGCCTGGCGGCGGGCGACCCCATCGAAAACCACGCCGAAGAACAGACCGGCATGATCCAGTTCCGCAAGTCATTCCTGAGGTCGGTAGGCGCGGACAACGGCCGAGGCCGCGTGGTCTATGCCAAAGGCGACAGCATGGAACCCGTCATCCGTGACGGCGCCGCGCTGCTGGTGGTTCCCAACGAAAGCCTGACGCTGCACGACATTGCCGCCGGCGGCGTCTACGCCATCAACTATGACGGCAAGATGATCGTGAAAACAGTGGCCAGGGAGCGGCTCACCGGACAATGGATGGCCCGGTCGTTCAATCCCTTGCACGATGACATCCCGCTGGAGAACGGGGCATCGGTGCGGGTGCTGGGGCGGGTGGTGTGGGCGGGCGCGAGGTTGCGGGATGATGAGGCGGGGCAGTGGCGGGCTGAGTGACTGAAGTCTCGGACCCTCACCTAGCTGGGAATCTCAGAAGCCGCCTGCGCGTGGTCCTAGCCGGCAACGCCCACTAGCGCCCCTCGACTAGCCGCTGGACTTCAGCGAACACTTCGTCCGCGAGCGCCGTCGGCACCCCCCAGTAATCGAAGATCCCGCCATCCGACTGATTTTGGCCACAGGTGACAAATACGCCGGTGCCAAACCGATACTTGAGATGCGTTGCCAGCCACCCGACAAAGCCGCTGTTGTCCGCCGCTGGCGGAAAGTGGAATCGAAATAGCCCGAACTGTTCCTCGTGCGTCCCGTCACTGGGCACGAGCTGGCTCCACACCTTGTCGTCCCGCACCAGGGCAAGAGCATCTGCCCTGACCGCGCCGGGAAACCTATCCAGCGGGAACTCGACGAACGCATAGGCGCCCGGGTATATGCGTAGCCGTGCCTGGGTGATTACCTGGCGCAGGCGTTGCTCGGTTTGCTCGGAGGTTTCACGGGAGATGTTGACCATGGCTGTCGTGGCTTGGGGTTGGCGACGGATCAAGACCAGGTGGGTATAGCACGCACAGGACGCGGTTCTACGGGAATCCCCTACGGGCGTATCGGTGCGGGATTTTTCAATGCGCGGCATTCGCCAATGAAAAAAGGCACTCCGCTTGCGCGTAAGTGCCTTTGATCTTCATTGAATTCTTTGGGGTGGCTGATGGGGCTCGAACCCACGACAACTGGAATCACAATCCAGGACTCTACCAACTGAGCTACAGCCACCTCTGGTACTGCTTTCTTCCCTGCCGCGCTGCTTTTGAAAGCTGCTCAACAACGAAGAGGCCGAATTCTAGCACGTTTTTTTAAAGATGTGAAAACGCTCCCCGCTCCCCCACTTGCCAGCGCGGGCCACCTTGCTATCCTTCGCCATTGATCATCTACGGAGGCCGCGCTTACGCCATCGCCATGGACCGCATACACGCAATCTTGATCGATTACTGGCCCCATCTGGTCTTTGCCATCAGCATCGTGGCCGGAACTGGCGCGGCGGTGCATGCCGCGATGACCAAACAGGACGTGCGGGCGGCCACGGGCTGGGTCGGCGTGGCGCTGTTTTCGCCGCTGTTCGGCGCGCTGGTCTATTTCGTGGCGGGTATCAACCGGATCCGCAAGACGCGGCTGTCGCAGCAGCGCGACGAGGCGATGCTGGTGGATGCCGAGCAGGTCGAGACCGCGCCCGTGGACGTGGCGCCGATCTCGGGCCAGCAGTTCGCGTCGCTGAAGGTGCTGGGCGACCGCGTCAGCCGCTTCCGCCTGCTGGGCGGCAACGCGGTGCGACCGCTGGCCGGCGGCGACGAGACCTATCCGGCCATGCTGCAGGCGATCCGCGAGGCGCGCCACGCAGTGGCGATGCAGAGCTACATCTTCGACAACGACGCCATCGGGCGCGAGATGGCGCAGGCGCTGATCGAGGCGCGCGAGCGCGGGGTCGAGGTGCGGGTGCTGATCGACGCCATCGGTTCCAAGTATTCGCGTCCGCCCATCGTGCGCCTGCTGTCGCGCGGCGGGGTGCCGGTGGCGCGCTTCATGACCAATCCGCTGGGCGTGCTGCGCATGCCCTATGCCAATCTGCGCAGCCACCGAAAGGTGCTGGTGGTGGACGGGCGCGTGGGCTTTACCGGCGGCATGAACGTGCGCGCGGCATTCGTCAGCGCGCTGGCGGGTGATGGCACCAACCGCGACACGCACTTCCGGGTGGAAGGGCCGATCGTGACGCAGCTGATGTCGGTGTTTGCGCACGATTGGAACTTCACCACCCACGAATCGCTGCCGGCCAGGCCCTGGTTCGATCCGGAAGCCCTGCCGCCCACGGGCGACGTGCCGATGCGCTGCGTGCCGTCCGGCCCGGACCGCGCGCTGGGCAGCACGCACAATATGCTGCTGGGCGCGCTGGCGGTGGCGCAGCGCCACGTGCGCATCCAGTCGCCCTACTTCCTGCCCGACCAGACGCTGATCGGCGCGCTGGCCACGGCGGCGCGGCGCGGCGTGGTGGTGGACATCGTGATTCCGGGCAAGAACAACCTGCGGCTGGTGGACTACGCGATGACGGCCCAGCTGGACCAGGTGGTGCGCACGGGTTGCCGGGTCTGGCGCTCGCATGGCGCGTTCGACCACTCCAAGCTGATGACGGTGGACGATGCCTGGGCCTATGTAGGCTCGTCCAACCTGGACCCGCGCAGCCTGCGGCTGAACTTCGAGCTGGATACCGAAATCTACGATCCCGGCGTGGCGCGCTGGATCGGCGCGCGGGTCGACGGCCTGATCGCTCAGGGCCGGCGCGAGACGCTGGAGAACCTGCTGAGCGCGCCGTTCGCCAGGCGCCTGCGCAACAAGGTGATCTGGCTGGCCACGCCTTACTTGTAGCCCCCGTAGGAAGTTCAGCCGTCGGAGGCAGGCGCCGGCGCGGCGCGCACCGCGAAGACCGCGTTGGCCTTGAGCATGACGCGGCCTCCGACCTGCAGCAGGCAGGTGGCGTAGATCAGCCGGCGGCCCTGCTTGTCGATCTGGACATGGGCTTCGAGCCAATCCCCGGGCTTGACCGGATTCAGGTACTCCACCGACATCTGCACCGTGACCACCGAGGCCTGGGCCTGCTCCGCGATGGTGTGGCCCAGCGCGCTGTCGGCCAGCGTGGCGAGCAGGCCGCCGTGGGCGATGGCGTGCATATTGGTGTGCGCCATCCCCACGCGCAGGGCCAGGACGCAATCGGCGTCGCGCTTGTAGAGCGCGCCGAGGTCGGCCAGATGTTCCATGAAGGGGCTGCTGGGGCGCCAAGGCGCGAAACCGGAAGGAATGGAGTCTGTCATGCTCAAGCCTGGTTTTTTCACGCGGAATACCTCGAGTATCGCAAAGAAGCCCGCGGCCGGCACGGCTTGTCGCGTGCCTGTGATCGCGGCGCGGACGATCTGCAAGTCAGAGTAAGATTTACGCCATAACAAACACCCCTACATGGCAGGAGCAGTGGAAGATGGCGAAAGTCGGCATGGTTGGTATCGGCCTCATGGGCCATGGCATTGCGAGCAATCTGGTCAAGCACGGGCATGCGCTGACCGTGCTGGAGCATCCGGGCAACCAGCCCCTGGACGCGTTGAAGGCCGCGGGCGCGACCAGCGTCGCCGACGGCGCCACGCTGGCGGCCCAGTCTGACGTCATCATTCTCTGCGTCACCGGCAGCCCGCAGGTCGAGGCCGTGCTGTTGTCCGAGGGCGGCGTGCTGGCCGGGCTGCGCCCGGGCACGGTCATCATCGATTGCTCGACGGCGATTCCTTCGTCCACCGTGAAGGTGGCGCAAGCCGTGACGGAATCCGGCGGCCGCTTTCTGGATGCGCCGATGACCCGCACCCCCAAGGAAGCCGCCGAAGGCCGGCTCAACCTGCTGGTGGGCGGAGACGCCGCGCTATTCGAGGAATGCAAGCCGCTGCTGGCCTGCTTCGCCGAGAACATCACGCACGCCGGCCCGATCGGCGCCGGGCATCGCATGAAGCTGCTGCACAACTACGTGTCGCTGGGCGTGGTCGCCCTGCTGTCGGAAGCCGCGGCTTGCGCCCTGCGCGCGGACATCGATCCGGCGGTGTTCGCCGACGTGCTGGCCAAGGGCGGCGGCGGCGGCGTGGCGCTGGAACGCATCAAGCCTTATCTGCTGGAACAGGATCCGTCCTCGCTGCGGTTCTTCATGTCGAACGCGCAAAAGGACCTGTCCTACTACAACACCATGGCCGCGGAAACGGGCGCGGTGCGCGAAATCGGCGCGGCCGTGCAGCACACCTTCGACCAGGCCGTCACGCAAGGCGGCGGCGACCGCTACGTGCCGGAACTGGTATCGCTGCTGAAGGACCGCTAGGACGGCCTCAAAGGCCATCGCATCCGGCGTCACGGATGCGATGGCAAACGCTGCGGACGGCATCGGCCCGCAGTCCGCGGGGATCAACGGCCGGCCACCGCCACCGCGCGCGGCAGGCCCCGCGCCGGCAGGCGCAAGGAAATCAGGGCCGCCGCCAACAGCAGCGCGCCCGCCGCCCCGAAGGCCACCCAATGCGTGCCGAAGGTCTCGTAGGCCCAGCCGCCCAGCCATGAGCTGATCATGCCGCCCACCTGGTGGCCCAGGTAGACCAGGCCGTAAAGCACGCCCACCAGCCGCACGCCGTAGACGTCCGCAAGAATGGCCGAGGACAAGGCGATGCTGCCGGCCCACGCGATGCCGCCCAGGGTGGCCGCGGCGTACAGTTCCCAATGCGCGCCCACCATGACCAGCGCGAAAAAGCCAAGTCCGCGCACGAGGTAGATCGCAGCCAGGATGGCGCGCCGTTCGACCTGGTCGGACATGCGCCCCAGCACCAGGGTGCTGAAGATGGCGACCAGGCCGATCAGGCCGATGCCCAGCGAGCTGGTGGTGGCGTCAAAGCCATGGTCCATCAGCATGGGCACGCCGTGCGTGCCCAGCAGGTTCATGCTGAAACCACAGGCGAACAGGCCCAACGCCACCTGCCAGAACGGCAGCGAGTTCAGGGCCGCGCGCACATTGGGCGCCGGCTGCTTCGCCGCGGCTTTGGCCGGTCCTGCCTTGTCGATGATCTGGTGCGGCAGCAGGTCGGTGTGCTCGGGCGCTTCATCGCGCATCACGAACAGCGCCATCGGCACGGTCAGCAGCGCGAACAGCGCGGCGAAGGCCAGCAGGGTTTCCTGCCAGCCCACGGCCGAGATCGCGAAGGTCAGTGTCGGCGTCATCAGCGCGATGCCGGCCATGGAGCCGGTGGACAGGAAGAACAGCGCCATGCCGCGCTGGCGCGTGAACCAGCGGCTGATCACCGGCGTCAACGCCACCGGGCTGGTGAAGCCCAGGCCGATGGACAGCGCCACGCCGAAGGACAGCAGGAATTCGATGGGCCCGCGCGCGTAGACCGTCCAGATGATCGACAACACGACGATGGCGGTGCCAGTCAGCAGCACGAAGCGGGTGCCGCGCGTGCCGACCAGATAACCCGCTACCGGCATGGCCAGCCCATAGCAGAGCATGCCGATCGCGACGATGCCGGACAGCGTGCTGCGCGTGAAGCCCAGGGCGTCCGCGATGGGCAGGAAGAACGGCCCGACTCCCATGCGCAGGCCGACGGTCAACAGGGTGAGTACCGTCGCGGCGCCTACGATATTCCAGCCGAAATACCAGCCGCCCGACTCTTGCTTCTCCACTTGCGCTTCTCCTCGATATCTTCTTGTGGCCGCTTTGCGCGCCCAGGTTCGCCGACGCCGCCAAAAAAAGGCGCGGCGTGAGCGGGAAGAACGAGGCGTGCGGCGGCTTGTCGTCACCGGCGGCCTGACGCCGCCGGACGCGTCATATTACTCCTGGCTATATGCCTGCTCCGCCCGGAATCCGGGAATCTGTTCGGTGAGCGGTCACCGAAGCGCTGTATATTGCTCGCCATTTCGTAGCGCCCGAAGCAGACCGTGAAGTCCAAGACATCGATGTTCGCCCTGTCCCGCCAGGAAATCGCCCTGGTGCTGGTCACCATGCTGTGGGGCAGCACCTTCCTCATCATCCACGTCGCCATGCAGCACAGCGGACCGCTGTTCTTCGTGGGCGTGCGTTTCACCATCGCCGGCCTGATGGCGCTGCTGATGTTCCGCAAGCACATGGCCGCGATCACGCGCCAGGAGGTGGGCGCCGGCATCGCCATCGGCTGCGCCCTGTTCCTGGGCTACTTCCTGCAGACCTATGGCTTACAGACCATCACCAGCAGCCAGTCCGCCTTCATCACGGCGATGTACGTGCCCATCGTGCCGCTGCTGCAGTGGGCCGTGCTGAAGAAGCCGCCGGGCCTGATGAGCTGGGTGGGCGTGGCGCTGGCCTTCGCGGGCCTGATCCTGCTGGCCGGTCCGCAAGCGGGCGCGCTGAATTTCAGCGCGGGCGAGGCGGCGACGCTGGCCGGGGCCGCGGCGATTGCCGCCGAGATCATCCTGATCGGCCTCTACGCCAAGAAGGTCGACAGCCGCCGCGTCACCTTCGTGCAGCTGTTGACTGCCGGCCTGGTGTCGTTCGCGCTGATGCCCGTGATGGGCGAAGCGGTGCCCGAATTCTCATGGATGTGGGCGGGCGCCGCCATCGGCCTGGGGCTGGCCAGCGCCATCATCCAGCTGACCATGAACTGGGCGCAGAAATCGGTGTCCCCCACCCGCGCCACCGTCATCTATGCGGGCGAGCCGGTGTGGGGCGGCATCGTCGGACGCCTGGCCGGCGACCGGCTGCCCGCGCTGGCGCTGGTGGGCGCCGGCCTCATCGTGGCGGGCGTGCTGGCCAGCGAGGCCAAATTCACCCGCAGGAAAAAGCCTCAAGCAGAGGGCGCCGACTAGCGGGCCAGGCGCGCGATCAGGCCGGCCTGCCCAGGGTATAGCCGTTGCAGTTCGGCGGCGTCGGCCAACTCGAACTCGCTGAACTCGAAGCCCGGCGCCACCGTGCAGCCGGCCAGCGCATAGCCAGCCGGATCGGCCAATTCCGCTGCAAACCAGCTGCCTGCCGGCACCACCGCCTGAAACGCGGCATCGGGGTTCTTCAGCGCATCGCCCAGCCGCAGGCAGCGGTAAGCGCCGTCCGGCGCCAGCACATGGACAAGCAACGCGTCGCCCGCATGGAAATGCCAGAGTTCGTCGGACCGGATGCGATGCCAGGTGGACCAGGCGCCGTCGCATAGCAGGTAGTAGATGGCGGTGCTGGCCGAACGTTGCGCGCCATCGCCGCGCGTCACCGAATCGGCGGCGCGATAGGTTTCGCGGTAGTAGCCGCCTTCGGGGTGCGGCAACAGGTCCAGGCGGCGGATGAGGTCGGTGGATGCGGTCATGGCAGGACGGGCGCGTGGACGATGGCGCCAGTCTAGAACAAAGCCGCGCGTCCTAGGCCGCCTGCTCCAGAAACGCCTGCAAGGCCGGCACCGTGTTCAGCACGTGCTGGCGCATGGCCGCTTCGCAGCGCGCCGGGTCGCGGGTCTGCAGCGCGGCGATCAATTCCTGATGCGATTCGCGCACCCGCAGGACTCGGCCAGGCTGGGCCACCCACAGGCGCATGTAGGGCTCGACGACGGAATGCAGCTCGGAAATCTGGCGCAGCAGCCGCGGCTGCTGGCAGAAGCTGCACAGGTATTCGTGGAATTCGCGGTGCGCGGTGATCCAGTCCAGGTGTTCGCCCGGCCCCTGCTCCAGCTGTTCCAGCAGCAGCGACAGGCGGCGGATGTGTTCGGCGCCCATGTGCAGCACCGCGTTGCGCATGGCCAGGCCTTCCAGCACGGAGCGCATTTCGAACACTTCCAGCATTTCCTGCTGGTTCAGGCCGCGCACCACCGCGCCGCGGTTGGCGCGGATCTCGACCAGTCCTTCGGAAGCCAGCCGGCGCAGCGCGCCGCGCACCGGCATGCGGCTGGTGCCGATCTCGGCCGCGACCACCTCGGGCACCAGGCGTTGCCCAGGCGCGTAGCGGCCCAGGCGGATTTCGCGCTGCAGGTGCAGGTAGGCTTCGTCTTCGGCGCTGATCGCTGTCTTCTGGAATTGCAGCATTGGAGATCCAGGGCTGGGAAAGCCGCCATGATAGATAAACGCAAAAATAACACAAATTGGATCCAGTGATCCATGGATGCAAATCCTAATAGTTCTGCGCCGCCCGCTTGCGTCTAATCGCTGCACGCACTCCATAACGCGATCAAGGGGAATTCATGAAGTTTCGTTTCATCCGGGCGCTGGCAGGCGCCGCCGCCATGGCCTGCGCCGCCCAGGCGGGCGCCCAGGCGACCGACTGGCCGCAGCATCCGGTGCGCATCGTCGTGCCCTTCCAGGCGGGCTCCGCCACCGACCTGATCTCGCGCCAGCTGGGCGCCGCGCTGTCGACGGAACTGGGCCAACCCTTCGTCGTCGAGGCCCGCCCGGGCGCCGCGGCCGCCATCGGCAGCGCCTCGGTCGCGCGCGCCACGCCCGACGGCTACACGCTGCTGATGGGCGGCCCGGCCGCCATCGTCACCAACCGCTTCCTGCAAAAGCGCCTGTCCTACGACCCCGACGCCTTCGCGCTGGTGTCCCTGGTGGCTTACACCCCCAATATCCTGCTGGCCAACCCGTCGCAGCCGTTCAAGAGCTTGCCGGAAATGGTGGCCTACGCCCGCGCCAACCCGGGCAAGCTGACCTACGCCTCGTTCGGCACCGGCACGACTTCCCACATGGCGGGCGAAATGCTCAAGTCGGTTGCCGGCATCGACATCCTGCACGTGCCGTACAAGGGCGCGGGCGAAGCCATCCCCGCGCTGCTCAGCGGCCAGGTCTCGATGTACTTCGACACCATCATGACCGGCCTGCCCCAGGCCAAGAGCGGCGCGCTGCTGGCGCTGGGCATGTCCAACGCCAAGCGTTCGGCGCTGGCGCCCGAGATCCCCACGATCGCGGAACAGGGCTACGCCGGCTACGACATCGCGCCGTGGTACGGTCTGGTCGCGCCCGAAGGCACGCCCGCTCCGGTGCTCGACAAGCTCAACCGCGCCGTCAACAAAGTGCTTGCCGATCCGGCGCTGCGCAGTAAGCTCGCGGAAGCTGGCGCCGAACCCCGCGGCGGCAGCCGCGAAGAGTTCGCGGCTTTCATCAAGTCTGAAATCCCGCGCACCAAGCAGCTGATCGATCAGGCCGGCATCACGCCGCAGTAATTTTCTTCACGAGTTCCCGCATCCATGTCTTTACCCTTCGATTGGTCTTTCCCCTACGCCTCCCGGAAAATGCCGGTCCTGGCTGCCAACGCGGTCGCGACCAGCCAGCCGCTGGCGGCCCAAGCCGGGCTGCGCATGCTGCTGGCCGGCGGCAACGCCGTGGACAGTGCCATCGCCACCGCCATCGCGCTGACGGTGGTCGAACCCGTCATGAACGGCATCGGCGGCGACATGTTCGCGCTGGTCTGGCATGACGGCCAGCTGCACGGCCTGAATTCCAGCGGTTGCGCGCCCGCCGCGTGGACGCCGGAGTACTTCGCCGGACGCGATGCCATGCCCGGCACCGGCTGGGGCACGGTGACCGTGCCGGGACAGGTCGCGGGCTGGAAGGCGCTGTCGGAGCGCTTCGGCAAGCTGCCTTTCGCGCAGTTGTTCGAACCCGCCATCGCCTATGCCGAAGAAGGGTTCGCGGTCTCGCCCACCATCGCCCGCCAGTGGGCCACGCAGGCGCCCAAGCTGGCGCAGGAGCCGGGCTTTGCCGCCGCCTTCCTGCCCGAGGGCCGCGCGCCGCAGGCCGGCGAATGGTGGCGCTTTCCCGCGCAGGGCAAGACGCTGCGCGCCATCGCCGAAAGCGGCGGCGAAAGCTTCTACCGCGGTGAACTCGCCCGCAAGATCGCCGACTTCGCCAGCCAGACCGGCGGCGCGCTCAGCGCAGACGACCTGGCCGAACACCGCCCCGAATGGGTCGCGCCGATCTCGCAATCGTTCCGCGGCTACGAGCTGCACGAGATTCCGCCCAGCGGCCAGGGCATTTCGGCGCTGATGGCGCTGGGCATGCTGGAACAGTTCGACCTGGAAAGCATGGGCCGCGACAGCGCGGACTACTACCACGTCAGCATCGAAGCCATGAAGCTGGCTTTCGCGGACCTGCACCACCACGTCGCCGATCCGCGCCACATGCGCACCAGCGCCGCCGCCCTGCTGGACCGTTCCTACCTGGCCGAGCGGGCGCGCCTGATCTCCATGGACCGCGCCAGCGTACCGGTCGCAGGCACGCCCGCCACTGGCGGCACCGTGTACCTGACGGCGGCCGATGCCAGCGGTACCATGGTGTCCTTCATCCAGTCCAACTACCACGGCTTCGGTTCCGGCGTGGTGGTGCCCGACACCGGCATCAGCCTGCACAACCGCGGCCTGAACTTCGTGCTCACGCCCGGCCACGCCAACCAGGTCGCGCCGCGCAAGAAGCCGATGCACACCATCATCCCGGCCTTCGTCACGCGCAGCGGCCAGCCGTTGATGTCGTTCGGCGTGATGGGCGGATCGATGCAGGCCCAGGGCCATCTGCAAATGGTCACGCGCCTGGCGGCGTTCGGCCAGAACCCGCAGGCCATGAGCGACGCGCCGCGCTTCCGCGTGGAAAAAGGCCCCGTGGTCAACGTGGAATCGCACCTGCCCGCAGACGTGGTCGACGCGCTGCGCGCGCGCGGCCACAACGTCGCGGTGGCGCCCGCCGACAGCCTGGAATTCGGCTCGGCGCAGCTGATCTGCCGCCTGCCGCAAGGCGGCTACGTGGCGGCCTCGGACTCGCGCCGCGACGGCCAGGCCGTGGGCTTCTGAGTCTGGCCGCGCCGCTGATCACCCAGGGCAATCTGCCCGAAGTCGTCAGCGTGATCGCGCAGGTTGGCGCCGCCCTAGGGCGGCGCCGGCGCACCGGCAATCACCAAGGTGTAGCGCCGGCTGGAGTAGACCGGCGCAAGCGCCGCGCCGCTCTGCTCGCGCACCCGGCGCAGATCCGCTTTCTCCACCGCCAGGAATACCCTGCCGTCCTTGGGCAGCGCGGCCCCCAAACCCTCCAGCGGCACCCGTTCGGCCGCGCCTCGCGAGTAGTAGCGCGCCGAGAACGGCAGGCTGTCGACGAAATAGAGTTTTTCGCCGGGCGCCATCAGCGCGTCGGCCCGGGCGACCAACTGCTTTTCCGTTTTGAGCCGTTCCGGGTCAGCCAACAGCAAGCCGCAGAAGACAATTACCGAAATCGGCCCCAGCGCCATGCAGGCCGCCGCCACGCGGACTGGCGCCGCAACGCGGGCGCGGCTCAGGCACACGCCTATCGCCAAGGCCAGCGGCGGCAAGGCCGGCAGCGCATAGGTCCACAGGATGTTGCCCGAGAGGGTGAAGAAGAGCGGCGTGGCCGCGCCCCAGGCCAGCAGATAGGTCCAGCGCGGCCGGCGCAGCCATCTGCCGGCCCGCCGCGCCGGCCCGCGCCAGCGGCGCGCAAGCAGCCAGACGCCGAACACTCCCCAGGGCAACGACGCCACGATGCCGTCCAGCCAGATGGCCCCGTAGGGCCTGCGGTGCGCCGATCCGTAGAGATCCCCGGTCCAGCCCGGGTCCACGAAGCGCAGAAAGTGCTCGCCTACGATGAAGTACTGGATGAAACCCGGCGTCTTGAGCTCCGCCGCCACGTACCAGGGCAGCACCAGGGCCGCCGTCATCACGCTTCCCGCCGCCCATGGCAGGCGCCGCAGGCTGGCCCGGACGTTCCCATGCCACAGCATCCAGGGCACGATGGCGCCCGCCACCAGCACCACGGCCAGCGGTCCCTTGGCCAACAGGCCGATGGCCAGCCCCAGGAAGAATCCGTAGCGCCGGAACCCCGCCGCCGGCCCGCGCGACAGGATGAATGATGCCATGCTGAGCGTCACGCCCAGGGCCAGGAACGGATCGGTCAGCACCGCCCCGGCCGCGACCAGGGGCAGGAACATGGATGCGTACACCAGCACGGCCCAGCGGGCCGCCTGCACCGAATACAGGCGGCGGCCCAGCGCATGAAGAATGGCGAGCGTCGCCGCCGTAGCCAGCAACGACGGGAACCTGATGCTGAATTCGCTCAGCCCCAGCAGGCGGATCGACAGCGCCTCGGCCCAGAACCCCAGTGGGGGCTTGCCCCAGAACGGCACGCCCGGCTCGAACCAGGGCGTGATCCAGTCGCCCGTCTGCGCCATCAGCCTGGCGATCTCCGCGTAGCGCGGCTCGGACGTGTCGGCGAACGGCGCCAGGGCCATCGCCAGCAGACGCACGCCCAGTATTGCCGCCAGGCCGGCGGCCATGGTCCGGGCGCTCAGCTGCAAGCCGTGTCCCTCCCATGGCGCGACGACGCCATGCCCGCGGGTCCGCTTTGCTGGACATCCCGCACCAGATAGACCGGCCGCTGCTTGCTTTCCAGATAGGTCTTGCCCACGTACTCGCCCAACAGGCCGATGGTGATGAGCTGCACGCCGCCCATGAAGGTCATCGTCGCCATCAGCGAGGGATAGCCCGCGACGTCGCCGCCGAACATCAGGGTCTTGAAGATGATCGCGGCGCCGAAGACCGCGCCGCCCAAGGCCGCGGCCGCGCCCAGCCCCGTCGCCCAACGCAGGGGCGCGGTGGAAAACGAGGTGATGCCTTCCATGGCCAGGCGGAACAGCGCCAGGTAGCTCCATTTGGTGGTGCCGGCGGCGCGGGGCTCGCGGTCGTAATCGATGATGCGAGTCGGCATGCCCACCCAGGCGTACAGGCCCTTCATGTAGCGGCACCGTTCCGGCAGCTGCAGCAGCGCCGTTACGGCGCGCCGGCTCATCAGGCGGAAATCGCCTGTGTCGGGCGGAATCGCGGCCTTGCTCAGCCGGCTCAGCAGCCGGTAGTACGCGTAGGCGGAGAGCCGCTTCAGGACGCTTTCTCCCGCGCGGCTGCGCCGCCGCATGCTGACGACGTCGGCGCCCTCCTTCCAGGCGCGGACCATGGCGGGGATGGCCTCGGGCGGATCCTGCAGATCGGCGTCCAGCATGATGACCGCGGCACCGACCGCATGTTCTATTCCCGCCGTCATCGCGGCCTCCTTGCCGAAGTTGCGGCTCAGCCTGACCAGTTTGATGCCGCGCTCCTCGCGCAGCAGCGTCTGCAGGTATTCGGCGCTGCCGTCGCTGCTGCCGTCGTCAACGAACACGATCTCGTAGGACAGCCCCAGCGTCACCAAGACTCGCCGCAGGCGCTCGTGGCAGGCCGGCAGCACCTCCATCTCGTTGAGAAACGGAATGATGACGGACAGCTGTATGGGGCTGATTGCGCCCAGTACAGCCATATCGATATCGGGTCTGGCATTCATCGGATCGCCTCTCTAGCGGGCCTATTCCCGGGCAAGCGCCGGTTTCGACAGTTCAAGCTCGTCGGCGTCGTCATTCCTGTGCGCCAGGCGGTAAAGGGCTGGCAGCACCAGCAGCGTGAGGATGGTGGAAGAAATGATGCCGCCGATCACGACCGTGGCCAGCGGGCGCTGCACCTCGGCGCCCGTGCCGGTGGCGATCGCCATCGGCACGAAGCCCAGCGAGGCCACCAGCGCCGTCATCAGCACCGGACGCAGGCGCGTCAACGCCCCTATCCGTACGGCTGCGGCCACCGACTTGCCTTCTTCGCGCAGGCCGCTGATGAACGACAGCATGACCAGGCCGTTCAGCACCGCCACCCCGCACAGCGCGATGAAGCCCACCGCCGCGGTAATGGACAGGGGTATGCCGCGCATCCACAAGGCGATCACGCCGCCGGTGAGCGCAAAGGGAATGCCGGTGAACACCAGCAGCCCGTCCTTGACGTTGCCGAACATCGCGAACAGCAACGCGAACACCAGCAGCAAGGCTGCCGGCACCACAATCTGCAAGCGCTTGGCGGCGGATTGCAGCTGCTCGAAGGTGCCGCCCCAGGAAGTCCAGTAACCCGCGGGCACCTGCACCTTTTCGCCGATGGCGGCGGTGGCCTCGGACACGAACGTGCCCAGGTCGCGGCCACGCACGTTGGCGCTGACGACGGTGCGGCGCTTGCCGTCCTCGCGCGAGATCTGGTTGGGCCCAGGCGCCAGGTCGAAGGTGGCGACTTCGCTCAGTGGGATGTATGCCGCCTGGGCCTGTCCCTCCTGCTTGGGCAGGGCAACGGGCAGCTTCTTCAGTGCGGACAGGTTCTCGCGCACGGCCTCGGGCAGGCGCACCACGATGTCGAAGCGCCGGTCGCCCTGGAAGTAGGTCCCCGCCTCGCGGCCGCCCACGGCGATGGCCAGGGTGTCCTGCACGTCCGCCATGCTCAGTCCGTAGCGCGCGGCGCGGGCGCGATCGATGTTGACCGTCAGCATGGGCAGGCCGGTGGTCTGTTCGACCTTCACTTCCGAGGCGCCCGGGATCGTCTGCAAGACTTCGGCAATCTCGGCGGCCGTGCGGTTCAACACGTCGTTGTCGTCGCCGAACACCTTCACCGCCACGTCGCTGCGCACGCCCGAGATCAGCTCGTTGAAACGCAGCTGGATGGGCTGGGAGAACTCATAGTTGTTGCCCGGAACCTGGTTGGCTTCCTCCTGGATCGCCACCAGCAGCTCGGCGCGGGTCTTTCTGGGGCTAGGCCATTGGTCGATCGGCTTGAGCATGATGTAGCCGTCGGAGATGCTGGGCGGCATAGCATCGGACGCGATTTCGGCCGTGCCGGTGCGGGCGAACACGCGCTCGATCTCCGGGAACTTCTGCTTCAGACGGGTTTCCAGCTGCTTCTGCATCTCGACCGATTGCGTCAGGCTGGTGCCTGGGATCCGCAATGCCTGGATCGCCATGTCGCCTTCGTTCAGGTTGGGGATGAACTCGCTGCCCATGCGCGCCGCCAGCACCCCGCTCAACACCACCAAGACGGTGGCGCCGGCCAGGATCAGCGGCGTGCGGCGCAGCGCAACCTCGAGCAAGGGCTCGTAGCGGCGCTTGGCCCAGGCCATCAGGCGGTTCTCCTTTTCGGAGACGTTGTTCCCCATGAACAGCGCCACCGCGGCGGGCACGAAGGTCACGGACAGGATCATCGCGCCCAGCAGCGCCAGCACCACGGTCAGCGCCATGGGATGGAACATGCGCCCTTCCACCCCGCTCAGGGCGAAGATCGGCAGATACACGACCATGATGATCAGCTGGCCGAACAGCAACGGCCTGCGGGCCTCGCGCGCGGCCGCGAAAACCTCGTGGAAGCGTTCGCTGCGCGTGAGCGGCCTGCCGTGGTGCGCCCGCGCGTGGCTCAGGCGCCGCACGCAGTTCTCCACGATGACCACCGCGCCGTCGACAATGATGCCGAAGTCCAGCGCCCCCAGGCTCATCAGGTTGGCGCTGACCTTGTAGGCCACCATGCCGGTGAAGGTGAACAGCATGGACAGCGGGATGATCATCGCCGTGATCAGCGCCGCGCGGATGTTTCCCAGGAACACGAACAGGATGACAATGACCAGCGCCGCGCCTTCCAGCAGGTTCTTCTTGACCGTGGCGATGGCCTTGTCGATCAGGTTGGTGCGGTCGTAGACCGTCACGGCCTGTACGCCGGCCGGCAGCGATTTGTTGATGGCTTCCAGCTTGACGGATACGGCCTGCGACACCGCGCGGCTGTTCTCGCCTATCAGCATGAACACCGTGCCCAGCACCACTTCCTCGCCGTTGCTGGTGGCAGCCCCCGTGCGCAGTTCGCGCCCGATGGACACCTCGGCCACGTCGCGTATCCGGATCGCCTGGCCCTCCACGCTTGCCAGCACCACGTCGCGGATATCGTCCATGGACCTGACCTGCCCGGGCGCCCGGATCAGGTACTGCTCGCCCTTGCGCTCGATGTAGCCCGCGCCGATGTTGGCGTTGTTCCTGTCCAGCGCGGCCATGATGTCGGTCAGCGCAAGTCCGTAGGAGGCCAGCTTCTCGGTGCTGGGCGCCACCTGGTATTCCTTGGCATAGCCGCCGATGGCGTTGATCTCGGTGACGCCGGGAATGTTGCGCAGCTGCGGCTTGATGATCCAGTCCTGGATTTCGCGCAGGTCCATGGGGGTGTAGGGCGTGCCGTCCGGCTTCCTGGCGTCGTCCTGCGCCTCCACCGTCCACAGGTAGATCTCGCCCAGACCCGAGGATATCGGCCCCATCATGGGCGTCACGCCCTCGGGCAGGTTTTCCTTCGCCTCCTGCAGACGCTGGTTCACCAGCTGGCGGGCGAAATAGATGTCGGTGCCGTCCTTGAAGATGACGGTCACCTGCGACAGGCCATAGCGCGACACCGAACGCGTCTGCTGCAGCCCCGGCAGCCCGGCCATCACCGTCTCTATCGGGTAGGTGACGCGCTGCTCGGTCTCCAGCGGCGAATAGCCCGGCGCGCCGGCATTGATCTGGACCTGCACATTGGTGATGTCCGGCACCGCGTCGATGGCGAGCCGGGAATAGTTGTAGACCCCGATGGCGGCCATGCCCAGGGTGACGAACAGCACCAGCCAGCGCTGCTCGATGGCGAAACGGATCAGGCGTTCAAACATGTTCCGCTCCGCCTCAGTGCGCGTGCTCGGCGCCGGCCTTGCCCAGCTCCGACTTGAGGACGAAGGTGTTCTCGACCGCATAGCGCGTGCCCGGAGCGAGGCCCGACAGCACCTCGACCCGGTCGTCCGAGGCCCGGCCCAGCTTCACCGGCTGCACCAGGAAGCCGCCCGGCACCTCCACGAATACGGTGGGCTCGTTGTCGACGGTCTGGACCGCGTCGGCCGCCACCGTCACCGCGGCGTCCGACATCCGGGTCACCACGTCCACGGAAACGAAAAGCCCGGGGCGCCAGGCCATGTCCGGATTCTCCAGCGTGACGCGCGCGGTGGCCGTGCGCGTCTGTTGCCCCAGCAGCGAGCCGATGTACGAGACCGTGCCTTCGGCCTTGCCGGCGAAGGCGGCGGAGCTCACGCTGGCCGCTTCGCCCACGCGCACGTCCTGCAGGTCCTTGGGCGCGATCACGAATTCGGCCCATACGGTGCGCAGGTCCG
>JALDYL010000150.1:0-11261 GCA_032153965.1 Achromobacter sp. | reverse complement strand
TGCCGCGCGAAGTCTGCTTCGTCTACAAGCGGGAACTGCACATGGTGCCGTTCTTCGGCTGGGGCCTGGCGCTGCTGCGCATGATCCCGATCGACCGCGCCCGCGGCCGCGACGCCTTCGATCAGGTGGTCAAGCAAGGCCAGACCCGCCTGGACGAAGGCCGCTGGCCCCTGCTGTTCCCCGAGGGCACCCGCGTGCCGCCCGGCAAGGCCGGCCGCTTCAAGATGGGCGGCGCGCTGCTGGCCTCGCGCACCGGCGCCGTCGTCATCCCGGTGGCGCACAATGCCGGCGAATGCTGGCGCCGCAACGCGTTCGTGAAGTATCCGGGCATGGTTACCGTCTCCATCGGTCCCGCGATAGAATCCAAGGGACTCTCCCCCGATGAACTGAACAAGAAAGTTCAGGACTGGATCGAAGGGGAAATGCGGCGTCTCAATCCAGAAAGGTATGGCCAGCACTGATCAGCTCGAACTCCTGTTCGACGTACAGCAGCACGGCGCGCCCACAGGCGCGCCGTCGCTGAGCGCCGCGCCGAGCGCCCCGGCCGCGCCTGAGCCGGCCGCGCCTAAGGCGGCCCCGCCTAAGCCGGCCGCGCCTAAGCCGGCCGCGCCTAAGCCCCTCTTCCCCGATCTGCCGCCAGCAGCCGCCCCCGCCGAGCCGCTGCTGACGCTGTCGCCCAACGCAGCCTCGCGCGTCCCCACGCCCTGCCCCGACCCGCTGCCGCCCGGCGCGCGCTGGCGCGAGGTATCGACCGAGCAGCAGCCCATCGGCTTCGTGCTGCTGCGCTCGCGCCGCCGCAGCATAGGCTTCGTGATCACCGACGATGGCCTGCGCGTCACCGCTCCGAACTGGGTCACGCTGACGCAGGTCGACGACGCGGTACGCGAGAAAGCGCGCTGGATCCTCGCCAAGCTGCGCGAATGGCACGCCCGCAAGCAGCAGCTGGCCATGGCGCACACGCGCTGGCAGCCGGGCGGCGAACTGCCCTACCTGGGCAAGCGCATCGTGATCGGCGTGGGCGGCGACAGCCGCCAGGCCAGCCTGTCCGGCGACGCCGACTCCCCCCAGGATGGCGACACCCTGTGGCTGGCGCTGCCGTCCTCGGCGGACCAGGGCCGCATCCGCGATTCGGCCCAAGCCTGGCTGCAACAACGCGCCGGCGCCTGGTTCGGCGCGCGCCTGGCCCACTTCCTGCAGGTCAGCGGACTGAAGATCCAACGCTGGCGCCTGTCGTCGGCCGCCACCCGCTGGGGCTCCTGCACCAGCGACGGCAACATCATGCTGAACTGGCGCCTGATCCATTTCGCGCCCGCCATCATCGACTACGTCATCGCGCACGAGCTTGCCCATTTGCGCGAAATGAACCACAGTCAGGACTTCTGGCGCGAAGTGGGGCAGATCCTGCCCGATTTCGAAGACGCCAAGAACATCCTGCGGCGTCACGACCCCGCATCCTTGCCTCAGTTCTGAGGCATTCTGGAGACACGAAAATGTTGCTGCTGATTCCGGGCCCGGTCACGACCGACGCGCGGGTGAAGGCCGCCATGGCGCAAGACTATGCGCCATGGGACAACGATTTCCGCCAGACCTACCGGCAGGTCTGCGATGGCGTGCTGCGTGCGGCGCAGGCATCGCCCGACGAGCACGCCGCGCTGGCGCTGCCGGGCTGTGGCCACTTCGCGGTGGAAGCCGCGATCCGCAGCTTCATCCCCGCCGGCGGCCGCCTGCTGGCGCCCTCCACCGGCGCCTACGCCGCCCGCCTGCAGAAGCTGGCTGGCGATGCCGGCCGCGTCGCCGTGCCGCTGCCCGTGGGCGCCACCGAGCGGATCGATCCGCTAGCGGTCGCCCAGGCGCTGAAACAGGATCCCACGCTGACGCACCTGGCGCTGGTCTACAGCGAAACCGGCAGCGGCATCTGCCACGACGTGCCTGAACTCGCGCACATCGCGCATGCGCTGGGCCGCCGCGTCATCGTCGACGCCGTGTCGGCGTTCGGCGCGCTGCCCCTGGAGCTGCGCGCCCTGCCTGCCGTGGAAGCCGTGATCGTGACGGCCAACAAGTGCCTGGAAGGCATGCCCGGCGCCGCCTTCGTGGTGGCCCGACGCGACAGCCTGGAAGCCGCGCGCGGCGTCGCCGGCAGCTGGTCGCTGGACCTGGCCGACATCTACCAGCAAAGCCTGCAGCCCAACGCCGGCCCGCGCTTCACGCCGCCCGCGCCCACGCTAGCGGCGCTGGCCGTGGCGCTGGAGCTGCACCGCGCAGAGGGCCGCGAGGCCCGCCTGGCGCGCTACACGGCCAACATGCGCACGCTATATGATGGCGTCAGGGAGCTGGGCCTGGCGCCTTACCTGCCGCCCACGCTGCAGGGGCCCATCGTCGTCAACGTCCGCGCCCCGGACGCGCCGACCTGGAACCTGCAATTGTTCGTGGACGCCCTCAAGCGCCGCGGCTACGTGCTCAGCAACTTCTACAACACCGAACAACCTTCGTTCCGGGTCGGCTGCATCGGCGCCTTCGGGCCCGACCAGATGCGGCAGGCAGTCGACGCCATGGGCGGCGCGCTGCGCGACATCGGCATCACCCGGGAAGCCGCCGGCAGCGGCGGATTCTTCCCGCTCCCTCTCACCGCTTAAGGAAAACATCCCATGCGTATGCTCCACACCATGCTGCGAGTCGGCAACCTCGACAAGTCCATCGACTTCTACACCAACGTGCTCGGCATGCGCGTCCTGCGCCGCAACGACTACCCCGAGGGCAAGTTCACGCTGGCCTTCGTCGGCTACCAGGACGAAACCGAAGGCGCCGTCATCGAACTCACCCACAACTGGGACACGGACAAATACGACCTGGGCACCGGCTACGGCCACATCGCCCTGGAAGTCGACAACGCCTACGAAGCCTGTGACAAGGTCAAGGAGAAAGGCGGCAAGGTCACGCGCGAAGCCGGCCCGATGAAGCACGGCAAGACGGTCATTGCCTTTGTCGAGGATCCCGACGGCTACAAGATCGAGTTCATCCAGAAGAAGGGCCGCCAGGACTGAGCCCCGCGCGGCCGACGCCAGGAAGACACCCCCATGATCCACACCATCCTGAAAATGGGCGATCCGCGCCTGCTGCGCGTGGCCGCGCCCGTCGAACGCTACGACACGCCCGAGCTGCACGCGCTGATCGACGACATGTTCGAAACCATGGCCGCCGCGCAAGGGGTGGGCCTGGCCGCGCCGCAGATCGGCGTGGACCTGCAGCTGGTGATCTTCGGCTTCGACCGCAACGAGCGCTATCCGGACGCGCCCGCCGTGCCGCAGACCATCCTGTGCAATCCCGTCATCACGCCGCTGTCGGACGAGATGGAAGACGGCTGGGAAGGCTGCCTGTCGGTGCCGGGCCTGCGCGGCCTGGTGCCGCGCCACCACCGCATCCGCTACAGCGGGCGCGACCCCTACGGCCAGCTCATCGAGCGCGAAGCCGAGGGCTTTCATGCCCGGGTGGTGCAGCACGAATGCGATCACCTGATAGGCCGGCTCTACCCGTCCCGCATTCAGGACTTCAGCAAGTTCGGGTTCACGGAAATCCTGTTCCCGGACATGGATCCGAACCAGGACGACTAGGGCGTCGCTCCCGCCTTGCGGGAGCTTGCGCCTCTGTTCTAGGCATCCGCCGCGGCCGTCTTGGCGGCCTGCGGCGACAACTCCTCGGGCGCGAAATCATCCACCTGCAACACCCGCGACACCAGGGCCTCGGCCTCTTCCAGCGCGGCCGCCTGCGCGTCGGTGATGGCGCCGCGCTGGTGGGCTTCGCGCCAGTCGCGCACGCCGGACTGGCGCAGGCGGTCGCGCAGCGGCTGCACGGCGTCCGCCAGCGCGAAGGCGCGGGTCAGGAGACCTACCGGATCGTCGCCGGCGCTTCCAGCCTCGCGATGCAGGTCGGCCGCCAGGCGCACATGGGTGGGCGAAGGCTTGAGCAGCAGTTCCGCGCATTCCCGGGTCAGGGCGTCCCCCGGCCCCTTGGCCAAGCGCAGCGGCAGGATGGCGGCGCGCAGCCCCCATGACAGCACGCGGCCCGGCAGGTTGCGCAGAACCTGGTCCATGCTTTTCTCGATGCTGGCGCAGCCCTGCTCCATGCACCAATGCACCAGCGGCAAGTCGTCGTGCTTGCGGCCCTCGTCTTCCCAGCGCTTGAGCACCGCCGACAGCAGGTACAGCTCGGACAGGATGTCGCCCAGGCGCGCGGAGATCATTTCGCGGCGCTTCAGGCCTCCGCCCAGCTGCGCCAGCGTGGCGTCGGCCAGCAGCGCGAAGCCCGAGGCGTAGCGGCCCAGCCGCCGGTAGTGCCCGGCCACGGGCCCGGACGACGGCGCGGGCGCCAGCATCCCGCCGGTCCAGGCGCGGCCGATGGCGCGCAGCGCATTGGTGCCCGTGTGGCGCAGATGGCGCCAGAAGACGTCGTGAAAGACCTCCATGCCGCGGTCTTCGTCGGGATTGCCCAGCGCCAGGATTTCCGGCATCAGGTAAGGATGGGCGCGGATGGCGCCCTGGCCGAAGATGATCAGGTTGCGCGTCAGGATGTTGGCGCCCTCGACCGTGATGGCGATGGGCACGGCGCGGTACAGTGCGCCCAGATAATTGCTGGGGCCGTCGATGACGGCGCGGCCGGCATGGATGTCCATCGCGTCGTTGACCGAGCCTCGCATGCGCTCGGTGGCGTGGTATTTCATGATGCCGGAGACCACCGCCGGCTTGACGCCCTGGTTCAGCGCCGCGCAGGTCAACCGCCTGGCGGCCTCCACCAGATAGGCGTTGCCCGCCAGCCGCGCCAACCCTTCCTGCACGCCTTCGAACTTGCCGATGGGAATGCCGAACTGTTCGCGCACGCGGGCGTACATGCCCGTGGTATGCGCGCACATTGCGGCGGCTGCCGCCGACAGCGACGGCAAGGAGATGCCCCGCCCCGCCGCCAGCGCGCTCATCAGCATCTGCCAGCCGTGCCCGGCGCGCTCGGCGCCGCCGATCAGCGCGTCCAGCGGCACGAACACGTCGCGCCCGCGGTTGGGACCGTTCTGGAAAACCTGCATCGCGGGCAGGTGGCGGCGCCCGATCTCCACGCCGGGCGCTTCGGTCGGCACCAGGGCGACCGATATGCCGATGTCCTTGGCGCCGCCCAGGATGCCATCGGGGTCCGACAGCTTGAAAGCCAGGCCCAGCACCGTCGCCACGGGCCCCAGCGTGATGTAGCGCTTGTGCCAATTCAACCGGATGCCGATCAGTTCGCGCCCGTCGACCACCTGGCGGCAGACCACGCCCGTGTCCACCATGGATGCGGCGTCCGAGCCGGCCTCGGGGCTGGTCAGGCCGAAGCACGGCACTTCGCGCCCGTCCGCCAGCCGCGGCAGCCAGTAGTCGCGCTGCGCGGGGGTGCCGAACTGCATCAGCAATTCGCCGGGACCCAGCGAGTTGGGCACCATGACGGTGACGCCCGCCGTGATGGAATAGGCCGAGATGCGCCGCACGACTTCGGAGTGCGCATAGGGCGAAAAGCCCAGGCCGCCGTAGCGCCGCGGAATGATCATGCCGAAGAAGCGTTCGGCCTTCAGGAAATCCCATACTTCCGGCGGCAGATCGCGACGGTTCCAGGTGATGTCCCATTCGTCCAGCATGGCGCAGAGCCGGGCCAGCGGACCATCGATGAAGCGCTGTTCGTCCATGGTCAGCGTGGCCGCCGGCACGTCCAGCAGCTTGCGCCAGTCGGGATTGCCGGTGAACAGGTCCGCGTCCCACCAGGTGTCTCCGGCCTCGATGGCCTCGCGCTCCGTCGCCGACATGGCCGGCAGCGCATTGCGCGCCCAGCGGTAAGCGGGTTCCGAGATGCGGCGCCGGCGCCATGCATTGAAGTCCATGAGTTTTCCTCACTGTTATGGCCCCAGGCCCCAGGGCGTATCAGGTCAAAGTACCAGAATTGGCGGCGCCGGGCCAAGCTGCGGCCTGCCGACTCTGCGACAATGGGCCTCGGCGCGCAGCGCGCAATCCATCGCTATCCGGGCAGTCTCCGCATGCTGAACAAACTCTGGCTGGGCTTTTTCCTTACCGCGGCCGCGGCGGCGCTGTACCGCTGGCTGGCCATCGGCGACCCCGAAGTCTTCCGCCAGATGGTAGCCAGCCTGTTCGACATGGCCCGCGTGTCGGTGGAAGTGATGGTGCTGCTGTTCGGCACGCTGACGCTATGGCTGGGCTTTCTGCGCATCGCCGAGGGCGCCGGGCTGGTGGAAAAGCTGGCGCGCCTGCTGGGTCCGCTGTTCGCGCGCCTGATGCCCGGCGTGCCGCGCAACCACCCGGCCATCGGCCTGATCACGTTGAACTTCGCCGCCAACGGCCTGGGCCTGGACAATGCCGCCACTCCCATCGGGCTGCGCGCCATGCGCGAATTGCAGTCGCTCAATCCCACGCCCGAGACCGCCAGCAACGCGCAGATCCTGTTCCTGGTGCTGAATGCGTCATCGCTGACCCTGCTGCCGGTGACGCTGTTCATGTTCCGCGCGCAACAGGGCGCGCCGGACCCGACGCTGGTGTTCCTGCCCATCCTGCTGGCCACCAGCGCCTCGACGCTGGCTGGTTTCCTGGCCGTGGCGGCCTGCCAGCGCCTGCGCCTGATCGATCCGGTCGTGATGCTGTGGCTGGGCGGCGCGGCGCTGCTCATGGGCGGATTCATGGCGCTGCTGGCCAGCATGTCGGCCGCGGCCATCGCCTCGCTGTCGTCGCTGCTGGGCAACCTTGCGCTGTTCGGCATCCTGCTGGCCTTCCTGATCGTGGGCGCCTGGAAGAAGGTGCCGGTCTACGAGACCTTCATCGAGGGCGCCAAGGAAGGCTTCGACATCGCCAAGAGCCTGCTGCCCTATCTGGTGGCGATGCTGTGCGCGGTGGGCGTGCTGCGCGCATCGGGCGCGCTGGATTTCCTGCTCGACGGCATCCGCTGGCTGGCGGGGCAGGCCGGCTGGGACACGCGCTTCGTGGACGCCCTGCCAACGGCCCTGGTCAAGCCCTTCTCCGGCAGCGCGGCGCGCGCCATGATGCTGGAAACCATGGCGCATTTCGGCGTGGACAGCTTCCCCGCTCTGCTGGCCGCGGTAGTCCAGGGCAGCACCGAGACCACCTTCTACGTGCTGGCGGTGTACTTCGGATCGGTAGGCATACTGCGGGCGCGCCACGCGGTGGGCTGCGCCCTGATCGCCGATCTGGCCGGCGTGCTGGCGGCCATCGGCGTGTGCTACTGGTTCTTCGGCTGAGACCCGCCGGGGCGGCAGTAAGCGCCGGGATGGCGCCCCTGCCCTCCCCGCATCAATCCACCAGCAGGATCTTCATGCCGTTGGTGCCGCCGCTGTCGCGGTAGAAGTCGCCCTTGGTCAGGATCACCCAATCGCCGGTCTGCACCAGGTTGCGCTTGCGCAGTTCATCGATGGCGGCGTTGCTCAGGTCGGCCGGCTCGTAGTCCGACGGCGCGAACGGAATCGTATAGACCCCGCGGAACATGGCCACCCGGTTCTGCGTGGCGCTGTGCGGGCTGTAGCAGTAGATCGGCACGCCCGAGCGGATGCGCGACATGATCAGCGGCGTATGGCCGCTTTCGGTCAACGAGATGATGGCCTTGACGCCGGGGAAATGGTTGGCGGCGTACATGGCCGCCAGCGCGATGGTCTCGTCGCAGCGCGTGAAGGTCTCGCCCAGGCGGTGATGCGACTTGGTGGACGTGGGATGCTTTTCCGCGCCCAGGCAGACGCGGGCCATGGCCTGCACGGTTTCCACGGGATACTGGCCCGATGCGCTTTCCGCGGACAGCATGACGGCGTCGGTGTAGTCCAGCACCGCGTTGGCCACGTCGGACACTTCGGCACGCGTGGGCATGGGGCTGGAGATCATGGACTCCATCATCTGCGTCGCGGTGATGACGACCTTGTTCAGGGTGCGCGCGTGCTGGATGATGCGCTTCTGGATGCCCACCAGTTCGGCATCGCCCACTTCCACGCCCAGGTCGCCGCGCGCCACCATCACGCCGTCGCTGGCGCGGATCAGCGCGTCCAGCGCCTCGTCGTCGGCCACGGCTTCGGCGCGCTCGATCTTGGCGATGATCCAGGCCTGGCTGCCGGCAGCCGCCAGCAGCGTTCGGGCCTCGTCGATGTCGCTGCCGTAGCGCGGAAACGATACCGCCACGTACTCCAGATTCATTTCGGCGGCCAGCTTGATGTCGACGCGGTCCTTGTCGGTCAGGCTGGGCGCGGACAGGCCGCCGCCGCGGCGGTTGATGCCCTTGTTGTTCGACAGCGGGCCGCCCACGGTCACGGTGGTGTGGACCTCGTCGCCTTCGACGCTGTCCACCACCAGCACCACGCGGCCGTCATCCAGCAGCAACTCGTCGCCGACGCGGCAGTCCTGCACCAGTTCGGGGTAGTCGATGCCGACGATGCTGGCCGTGCCGGCTTCCTTGGGGTGCACGCGCGACAGCGTGAACGGCTGGCCGATCTGCAACTGCACCAGCTTGTCGGTGAAGCGCGCAATGCGGATCTTGGGGCCTTGCAGATCGCCCATGATGGCGACGAAACGACCCTGCTTGGCGGCGATCTCGCGCACCATGCGGGCGCGTTCGCGATGGTCGTCCGCGCTGCCATGCGAGAAGTTCAGGCGGGCCACGTCCAGGCCCGCGCGGATCAGCGCTTCAATGCGTTCGGGCGTCGAAGTCGAAGGTCCCAGGGTGGCGACAATTTTGGTGCGGCGCAATACGGGCATGGCGATCCACTCTCGCTAAAACAACAAAAACGCTATGGTACGCCGGCCGCGCCCGCGCAGGTATCATGGGCATCACCTCAACCAAAAAACGAGCTCGACCGAACCCGTGAAAATCGTCATCGCCCCCGACTCTTTCAAAGAAAGCGTGTCCGCGCCCGATGCCGCGGCAGCCATTGCGCGCGGCGTGAAGGCCGCCTTTCCCGGCGCCCATACGGTATGCATTCCGATGGCCGACGGCGGCGAAGGCACGGTCGAAGCCGTGCTCGCGGCAACCGGCGGCAAGGAACGCCAGCTCACGGTGAACGATGCCTTGGGCTACAAGGTCGACGCCGTGTGGGGGCTGCTCGATGACGACACGGCGGTGATCGAAATGGCCGCGGCGGCGGGCCTGGAACTCATCGCGCCTTCCAAGCGCGATCCCATGCGCGCCAGCAGCCACGGCGTGGGCGAACTGATGCTGGCCGCCCTGAACGCGGGCGCCAAGCGCATCATCCTGGGCCTGGGCGGCTCGGCCACCAACGACGCCGGCGCCGGCATGCTGACGGCCCTGGGCGTGCGCCTGCTGGACGCGGACGGCCGCAGCCTGCCGCCTGGCGGCGGCGCGCTGGGCAAGCTGGCCAGCATCGATACCCACGGCCTGGATCCGCGCCTAGCCGAGATCCGCATCGACATCGCCTCCGACGTGGACAACCCCCTGTGCGGCCCGCAGGGCGCTTCGCACGTGTTCGGCCCGCAGAAAGGCGCGACGCCCGAACAGGTGCAGGCGCTGGACCAGATGCTGACGAATTTCGCCGACGTGTGCGCCAGGCATCTGGGGGCCGACCACCGCGACCATCCCGGCGCGGGCGCGGCTGGCGGCCTGGGGTTCGCGGCCAAGGCCTTCCTCAATGCGCAATTCCGGCCCGGCGTGGAGATCGTGGCGGAACTGGGCGGCCTGGCCCAGGCGATCGAGGGCGCGACCCTGGTGTTTACCGGCGAAGGCCGGATGGACGCGCAGACCCTGCGCGGCAAGACCCCTGCCGGCGTGGCAAAGATCGCGCAGCGCGCGGGCGTGCCCGTGGTGGCGCTGGCCGGCTCGCTCGGCGAAGGCTACGAAGCGCTGCACGCCTGCGGCATCAGCGCCGCCTTCAGCCTGGCCCCCGGCCCCATCACGCTGCAGCAGGCGCTCACCGACGCGGAAAAACTGCTGGCCGACCGTGCCCGCGACGTCATGCAACTCTGGATGACCGCGCAGAAACGCATGTTGTAGGAACCCAAATGAAAGAAGCCCGCTTATGCGGGCTTCTTTCATTTTGCGGGTCCGGCGTCACTCAGCCTGCAGCACTCCGGCCGCCACCAGCGCATCCGCGAGGCGCATGTACCGGTCCACCGAAATATCCTCGGCGCGCGCCGTGGGCGCGATGTCCAGCGCTTCCCAGGGCACCTGCGCGGCCCAGTCCGCCAACACTCGACGCAGCATCTTGCGGCGCTGCGAAAACGCGCGCGCAACCACCGTTTCGAAGGCGCGCTCGCTGACGGGACGCAGGCGATCCGCCGGCAAGGGCACCATGCGCACGATCGCCGACACCACCTTGGGCGGCGGATCGAAGGCTTCCGGCGGCACGTCGAACAACTTGTGCATGCGGTAGCGCGATTGCAGCATCACCGACAGGCGGCTGAAGTCGCCCGATCCCGGTTGCGCGACCATGCGGTCGATCACTTCCCGCTGCAGCATGAAATGCTGGTCGCGGACGTGCCCGGCCCAGGTCATCAGATGGAACAGCAACGGGCTGGAGATGTTGTAGGGCAGATTGCCCACCACCCGCAGCGCCGGTCCGAACTGGGAAAAATCCACGGTCAAGGCATCGGCCTCGACCACGGTCAGGCGGGTGGCGTCGAACTGCTTGCGCAAGCGCGCAGCCAGGTCGCGGTCGATCTCGACCGCCGTCAGGTGATTCAGGCGTTCGAGCAAGGGCCGGGTAAGCGCGGACAAGCCCGGGCCGATTTCGACCACGGTATCGTCGCGGGCGGGCGAAACCGCCCGGACGATGGACTCGACGACGCTTTCGTCGGTCAGGAAGTTCTGGCCAAAGCGCTTGCGCGCCTGGTGCTGGGACATGTAAAGCCTGTAGTGCGTTTAGCGGTTGTTCTGCTGGATCTTCTGCTGCTTTTCCAGGCGATTGTCGATGTACGCCTGGGCGCGCAGCTGCTCGAGCCAATCCTCGAAAGCCGGCTGGGCGCGGCGTTCGAACAAGGTCTGGCGGGCCTTCATGCGGGCCATGTCGTCGGTGGCGTCATGCTGGCGGCGTTCTTCCACTTCGATCAGGTGCCAGCCGAAAGGCGATTGCACCGGCTGGCTGATTTCGCCCGGCTTCAGGGCGTTCATGGCGGCCTCGAACGGCGGCACGGTTTCGCCCGGGTTCAGCCAACCCAGTTCGCCGCCTTGCGGGGCGGTCGCGTCCTGCGAATACTGGCGCGCCATGTCCTCGAACTTGGCGCCGCCGCTCACCA
>JALDYL010000149.1:0-11369 GCA_032153965.1 Achromobacter sp. | reverse complement strand
CCGGTGGCATTTTCTTGCGTAGATTATGGATTGAAAGTAATCGTAATATGTGACGATTTATTTCAATAAAAGGGGGTGTCGGAAAATTTAGGGACGATCTGTTGCTTTCGCGCGATGTCCCCATGCCGGTGTCCGCCGCGCTGGTCCTATCTGGCGTCGGCAGCCGGCCACTGGAAGCGTTGCGCCACCTTGTCGAGAAAGCGGCCGGCCGCCTCGCGGTGATAGTCGGTGGAACGGGCCACGCCCTGGCCGGCGGCTTCCAGGTCCAGCATCGCGTTCAGGTCGCTGTTGAGCGAGGCGTTGAAGCCACGCTTGGTGATCGCCAGCGCCGCCATGGGCAGTTCGGCCATGGACAGCGCGATCTGGCGCGCACGCTCGTGGATCGCCTCCTGCGGCTGGATCTCGAACACAATGCCCATGTCGCGGGCTTCCTGCGCCCCGAATTCGCGGGTGGAGAAGGCCAGTTCCTTGGCGCGTTGCAGGCCCACCATGCGCGGCAGGGTGTACATGGTGGCGCAATCGGGGATGGCCCCCAGCCGCAGGAAGGACAGGCAGAAGCGCGCCCGCGGCGACGCCAGGATCAGGTCGGCGGTCAGGGCCAGGCCCAGCCCGGCGCCATAGGCCGGGCCGTCGACCGCCGCGATCACCGGCCGGTCCAGTGTGATCAGGCCTTCTATCGTCAGCAGCAGGCTGGCCATGCGCTCGCGCGCTTCCTCCGCGGAGCCGCCGCAGCCCATGGTGGAGATGTCGCCGCCCGAGCAGAAGGCGCCGCCGGCGCCTGCCAGGATCAGGACGCGCACGCTGCGGTCGCGCCGGATCTCTCCCACCAGGTGGGCCAGCTCTTCGCGCATGGCCATGTCCAGCGCATTGCGCTGGGCGGGACGGTTCAGCGTGATGGTGGCGACGCCGCCCTCCACCGTATAGAGCAGGGTCTTGAACTCGCTAGAGATGACTTGCATTGGATCGGTCTCCATGTCTGCCTTCCATGATGGCCGGGCCGCGCCATGCGGGCCGGGCCGCAAGTTGCCGCCAGCGCTCAGGCGATGGCGCCGCGTTCGCGCAGGGCCTGGATCTCGGCTTGCGCCAGGCCCAGTTCCGCCAGCAATTCTTCCGTGTGCGCGCCCGGCGCGGACACTGCGCGAGCCTGCCCGGGCGTGCGCGAAAGCCGCGGCGCGGGGGCGGGATGCAGGGTGCCGCCGGTTTCGATGAAGCTGCCGCGCGCCTGATGGTGCGGGTGCCGCGGCGCTTCCTCGAAGTCCAGCACCGGCGCGAAGCAGGCGTCCGTGCCTTCGAGCAGCACGCACCATTGCTCGCGGGTCCGGCCGGCGATGATGCCTGCCAGCTTGGCGCGCAACTGGGGCCATTGCGCGCGTTCCCATTGCAGCTGGAAGTCCGGGTCGTCGATGCCGCAGCGCTCCAGCAGCAGGCGGTAGAACTGCGGTTCGATCGCGCCGATGGAAACGTATTTGCCATCCGCGCAGGCATAGCAGCCGTAGAAGTGGGCGCCGCCGTCCAGCATGTTGGACTGGCGCTGGTTGACCCAGCTGCCGTCTTGCAGCTTGCCGTGGTAGGCGCTGGCCAGCAGGGACGCGCCGTCGCAGATGGCTGCGTCCACCACCTGGCCCTGGCCCGTGCGGCCGGCTTCGAGCAGGCCGCAAAGCACGCCGAAGGCCAGCATCATGGCGCCGCCGCCCATGTCGCCCACCAGGTGCAGCGGCGGCGTCGGCGGCAGTTCGGCATGCCCCATGGCGTGCAGCGCGCCGGTGATGGCGATGTAGTTCAGGTCATGGCCGGCCGCCTGCGCCAGCGGGCCGTCCTGGCCCCAGCCGGTCATGCGCCCGTACACCAGGCGTGGATTGCGCGCCAGGCACTCGTCCGGCCCCAGGCCCAGCCTTTCCATCACGCCGGGTCGGAACCCTTCCAGCAAGGCATCCGCCCGGTCCAGCAGCCGCAGCACGATGTCGGTGGCGCCGGGCTGCTTGAGGTCCAGCGCAATCGTGCGGCGGCCCCGGTCGATGATGGTGCCGCCGCCGCCCAGGAAGCCGGGCGTCAGCCGGTCGATGCGGATCACGTCCGCGCCCATGTCAGCCAACATCATGGCGCAGAACGGGCCGGGCCCTATGCCGGCCATTTCCACCACCGTCAATCCGTTCAGGGGACCAGCCATGTCTATCGTCACTCCATGATGTGTCGGGTTCTCAGGATTCGAAGAATTCGGCGCGCGCGTCCAGGATGACCTGGGTGTACTTCTCCATGTTGGCGTCCATGCGATGGGTCGGGCCGACGATGGACAAGGCGGTTAGCTGGCCGCCCACGCGTCCCGCGATGCCGATGGCCGAGACGCCTTCATTGCCTTCGTCGCGGGTGTGGAAGTACTTCTTTTCCAGCTGCGACTCGATCTGCGTGCGCAAGGTGCCGGGGTCGGTGATGCTGCTGGCCGTGACGTGTTCGAACGGCAGCGCATCGATCACGGCATTGCGTTCAGCGGCGTCCATCTCACCCAGCAGGGCCTTGCCCAGCGCCGCGACCTGCAGGTCGAAGGTGGTGCCGGGCTGCACCACATAGCGCAGGGCGCGCGGGCTTTCCTGGCTGGCGTAGATCTTCACCTTGTTGCCGTCGAGCAGGCCGCACATCGAGGATTCACCGGACTGGCGCGTCAGGATCTCCAGCGCCTCGGACGCGAAGGACTGCAGCGGGTCGGCCGCCGAGATGCCTTGGGCCACGTCGAGCAGCCTGCCCGTCGGATGGAAGTAGCGCGACTTTGGCGTGCGCAGCAGGTAGCCTGCCTGGCGCAGCGTGTAGAGCAGGTCCGAGCAGCTGCTGTCGGCCAGATCGAGGAAGCGCGCCATTTCCGAATTCGTCAGGGGACGGCGTTCCCGCGCATAGACTTCGAAGACTTGCAGCACGCGCTGTGCGGTAGGGAGGATTTGCGGCATAGGATGTCGGAGTGGATAGGGGAGCCGGCCCGGGCGTTGGCGTGGTCGGTCATTTCAACGCGGAAATGCCTAGTACGCTCTGCGCCATGAGTAGGGCCTGGATCTGGTTGGTGCCTTCGGCAATGCTCAGGTGGCGGGCGTCGCGGTAGTGACGCTCGACGGGGAACAGCGTGGTGTAGCCGGCGCCGCCATGCACCTGCATGGACAGTTCCGCCACGCGCAGCACGGCGTCGGTGGCATGGCGCTTGGCCATCGAACATAGCATCTGGCTGTCGGCGGCGTTGCGGTCCAGCGCGTCGGCGGCGCGCCAGCACAGCAGGCGCGAGGTTTCGACCAGCGTCATCATGTCGGCGATCATATGCTGCACCAGCTGGAAGCCGCCGATGGGCCGGCCGAACTGGACCCGGTCGCCGGCGTATTTTACCGCCGCCTCATAGGCGGCCTCGGCGATGCCCAGGGCGGAAAAAGCCACCACGCAGCGGCCGATGTTGAGGTATTTCTTGGCCAGCGCGAAGCCCTTGCCCTCGGCGCCGATCAGGTTGGCCGCGGGGATCTCCACGTCTTCGAACAGCAGCTCGCCCAACGGGCAGCTCAGCATGCCCATCTTGCCGATGGGGCTGGACGAGAAGCCCGGCATGGCGCGCTCGAACAACAGGCAGGACACGCCCCGTTCGCCGCTCTGCCGTTGGGTCTGCACGAACACCACGCCCAGCTCGCACACCGTGCCCAGGCTGATGTAGAGCTTGCGGCCGTTGACCCGCCAGCCGGTCGCCGTTTCCACCGCGCGGGTTTCCACGTTGGCCGCGTCCGAACCGATATTGGGTTCGCTGAGCGCGAAGCTGGCGATCGCGTCGCCCGACAGGACGCGCGGCAGGTACTTTTCCTTGAGGTAGGGCGAGCCGCCATCGCTCAGCACCGAGGCCGCGAGATTGCTGGTGCTGACGATGCTGCGCAGCGACGGCCAGACTCGTGCCAGCTCGGCTATCAGCATGCCGTAGGTCGTCATCGGCAGGCCGTAGCCGCCGTCCTTTTCCTGCAGCATGCCGCCCAGGAGGCCGAAGTCGCGCATGGCGCGGACCATGTCTTGCGGCACCACGCGGGCTTCGGCTTCGTAGCGGTTGACGATGGGCGCGACTTCGGCCGCCAGGTAGCGGCGCAGCGAATCGCGCAATTCGATCTGGGTGGAATCCAGTGAGAAGTCCATGCGAGTCCTAGGCGGATAGAGTCGGAAAGAGCGGTCCGGCGGCGTTCATGGCTGGCGCAGCCCCAGGCCGGGATCCGCATCGGCGCGCAAGCCGATCAGCGCGTCCAGCGGCATCGCGCCTTGCCCGGCGGCGCCGACCCAGACTGGGTTGAGCTCCATTTCCAGCAAGGCGTCGCGGTGGCTCCAGGCGAAGTCCGAGACCCGCAGGATCAGGTCCTCCAGGGCGGCAAGGTCGGCGGGCGCCTGGCCGCGCACGCCATCCAGCATGTCGGCGTAGCGGATCTCGCGCAGCACTGCGCGCGCATCGTCGCGCGACAGCGGCACCATGCGATGGGCCACGTCGCGCAGGGTCTCGACGAAGATGCCGCCCAGGCCGAAGGTCAGCACCAGGCCGAAGGCCGCATCGCGGTGCACGCCGATCAGCACTTCGCGGCCGCCCGGCGGCAGCATGCGCTCCACCAGGATGCCATCGATGACGGCGTCCGGCTGGTGGCGTGCGACCGATTCATGGATGGGGGCATAGGCTGCGCGCGCCGCATCGGCGCTGGCGATGCCCAGCTTGACGCCGCCCGCTTCGGTCTTGTGCGCGATCTGGGCGCTGACCACCTTCATCACGACGGGAAAGCCCAGGCGCTCGGCCTCGCGGGCAGCTTGCTCGGCGCTGGCGGCCACCACTCCTTCGGGTATAGGCAGGCCGGCTGCGCGCAGCATGGCCTTGGCTGCGGCCTCGCTAAGCATGCGGGCCTGGCCGGGGGCGGCATCCGCGTGCGCGTGAGCCGCCGCCGTCGCGCGTTCGGGCCGCTTCCACGGTATGGCCTTGGACAGGGCAGCGATCGCGTCCGACAGCGACAGGAACGGCAGCAGGCCGGCGGTTTCCAGCAGCTGGAAGCCGCCGCCCAGGCGCCGGCTCATCCAGACCGGCACGATCAGGGTGTCGGTTTCGGCCGCCACCGTGGCGATGGCCTGCGCCATGCCGTCGGTGATGGAACCGTAATCCATGGGGATGGGGAACAGCACCGTGCCCACCGCCGGGTCGGCGCATATGGCGCGCAGGCAGGCGGCCGAGGCCTCGGGGTTGCGCAGGATGTCGGCGGTGGTGTCCACCGGGTTGTCGATGCTGGCGAAATCCGGCAGCAGCTTGCGCAAGGCGGCCTTGGTTTCGGGCGCGAACACCGCCATCGGCAGGCCGGCGGCGCCGGCGATGTCGGCGGCCAGCGCGGCGGTGCCGCCCGAAAAGGTATGGATGCACAGGCCGCGGCCGCTCTTGGGCGTGATGCGCGTCAGCAGGCGCGAGGCCGCCAGCAACTGGTCCAGGTCGTCCACTTCGATGGCGCCGAACTGGCGGAACACGGCGCTGTTGACGGCGGCCGTGCCGGCCACCGACGCGGTGTGCGACTGCGCGGCGCGCACGCCGGCTTCGGAGCGGCCGACCTTCAGCACCACCACCGGCTTGTTGCGGGCGCGCGCCAGCTCCAGCGCGGCGGTCAGGCGCCTGCCATCCTTCACGCCTTCCATCAGCAAGGCGATCACGCTGATTTTCGGATCGTTGGCCATGTGGGCGATGAAGTCCGGGATCTCCAGATCGACCTCGTTGCCAGCGGAAAACCACAGGCCCACGCCCTGGCCGTAGGACAGGCCCTGCAGCAGGTTGCGGCCGAGCCCGCCGCCCTGGGTCGCCAGGCCGATGGAACCGGTGTTCAGATCGTCCTTGAAGGCGGGCGAGAAGGTCATGCCCAGGCGGTCGCGCACGTTGACGAAGCCCGGGCAGTTCGGTCCGTAGACATGCAGGCCGGTGGCTTCGCATAGCGCGGCAATCTCGCGTTCCAGGCGCTGGCCTTCCTCGCCGGCTTCCGAAAAGCCGGAGGTCATGACCACCGCGAAAGGAATCGCGCGCGCCGCGCATTGCCGCAAGGCATCCAGCACCAGCGAGGCGTTGACCATGATCAGCGCCACGTCGATGTCGGCCTCGGGCAACGCGCTGATAGACGGCCAGCAGGGCCGGCCGCCGATTTCCTGATAGGCCGGATTGACCGCGTACACCTCGCCCGGCACCGAAGAATGCAGCACCAGGTTGTCGTACAGGCGGCGCCCCTGGCTGGATTCGCGGGCAGAGGCGCCGACCACGGCCACGTTGCGCGGATTGATGAAGCGCGTCAGGTCTGCGAAGGGCTTCATGCCGCGCCCTCCATGGACCGCAACACCATCGCGAAGTCGGCCTGGACTACCACCTCGCCGCGCTGGTTGACGGCTTCGCGCCGGAACACCACCTTGTCCTTGCCGGGCCGGTACTGCCCGGTTTTTTCGGTCACTGTCACGCGCACGACGATGGTGTCGCCTATGAAGGTGGGCTTGGGAAAGCGGCAGTTGATGTCGATCAGCGCCAGCACGTAGGGCTCCAGCTGGCGGTAGCCGCTGGACTGGGTGGTCAGTCCGGACAGCACGGACAGCACCAGCAGGCCATGGGCGATGCGCTGGCCGAAGGGCGTGGCGCTGGCGTATTCGTGATCGACGTGCAGGCGGTTGAAGTCGCCGGACAGGCAGGCGAAGTTGACGATGTCGCTTTCAGTAATGGTGCGGCCGGCGGACTCGAAGCGATGGCCGACTTCCAGCGGTGGCTGGGCTGGAAGCGGGGGCTGGCTGGCTGGGCTTGCGCTTTGCATGGCTGGGCGGATTCCGGAGTGAAGGGGGCGTTTTACGAGGCGTAGCGGCCGCCGGTCACGTGCAGCAGTTCGCCGGTGATGAAGGAGGACCGTTCGGAGGCCAGGAAGGCCACGGCATTGGCGATGTCCTCGACCGCGCCCAGGCGCGGCACCGGCTGGCGCGCCAGGGCGTTGGCGCGCAGGGTCTCGTAGGTGGACAGGCCGCGCACCAGCGGCGTTTCGATCAGCCCCGGGGCGATGGCGTTGGCGGTGATGTTGAACTTGCCCTGTTCCAGCGCCAGCGCGCGGGTGAAGCCGATCAGGCCGGCCTTGGCGGCCGAGTAGTTGGTCTGGCCGGGATTGCCCCAGTGCGCGCGCGAGGCGATGTTGATGACGCGGCCCCACTTCCTTTCCATCATCGAGGGCAGGGCGGCCTTGGTGCAGTAGTAGGCGCCCTTCAGGATGGTGTCGACCACCGAATCCCAATCCTCCACCGGCATCTTGAGCAGGTACTTGTCGCGCGTGAAGCCGGCGTTGTTGACCAGGATGTCGATGCCGCCGAACTTGTGCGCGGCCAGCTCGGCCATGGTCTGGACCTGTTCCGCATCGCAGACGTCGAGCACGGCGCCGATGGCCTCGTGGCCGGCCTGCTTCAGGCTGCCGACCGCCTGTTCCACCGATTCGGGGTTGATGTCGGTAATGACGATGCGCGCGCCTTCCTGTGCCAGGGCCAGCGCCGAGGCATAGCCGATGCCGCGGCCGGAACCCGTGATGACAGCGACTTTACCGGTGAGTTGCAGGTCCATCTCCATTCCCCTTCTGTAGCTGAGGTGCCGGGCGTCCTGGACCCGAAATCCGATATCCCGGGAGATACGCCCGGCAAGTTTGAATTTATTCCGAGGTTCCGAACAAATATACACACCACCGGAAATATTGACAATTATTATCGGCACGTCGTTATACTGTTCGGCATGTCGGAATAAGTTGGCCCGGCATTCCCATATCTCTAAAAAACGGAAGGAGATCGACTCATGGCAATGTTGAAGGGATTGTTGGCCGCGGTACTGAGCCTGGCTGCCGCAGGCGCAGCCAGCGGGGCCGACGCTTATCCGGACAAGCCGGTGCGGGTGTACGTGGGCTTCGCGCCCGGCGGCGCCACCGACCTGCTTGCCCGCCTCTACGCCAAAAAGCTCGGCGAACGTTTCAACCAGACATTCATCGTGGAAAACCGCCCGGGCGCCGGCGGCAATATCGCGATCCAGGCGCTGACGCAGGCGCCGGCCGACGGCTACACCATCGCGATGGCGGCCAACTACGTGGCGGCCAATGCCGCCATGAAGCGCAACCCCTACGACTGGGAGCGCGACCTGATGCCCATAGGCATGGTGGCGTCCACGCCCAACATCCTGGTGGTGCCGCCCGGCTCCAACATCCAGAGCGTCGACGACCTGGTTAGCAAGGCCAAGGCCGGCAGCAACAAGCTGACCTTCGCCTCGGCCGGCATGGGCTCGTCCATCCACCTGGCGGGCGAGCTGTTCAAGGTCATGGCCGGGGTCGACATGACCCACGTGCCCTACAAGGGCGTGTCGCCAGCGGAGGTGGACCTGATGTCGGGCACCGTGGACATGATGTTCGGCAGCGTTTCCACCGCCATTCCGCTGGTGCAGTCCAAGAAGCTGAAGGCGCTGGCCGTGACCGGGCGCGAACGCATGAAGGCGATGCCCGACCTGCCCACCATCGAGCAAGCCGGCCTCAAGGGCTACGACGTGGAAGCGGTGTACTTCATGGCGGCGCCCGCCAAGGTGCCGGCGCCGGTTTTGAAGAAGCTGGCCGACGCCGTGGCCGACATCAACAAGCAGCCAGACGTGCAGGAATTCATGGACCGGATCTACGCCCGGCCCCTGACTGGCGGCCCGGACGAGGCGCGGGCCTTCCTGAAGAGCGAAGTGAAGAAGTGGCAGGGCGTGGTCGACGCCACCGGCATGAAGGTGGATTGACGCGCAGCAACGGGTCCGGCCTCCGGATTCGAAACAGCGGGCGCCACAAGCCCGCGGGACACAAGACCAATCAGGAGACATACATGAACACACGCAGGCGATACACGCTGGCAGTGCTGGCCAGCCTGATGACAGCGATGGCCTTGCCGCAGACGTCGCGCGCGGCCGATGGCTATCCGAACAAACCTTTGCGCCTGATCGCGCCCAGTTCGCCGGGCGGAATCCTGGACATCACCAGCCGCATAGTCGGCAAGAAACTGTCCGAACGGCTGGGCCAGCCGGTGGTGGTGGAAAACATGGCGGGCGCAGCCGGCATCCTGGGCATGCAAGGCTTGCTGCGCGCCGAGCCCGACGGCTACACGATGGTCATGGGCAGCAGCGGGCCCAACGCGGTCAATTACACGCTGTACAGCAAACTGCCCTACGCGATGTCCGACTTCGCTCCGGTGATCCGCATCATCACCATGCCGAATGCGCTGGTGGTCAATGCCAACGCGCCGGTCAAGACGCTGGCGGAGTTCCGCGACTATGCCCGCAAGAAGCAAGGCAGCCTGTCCATGGCGGTTTCCATGATCGGCACGTCCGGCCACCTGGGCGGCGAGCTGCTGAAGAACCGTCTGGACTTCACCGCGGTCACCGTGCCCTACAAGGGGGCGGCGCCCGCGACCAACGACCTGGTCGCGGGCCAGGTCGACTTCACGGTCGAGAACGTGATCACCGTGGCGCCGCTGGTCAAGGCCGGCAGGCTGCGGGCGCTGGCCGTCACCACCCGCGAACGCAGCCAGATCCTGCCCGACGTGCCGACGTTGGCCGAGCAAGGCTATCCCGATGTGGACGTCGGCGCCTGGCTGGGCGTGCTGGTCGCGGCGCGCACGCCGCCGGCCGTGGTCGCGCGCTTGAACACGGAACTCAACGCGGTCCTGGCCGATGAAGAGGTGAAGAAGCAGTTGGCGCAGCAGGGCGGCATTCCGCTGGGCGGCACGCCGGCCGAGTTCGACAGCTTCATCCGGTCGGAAAAGGACCGCTGGGAAAAAATCATCAAGGCCGCCGGCATCAAGGCGGAATGACCAGCATGCCGGCGGCCTGGCGCCGCCGGCATGCGTAGGGAGGCATGATCCATGGCAATCGATTATCAAAACCTGCGCAACTGGAAATTCGAGGACCGCGTCGACCGCTACAGCGCGCGCGACTGCATGATCTATGCGCTGGGACTGGGCTACGGCAGCGACCCGGCCAATGAAGGCGAACTGCGCTACGTGCACGAAGACGGGACGGCGGTGGTGCCGACTTTCCTGGCCACCCTCGGCGCGCCCAACGGCTGGGCGGCGGACCCCGCCACCGGCATAGACTGGGTCAAGATCCTGCACGGCGAACATCGCATGACCTTCCATGCGCCGCTGGCCGCGGCCGGGGCGGTGCGCAGCCAGACCCGCGTCACGCGGGTGGTGGACAAGGGCGCCAGCAAGGGTGCGCTGGTGGTGACCGTGCGCGATATTTCGGATGCCGACAGCGGCGCGCCGCTGGCCACGGTGGAACACGTGTCGTTCTGCCGCGCCGATGGCGGCTTCGGCCAGGGCGACGAGCCGCCCGAGGCCCTGCCGGCCACGCCGCAACGCGAGCCCGATCAGGTCGTGCTGCTGTCCACGCTGGCGCAGCAGGCATTGCTCTATCGCCTGAACGGCGACCTCAATCCGGTGCACGCACTGCCGCACATGGCGCGCGAGGCCGGCTTCGACCGGCCCATCCTGCATGGCCTGTGCACATACGGCATGGCGGCGCGCGCCTTGCTGCAGGCCTGCGCGCCCGCGGCGCGGCAACGCCTGGGCGCCATCGCCGCGCGCTTTTCCGCGCCGTTCTTTCCGGGCGAGACGCTGCGCGTGGAGATCTGGCGCGACGGCGACCGCCTGCAATTCCGCGCACTGGTGCACGAGCGCGGCACGGTGGTGCTGAGCCACGGCGCCGCCAGCCTGGCGCATTGAGAGAAACCAGAGGTGAACCATGTCTGTACTTGAAGCCCATGCCCGGGAGATGCCCGATGGCATCGCCTACCGCATGATTCCGTCCGGCACCACGGTGACCTGGCGCGAGTTGGAACTGCGCAGCCGCAAATGCGCGGCGGCCCTGCTGGAAGCCGGCCTGCAGCCGGGTGACGTGGTCGCGGTGTTCCTGGAAAACCACCCGCGCTTCTTCGAACTGCTGTGGGCCGCGCACCGCGTCGGCCTGTACTACACCACCATCAGCCGCCATCTCAAGCGCGAGGAAGCGCGCTACATCATCGAGAACTGCGATGCGCGCGTGCTGTTCTACTCCGGACACACCCAGGCCGAAACGGATGCGGATGCGCTGGATGCGCGCGGCGTGCTGCGCGTCAGCATGGACGGCGCGGATGCCAGCGCGATCCAGTACCAGGCCTGGACCGGCCGCTACGCCGATGACGTCGCCCTGCCCGAAACGCCGGAAGGCACGGACTTCCTGTACTCGTCGGGCACGACAGGGCTGCCCAAGGGCATCAAGCGTCCGCTGTCGGTGGCCAACCGTTACTTCCGCGTCGGCGACGCGCCCAGCAGCGCCTGGAAAGCCTTCGACCGCGGCA
>JALDYL010000429.1:0-2567 GCA_032153965.1 Achromobacter sp. | reverse complement strand
AGTTCTCGGGTGGCATGCGGCAACGCGTGGTGATCGCGCTGGCGCTGTGCTGCGAACCCGAAGTCATCATCGCCGACGAACCCACCACCGCGCTCGACGTGTCGATCCAGGCGCAGATCCTGGAACTGCTCAAGAAGCTGTGCCGCGAAGAGCAGGTGGGCATGATCATCATCACGCACGACATGGGCGTGATTGCGGACGTGACCGACCGCGTGGCGGTGCTGTATCGCGGCAAGCTTGTTGAGCAAGGCCCCACCGCCAAGATCCTGGGCGACCCCGACCATCCCTACACGCGCAGCCTGATCTCGGCCGTGCCGCGCCCCGACATCAAGCTGCGGCGCTTCCCGCTGGTGACCTACATCGAGGACGTGAAAAAGCCCGCGCAGCCGCTGGACCTGGCCACGCACTGGCTGGGCCAGCGCCGCGACTTCGGCGCGCGCAGCGGCGGGCCGCTGGTGCAGGTCAAAGACCTGAGCATGCGCTTCGTATTGAAGAGCGCGCTGCTCAAGCGCAACCAGCGCTCGCTGGACGCGGTCAAGCGCGTCAATTTCTCCATCGGTGAAGGCGAGGTCTTCGGCCTGGTGGGCGAATCCGGTTCCGGCAAGTCGACGGTGGCGCGGCTGATCTCCGGCCTGTACACGCCCAGCGAAGGTTCGGTCAATTTCGGCGGCACCGACCTGACCGCGCTCAAGGGCGAGAAACAGCTGAACCCGTTCCGGCGGCAGATCCAGATGATCTTCCAGGACCCGTTCTCCTCGCTCAACCCGCGCATGCGGGTGCTGGACATCGTGGCCGAGCCGATCCGCTTCCACAAGCTGGCGGCCAGCGAAGCGGAAGCGCGCCGCATCGTGGCCGACCTGCTGGATGTAGTCGGCCTGGGCGACCGCGCCGCCGAGCGCTTTCCGCACGAGTTCTCGGGCGGGCAGCGCCAGCGCATCTGCATCGCCCGCGCCCTGGCCACGCGCCCCCGCTTCCTGATCTGCGACGAACCGACCTCGGCGCTGGACGTGTCCATCCAGGCGCAGATCCTGAACCTGCTGAAGGATCTGCAAGAGGAACTCGGGCTGACCATGCTGTTCATCAGCCACGACCTGCCGGTGATCCGCCAGATGTGCGACCGCGTGGGCGTGATGCGCTATGGCGAACTGCTGGAAGTGGCCGACACCGAAGACCTCTTCGAACGGCCGCAGCATCCCTACAGCCAACACCTGCTTGGCCTCATGCCCCGCCTGCAATCCATGTCCCGCGAGGGGCTGGACGTGGCGGAGTAACGCCAGGCGCAACCCGGAGCGAGACATGACGGCGACACGACAGACCCTGTTCATAGGCGGCCAGGTTTTCGACGGCAAGGGCAAGCTGCTGCCCAACCATGGCGTGCTGGTCGAAGGCGGACATGTGGCGCGCGTGGCGCCTGCCAGCGAGTTCGCAGGCTACGCCGGCGCGACCGTGCGCACCGACGGCATGACCTTGATGCCCAGCCTGGCCGACTGCCACGTCCATCTGGTCTACACGGGCGGCGCCGATCCCAATGCGCAGCTAAGCAAGCAAGGCCCCGCGCAGATCACGCTGACGGCGCTGGAGAATGCCCAGGCCAGCCTGCGCGGCGGCGTCACCGCGCTGCGCGATTGCGGCGGCAAGGACTACCTGGAGTTCGGCGTGCGCGACGCCATCGCGCGCGGCGTGTTCCCGGGCCCCACGATCAAGGCCTCGGGTCGCATCATCTGCATGACGGGCGGCCACGGCAACCGCATCGGCCGCGTGGCCGACGGCTGTGAGGACGTGATCAAAGCCGTGCGCGAACAGGTCCACGCGGGCTGCGACCTGGTGAAGATCATGGCCACGGGCGGCGTCATGACGCCGGGCGTCAGCCCCATGGACGCGCACTACAGCTTCGACGAAATGAAGGCCGGCGTGCACGAGGCCAAGCGCTTTCGCAAGAGCACCGCCAGCCATGCGCAAGGCACGCTGGGCATCCTGAACGCCGTGCGCGCCGGCATCGATTCGATCGAGCACGGCATCTTCATGGACGACCAGTGCCTGCGCGAGATGCTGGACGCCCAGACCTATCTGGTGCCCACCATCGCCGCCATCCGCAACATCATCTCCAATGCCGACAACGGCATTCCCGCCTACGCCGTCGACAAGGCGCGCGCGGTGGAGCAGCGCCACCGCGAATCGTTCCAGATGTACTACAAGGCGGGCGGGCGCATCGCGCTGGGCACCGACGCCGGCACCCCGTTCAATCTGCATGGCGAGAACGCCATGGAGCTCGCCTACATGGTGGAGTTCGGCATGACGCCCGTGGACGCGCTCATCGCCGGCACCTCGCGCGGGCACGACCTGATGGGCATGGACCGGCATGGCGCCATCGCCGAGGGCAACGTGGCCGATCTGCTGCTGGTGCAGGGCGATCCCACCGCAGACATCATGAAGGCGGCCGACAAGCGCTTCCACGTCGCCGTGCTGCGCAACGGGGAAGTTGCGGCCGGCGCCTTGCCGCGCTGAAAGGCGACGGCCCCCGGCCAGCAATGAAAAAGGCCGCCGCGCCCTGGGCGCGGCGGCCTTCA
>JALDYL010000148.1:0-11381 GCA_032153965.1 Achromobacter sp. | reverse complement strand
GCTTGGCGGCCACGTCGATTTCGGTGGCTTCGATGCGGCCGTTGCCGCTGATGAATCCCTCGCCCGGGCCGGTGTCGGACAGCAGCCGCCAGCCGTAGTAGCCGCCGGCGGCGACTGCCAGGGCGATCAGGACAGGGACCAGTTTTCGGGTAGGCAGGCGCATCGGAGATCCTTGATTCTTGGTTTATCGGGGGCTGGCGTCTTGCGTGGGGGCGGAGGCGGTTTGCGCCGCGGCGGGCGCTTGCGTGCCGCCGCCCAGCGCCGCGTACAGCCGGACGCGGCTGGACAGCAGCGCACGGCGCGTCTGCGCGAGCTTCTGCTGGGCGGCCAGCAGATCGCGCTGCGCATCCAGCACTTCCAGGTATGGCGAGGCGCCATGGTCATAGCGCAGTTGCGCGAGACGCGCGCGCTCGCTCTGCGCCGCCACGGTGGCGCGCAGCACGTCCACCTGCTCGGCCAGCCAGTAGCGCGCGGACAGCGCGTCGGACACGTCCTTGAAGGCGGTCTGTATGGTCTGTTCGTAGGCGGCCACGGCTTGGTCGCGGCGCGCTTCGGTCAGGTCCAGGTTGGCCGAACGGCGGCCGGCGTCGAAGATCGGCAGGTTGATGCTGGGCGCGAAGTTCCAGGCGCGGCTGCCGCCGGAGAACAGACCGTCCAGCTCGCTGCTGGCGGTGCCGAACGCGCCGGTCAGGGTAATGGTTGGCAGGAACGCGGCGCGGGCCGCGCCGATGTTGGCGTTGGCGGCCTGGAGCCGATGCTCGGCTGCGACGATGTCGGGGCGGTTGACCAGCAGGTCCGAGGGCAGGCCCGCCGGCAGCTCGCGCATGACGGCGTTGTCGTCCAGGCGCGTGGGCAGCTTGGGCAGGTTCAGCGGCGCGCCCAACAGCAGCTCCAGCGCATTGGCCTGGGCGGCGCGGGTTTGTTCCAGGTCCGCGCCCAGCGCCTTGGCCTGCTGCCATAGTGTTTCGACCTGGGTCAGGTCCAGCTTGGAGATCGCGCCTTCCTCGAAACGGCGGCGGAAGATGCGCAGGGATTCCTCGCGCGAGGCGATGGTCTCGCGCGTCAGCTGCAGGCGTTCATCCAGTTCGCGCAGGGACAAGTAGCTGTCCGCCACTTCGGCGATCAGGCTCAGCGTGGCGGCGCGCGCGGCCGCATCGGAGGCCAGGTAGTTCTGCAGCGCGGCGTCCTTCAGACTGCGCACGCGGCTCCAGAAATCCAGCTCCCAGCTGGCCATGCCCAGGCCCACCTGGTACTGACTGGAGACCAGCGGCTGCCCCGTGAGGTTCAGGTCGCCCGGCACGCGGGAGCGGGAGCCGTCCGCCTGCACGCCCAGGGTCGGGAACTGGTCGGCGCGCTGGATGCCGTACAGCGCGCGCGCCTCTTCCACGCGCAGCAGGGCGCGGCGCAGGTCGCGGTTGTTGTCCAGGGCGGTGGCGATCAGCGTCTGCAACGCCGGGTCGGGAAAGTAGGTTCGCCAACCGATTTCGGCGGCCGCGGCGGCGCTGGCCGCTGCCGCGGCGGGCGCAGGCGCCGTATAGGCGGCAGGGACGGGCAGGGCGGGGCGCTGATAGTCGGGCGCCATGGACACGCAGCCAGCCGCCAGCAGCGTCAACAGGGCTGCGGGAACGAAGCGCGTGGTGATCATGGCCGGAAACGGGCGGCGTGTCATGCGGGGTTTCTCCAGCGCGGGGGCCGGGCGCGTCCCTGGGCAAGGCGGGCTTGTGGCGCCGCCTTCGGGGCGGACCCGATACCGGGTTCATGCTTGCAGTTATTGTGCAGTGCGGCGGCTGCGCATTCCTTGATCAGGATCAAGGTAGCGACTGACTGGTCGGTTTTTAATGGACCGCACATGCACAGGGAGCAGAGGGATGGTCATGCAGCGCCGTCGTCTTCCTCCGGCGGTGCGGGTCGGGCAGATCCTCGACGCCGCGCTCCAGGAGTTCTCGCAGGCGGGCTATGCCGGCGCCAGGATGGATGACATCGCGCTGCGGGCGGGCCTGTCCAAGGGCGGGCTCTACGCGCATTTCGACAGCAAGGAGGCGGTCTTCGAGGCCCTGCTGGCGCGCCACCTCAGTCCGTCGCGGCTCGACATCGAGGCAGTGGTGGACGGCGCCGAGTCGCCGCGCCATTTGGCCGAACGCATCGTCAATCATCTCTACGTCAGCCTGAGCAATCCGGCCATGATCAGCACCATGCGGCTGCTGCTGGCCGAAAGCGGGCGCGTGCCGCATCTGGCCGCGCGCTGGCGCCAGGAGACCGCGCAGGCGCATCAGGTCGACATTGCGCGGTTGCTGGAGCGCGCCCGGACCCGCGGCCTGTGCGCCGATTGCGTGGCGCTCAAGCATCCCTGGCTGCTGCTGTCGCCCATCGTTCATACCCTGGTCATATCCGCGCTGATGGGGCCGGGCGAGCGCCTCGACCTGCCCGAGCGGCGCCAGGCGCATGTGGCGCTGATCTGCGAACTGCTGCGCCAGGGCCCCGCATGATGGACGGGCGCGGAGTTTCTTGACGCTGCGCCCGGCTTGGTGTCCTATCCAGACTGGTCGCACGGCGGCCATGCACGACCTACGCGGCGAGGTGACATGGCGACAACGGGAGTGACCGGCGACACACCGCCCTGGCGTTATCTGCCAGTGGCTCTGGCATTGATGCTTCCCATCGTGGCCTGCGTGGGCTGGACCTGGCTGCAAGCGCACGAGGCGCAGCGGCTCGAAGGCGAGACCGCCGCGCGCATCGTACGCGCCCAGGCGGAGAGCATTCTCACCCAGTCCCGCGACATGCTGGGGCGTGTGGCGGAACAGGCGGGCAAGCCCTGCGCCGAGGTGCTGCCCATGCTGCAGCGCTGGGGCACGCTGAATCCCTATTTCCGTTCGCTGGTACTGGTCCGCGAGCGCCGTGTTTATTGCTCATCGGCCGTGGGCCCGGTGGACGCGTCGCTCGACGATTTCAGCAAGTGGAAAATCAACATCGTGTCGGAACACTGGCAGATCTCGGTGGCCGGCACGCCTTTGGCGCCGGAGCGCCCGGCCATCCTGATCGGCCAGTCCGGGGCGGATGGCACCGGCGGCATCGTGGTGGTGGACGGCCGCTACGTGCAGGACCTGGTGAACGCGGTCGCCACCATGGATGACCTGCAACTGGAACTGGTCGTCGGCAAGAATGGCGCGCCGATCCGCAGCGACTCCTGGGGAGGCGCCGCGGCGCGCGCGGTGCCGCTGCACGACGAGGACGACGCCACCGCGGCGGGCCTGAGGGTCCATGTTCTGGCGCCGCCCGAAACCCTGGTGCGCGCGTGGTCGCGGTCCATGGCGACGTATCTGCCGGTAGCGCTATTGCTCGGACTGGGGCTGGCGCTGGGCACGCATCGCCTGCAGGCCAGCAGGCGCTCGTTCAAGGAGCGCCTGCGCCGCGCCACGCTGGCCGGCGAGTTCCTGGTGCATTACCAGCCGGTGTATGGCCAGGCCACGGGCCGCTGCGAGGGCGTGGAGGCGCTGATGCGCTGGGAGCGGCCGGGCATCGGGCCGGTGCGCCCGGACGTCTTCATCGCCGAGGCCGAGGCGCAGGGCGCGATCGTTGCGCTGACCCAGCACCTGCTCATGCTGATCGAGCGCGATATGCGGACCTGGCCCACGCCGCCGGATTTCCACATCGGCGTGAATATCGCGGCCGAGCACCTGTCCAGCGCGGAACTGCTTCCGGACGTCCAGTCCTTCGCGGCCAAGGTCGCGGCGCGGCATCCGCTGGTGGTGCTGGAGATCACCGAGCGCAGCCTGATCGCGGACGACGGCCAGGCCCGGCGCAACATCGACGCCTTGCGCGCGCGGGGCGTGCGCGTCGCCATCGATGACTTCGGCACGGGACATTGTTCGCTGTCGTATCTGCAGAAGTTTCCGGTGGACTACCTGAAAGTCGACCAGGGCTTCGTGCAGGCCATTGGACCCGCAGGCGAAGAGGCGCCGGTGCTGGACGCCATCATCACGCTGGCGCATCGCCTGGGGTTGTCGGTGGTGGCGGAGGGCGTGGAAACGCCGCATCAGTTCGATTACCTGAAGGCGCGCGGCGTGGCGTTCATTCAAGGCTATCTGTACGCGCGGCCCATGCCATCGGCCGAATTCGTGCGCTGGTATGCCGGGCACGAACAGCCCGGCGGCGCGGCGTAGCGCTCAGGCTGCTTTGCCGTTGGGCGCCGCCTTGGCGAAGAACAGGTCGGTGATGCTCTGGCTGTCCATGGGTTCGCCATTGATGGCGCGGGTCAGCAGTTCGGCGCCCAGCAGTTGCACGGAGAACACCAGGTCGGGATTCACCCGGCGTATCTTCTCCAGGTGCTTGCTGGTGTTGACGAGCGCAACCGTCTTCGCGCCGTTCTCGCCGCATGCTTCCTTCGTGGCCAGCACGATGAAAGCGTTCTCGGCGTCGTCGTCGCGCAGCGCCAGCACGTAGCGGGCGCGCGTCACGCCCGCGTTGTGCAGCACTTCCACGCTGGAAGGATCGCCCTCGATCAGGTCCGTGGCGGCCGGGTATTCCTGCGGCACGCCAGGGGGCACGATGACGGTGACTTCGTCGCCGCGGCGCCGCAGGCCGTCATAGACGCTCATGGCGATGGGCGTCGCGCCCGCGATGATGATGTGATTTTTGCGCATGGCGGTGGAGAACCTGCCTTTGACCAGCCGTTTCAGATTGCCGCCGATCACCGGCCCGGCGATCGCGCTGATGGAGGTGGCGAAGATGGTGATGCCCAGGATGATAATCGACGCGGTGAACAGCCGCGCGGTCCCGGTATGCGGCGTGATGTCGCCATAGCCCACCGTGGACATGGACACGATGGAGAAATAGAGCGCGGTGGTGGCGTCCGTGATGGGCGGGTTGAATTCGTTGCCCAGGTAGAGCGTGCCGAAGACCGCGTAGATCAGCAGCGACAGCATGCTGACCAGGGCAAACAGCGAACCCGCCGTGACGCTGGCGCGGTCGAAGCGGCGCCAATACGCGATCAGCGCGATGACGAGGACCAGCGTGTAGATCCCCAGGCCGGCGCGGCCGCTGTCTCCCATGATGGCGAAGGTGCCGACGCCGATCAGCAGCACCAGCGAAAACGCCCAGGCGATGCGGGCCTTGAGGATCAGCCCCAGTGCAATGATCTGCAGCCCGACGCCCAGCACCAGGCGCGGTATTTCCAGCAGGCCGACCACGCGCATGACCTCATGCCAGTTGTCGATGGCGAGCCAGAATCCGTATTCGCGCGCCCGCACCTCGCGCAGCACAGGATGCATGAAGGCATAGCCGTCCAGCGCCACCAGAATGGCCAGGCACCAGTTGGGCGGAAACAGCGCAAGCAGCTTGCGCAGGCGGTGCTTGAGGGGAACGGGCAGTGTGGGCATGGGTTTGGCGGGAACGGGTCCCAAGTCCTTTGCCGGCATTGTAGGGGGCATGCCGCCCTATATCAGATATGTATGGAAGGCTATCAACAAAGAATTACTGGAAAGCTGTCCGAGGTCCTAAACTTCGTGCATCAAACGGCTATCCGCGAGGAACGCCGCTGATAAGGGCGGGACGCCCGCTGTTTTTCGCAGCGGAAGAATCGCCTGGCGTTGATCACGTTGCAGCTTGTGCCGGGACTAGAGACCCGGCTCAGGTTCACGGTCTGACCGTACGTGAGCAGTATGAGGCACGAATGTTGGAATCGCGTGATCCAGGTAGTAGGCATCAGTGCCGGCTGATGACTCCAGGTTCACGTGTTGTTTTAGCGCGGCGTCTTAACCTTTCGGGGCAGCGCCGCGTTTTTTTCGTCCCGGCCCATTACGGGCCAGGCTTCAAGTCGACGCGTTCGCGTCAGCCGTTTCGCGGCGCCAGTCGTCCTGGGCCTCCAGCCGGCTTTCTTCCCCCGACACTCGAAAATCCAGGTCCAGCGCGATGTCCGCCGCGAACATGTAGCCCCAGCCGTGCACGGCGCGGATCGGCAGCGTCATCTGGTTGGCGGTCGCCTTGCGGCGCAGGCGGCTGATCATGACGTCGACGAAGCGGCGCCGCGTGATGCCGCTGTCGGCGTCGTCCGCGCCGTCGGCGTAGAAGGCGTCGCGGCTGACCTTGCGGTCGGGGGCGTTCACCAGCCGTGACAGGAAGTCGCGTTCTCCGGTGGTCAGTCCCAGGGTCCGTCCTGTGGGGCTGATCAAGGTCCAGCCCTTGTTCGCCAGGCGCCAGGTCTCGTGCATGGGATCATCCGCCGCATGTCCGTCGGACGCCGCGTCCGCGCCGTCCAGGCCAACCGCGCGGCGCACCAGCGCCTGCAGAGCCGCCGCCAGTTCCAGGCCGGATACGTCCGGCGGCAGGCATGCGTCCGCGCCGCAGAGCAGCGTGCGGATGCGGCTTTCAGCGTCGGCGAAGGTGGCGATGGCGACGATGCCCAAGCCGCGGTCGACCGCGCGCAGCCGGACCGCGGCATTGTGGATGTCGGGCAGCGGCGCCTTCAGCACCACCAGCGGGCTGGGGCGGCGCGAATATCTGTCGTAGACGTCAGCCAGGTCGTGGCAGCGGCAGACGTTGAAACCCAGGTGCGAAAGGGCTTCGATGAGTCCGGCATGCCTGGCGTCTTCGTGGCCCAGAAATATGACATCCAGCGTGTTGTTCATTGATGCTTCCAATGAGGAGACAGGGCGTGGCTGCTGTGCCTGATGTCCAGGTGTGGCGCTGCGTGTCAAACCCGTCTCCATGTGCTGCGCGCCGAGGCGCGGGAGCGCCGGGCGGTGTTGTTCGGATGGGCGCGAGGCCGGGGGCTTCCCCCTGGTTTCGTGCTTTCGCCGTTGGCCGCCCATGCTTCGATGCTGCTTGGAAGTCACGCCCGTGTTTCATTTAAACACGGGCGTGTTTTTTTGTGAAGATACGTTTCTGTAGTTTCTGACAGTAACAGAAAGCGGGGCTGCGGCGCTATGAAAGCGCTTGAAATAGTGTTTGTTTTGAGATTTCCGCTGTTACTGCATTATGTATCGCCGATACATTATTTTCGATTTTTAATACTCCAAACGCCATACACTTGCGCAGGTTTTTTCTCCCTGCGCGGCATGCCTGCATGCAAACGGCGAGCGTTGCGCAGTGGTGCCGGAATGGCAGCGCAAGCGCATGATAGATATGGCTTTTTTTGATGGGTTGTGGGCGCTGCGGCAGGCTGCGCGCGAGGGCCGAAGCGGCATGCAAGCGGCCCGCTGACGCGATTTGCGGATTAGCCCGGCAATTGGGGCGTAGTCCGTTTATTTGGCGCCAGTATTGAGATGCTTAAATCAAATCAATAAATTCTAATTAATGTCTCAGGTTGATCGATTGGACACGTTTAGCCATCGTCTGCGCAACGCAAGAATGCTACAGGGATGGACTCAAAAGGACTTGGCAGTCGCAAGCAACCTGTCGCAAAGCGCTATCGGCAACTACGAGAGCGGGCAGCGCCGGCTGCCGTCGAGCGACGCCCTCATCAAGCTGACCCGCGCGCTATGCGTCAGCCCCATGTGGCTGAGCACCGGTGAAGGGCCGATGCAGAATGCGGATCTCGGCGTGACCCAGGCGGACGGGGAGCGCGTCGCGCTACCCGCCGCCTGGCCGTTCGAAACCATCTCCTATGCCACCTATGCGCGCTTGAGTTCCCAGGAAAAGCGGCAGATCGAACAGGTGCTGGCCGCTTACATCAAGGCACGCGGCGAATAGACCCGAGGGGCTGCGCGGGCGCGCTGGCGGGGCGCCGCCGAGCATCGACCGCGGGCGCCAGCTCGCTGTCGTCGGTGCGCAGGCGGCTGCGCAGGCGTTCGATGGGATCCGCAATCACGTTGTTGAGCAGGGCCGAGAATGCAATGGTGCTGGTGATCACCAGGGCCGAGAACAGCAAGGGCTGATCCAGGTGCGCTTCTTCAAGCAGCCACTTGAAGAACAGGATCACCAATGAATGGCAGATGTAGATCGGGTAGCTCAATTCGCCTATGGCCTTGTCCAGCCTGTGGCGCGACTGGAACAGAAAGGCCAGCGGCAGCAGCGCCGCGAACAGCAGCACGGCCAGGCCGTCGCGCACGTTGTGGTTGATGGCGATCGAGAAGTGCAGCACACAGTAGACCGCCAGCACGGCCGTGCCGATTTCGGGCAGGCGGTTCATGCGCTGCGTCCATGCCTTGTAGCGCGGCAACAGCACCTGGTGCGACAGTGAACCGAGCAGGAACAGCGCCAGTTCCGTCGGGAAGAAGCGGTAGGTCCAGGGATCGCTCAAGCCTATGCCAGTGGCGATCAGCACGCCGCGCAGCGCCAGCGATGCGGCCAGCAATGCCAACAGCCGCCGCGGCGAATGCAGGACGAAGGGCGCCACCAGGTAGAAGCTCATCTCCACGCCCAGCGTCCAGGCCTGCGGCACCAACAGGCCTTCGTAGAGCGGCACTTCGCTATGCGCGAAGCTGCCGGTGAACTTCAGCGCGGAATGCTCGATGCCGAAGAACATCAGCCAGTCCTGGCCCATGATGAAAATGTTGGAGAGCACCAGGAACAGCTCGGCGCTGAAAGGCAGCGCGTCGTAGATGCGGAAGAATGCGCCGCCGCTCATCACGTGCGCCGCCAAGGTCAGCGCGGCGACGGCCAGATAGATCGGGAACAGGCGCAGGAAGCGGTTTGCATAGAACTTGCCCACCGCGCCTTGATAGTGGTCGGTGGCGGTGAGCACATAGGAAATCAGAAAGCCCGAAATGACGTAGAACAGCTGCACCGCGAGGCGGCCGCCTACCAGGTGATCGGTGGCGCCTGCGCCCAGATGGTCCAGCACCACTGACAATGCCAACAAGGTTCTCAAAAAGCCCATCGCCGTGTCTCCCCCGGATTGATCTTTTTCTTGGCTCCCGTGAGGAGCCGGACACCTGCGCCTGCGGTTATTGCGATCGGCTTGCGGACCTTGCGTGCCGGCCTGGCCCGGATGGCGATCTGTACTGATTCTGCGCGTCGATCTGTGCCGCCGCCATGGGGCGTTCGATGCAGCAAGGCCATGCAATTGGAGCGTGGTGACCGATATGCCGTGCTGCTTTTGGATACCGCTTATGGGCTTAGGACATGCGTGCGGGGCCGCAAGGCCGGTTACAGTCGGGATATGTGAAATTCATGGAGTCCCGCACATGTCCAAGCTCTTGTCCACGCCCTGCCGCCTGATTGTCCCGGCTTTGCTGGCCGCGGCCCTGGCCGGTTGCGCCGGGTCCACCGGCGGCGCGCGTCCGCAAGGCGCCGCCGCGGCCAACGCCGCCAGCAGCGCGGATTCGCTGGCCCAGACCAGTTGGGAACTGGTGCGTTGGACGCAGGCGGGCGGCGCGTTGCGCGACATTCCCCACGGCGACAACGGCGAACCCGTGCGCCTGACGTTCCTGGCGCAGGGCAAGCAATACCGCGTCAATGGCTTTTCCGGCTGCAACCGCTACATGGGCACCTACAAGCTCGAAGGCGGCAAGCTCTACATCGACGCGCCGGCCGCCACGCGCATGGCCTGCCCCGCGCCGGAACGCGCCCGCCTTGAAGCGGATTATCTGCGCGGCCTGGCGTCCATCGACACCTTCACGCTGGATAACGGCGGCGCGCCGCGGCACCTGACCTTCAACCTGCGCGGCGGCGACGTGCTGGAGTTCGCACGCCGCCAGGATCCGCCCACGCCCTGAGGCGGCCCGCGGGACGCGCGTCAAAGAGTGTCAAGCCGTGCAAAGCGGCGCCGAGCCCGGCCTACAATGGCGTGCTCCGGCCCGCCGCCTTGCGCGGGCGCGGCATTCCTCGTTTTTCCGGGAGACTCTCATGCCCTTTTCCGCGTCCCTGCGCTGGCTGGCGCCTTGCCTGTTGTCCATCGGCCTGGCCGCCTGCTCTGCGCCGCCCAAGCGCGCCGCGGATGGACAGGATCCCCGTTTCCAGCCCGCTTCGGCTTCCGACATGCTGGCGCAGACCAGCTGGGATCTGGCGCGCTGGACCTTGCCCGGCGGCGGCTTGCGGCAGATTCCGCACCCGTCCTCCAATTCGCGCCCGCTGACGGCCAGCTTCGTCCATGACCAAGGCTCGCCGCGCATTTCCGGATTTTCCGGCTGCAACCAGTACAACGGCTCCTATACCGTCGCCAACGGCCTGCTGATCGTGCAGGGACGCCCCGCCTCGACCCGGATGGCCTGCGCGCAGCAGAACATGACGCTGGAGCAGGACTTCCTGGCGGCGCTGACCAGCATCACCGCCACGTCGGTGGACAATGCCAATAATCCGCAGCGCATGACCTGGGTGCTCAGCTCGGGCGACAGACTGGACTTCGGGCGCCGCGCCGACCCCATCGCCGGCGGCCAGCAGGGAGCCACCAAGCTGGTCTACGTGAACTCGGAGCGCGTGCCTTGCTCCGCCGGCGCGGGCCGCGCCATGTGCTACCAGGTGCGCGACAGCGCGGGGCAGCCCTGGCAGCTCTGGTATGGCGAAATCACCGGCTTCAACTTCCAGCCCGGCGTGCGTTACCGCTTGCGCGTGGTCGAGGTCCGCAACCCGAATCCGCCGGCCGACGCTTCGACGCTGAGCTGGGTGCTGGACGCGGTGATCGAGCAGGAAATCGTCAATCGTTGAGCGGGATCAAGCGGGGCGGGGGGCGGGGAAAACCGCCCAGCGATTACTATTACGCCTTTCGCCGCCTGCTTTTTTCCGCTTTTCCATGACTTCCGTCGTCAATATCGCCGCTTACAAATTCGTTTCGCTGGATGCCCTGCCGGAGTTGCGCGCCCGCCTCCTGGATGAGGCCGGCCTGGCCGCGCTCAAGGGCACCATCCTGTTGGCCGAAGAAGGCATCAATCTGTTCCTGGCGGGGGCGGCGCAGGGCATCGACGCATTCTTGCGCACGCTGCGCGCCGATCCGCGTTTCGCCGATCTGGAAGTGAAGTTCAGCCATAGCGCGACGGTGCCGTTCCGCAAGCTGCTGGTGAAGATCAAGCGCGAGATCATCCGCATGGATCATCCGGCGATCCGCCCGGAGGCGGGCCGCGCGCCCGGCGTGGACGCGCGCACCTTGGCACGCTGGCTGGAAGCCGGCGTGGACGACGCCGGGCGGCCGGTGGTCATGCTGGACACGCGCAACGCCTTCGAAGTGGACGAGGGCACCTTCAGGAACGCCATCGACTGGCGCATCGAACGCTTCACCCAGTTTCCCGCGGCGATGCAGGCGCACCGGGCGGAACTCGAGGGCAAGACCGTGGTCAGCTTCTGCACCGGCGGCATCCGCTGCGAGAAGGCCGCCATCTACATGAACGAGGTCGGGCTTCAGAACGTCTACCAGCTCGACGGCGGCATCCTCAAGTACTTCGAGGAAACCGGCGGGCCGGGCTATGACGGCAAGTGCTTCGTCTTCGACGAGCGCATTTCGCTGGATCCGG
>JALDYL010000428.1:0-2575 GCA_032153965.1 Achromobacter sp. | reverse complement strand
AGTACAGCATCAGGTGGTCTTCGGCCAGGGCCTTGCGCAGATTGGTGTCCAGCCACACGTAGTCCGCGTTGCGGCGGTCCATTTCGGGCTGGAACACGCGATAGGTATGGCGCCCGGCTTCCTTGGCCACATACATGGCGATGTCGGCGCTGCGCACCACGCTGTCCAGGTCGGCGCCGTGCTCGGGATACATGGCGATGCCGATGGAGCAGCTGGTGTAGACCTCGATCAGCCCCTGGCGGAACGGCTCGCGCAGGCGTTCGATGATGCGCTGCGCGGTAGCCTCCAGCTCCCAGGTCTGGGCGGCTTCGTGCAGCACGATGAATTCGTCCCCGCCCAGCCGCGCCAGGGTCTGGCCTTCGGACAGGCAGGAGGAAATCGCCACCGCCACCGACTTCAACAGGCGGTCGCCGAAGCCGTGGCCGTAGTGGTCGTTGATGCGCTTGAAATTGTCCAGGTCCAGGAACAGCACGCCGCCCCGCCCGTCCTGGCCCGCCGCCAGCGCCGCCTTCAGCCGCGTGGTGATCGCGTGGCGGTTGGGCAGGTTGGTCAGCATGTCGGTATTGGCCAGCACCCGCAGGCGCTCCTGCGCCTGGCGTTCCTCGGTGATGTCGGTGCCCGAGCAGATCAGGTAGACGCGCTTTTCGCCGCTGCCGCTGGTGACGAACTTGTTGCGGAACAGGAAGAGGCGCGGCCCCTTGACCGTATTGATGAGGCGCTCGGCCTCGTAGGACTGCCCGCGCTTGTAGAACTCGGCGATATTGCGGCGCGAGGCGATCGCCTCTTCGCGCGTCATGAACATTTCGAACACGCTGCGGCCGATGATGTCCTGCTCGCGCTTGCCGGTGTATTCCTCGCTGAGCTTGTTGAAGCGCTGCACCCGGCCGTTCTGGTCGACGATGACGATGACCGAATTGGCCTCGGACACCACGGTCTCGGCGAAGGACAGGCCTTCGACCAGATCCTTGGCCACGGATTCGGTATCGGAATGCGCGGACGCCGTGCCCGCCCATTCGTTGGGATTGATCTTGCGGCCCACCAGATGGAGCCGGAGCATGTCGCCGTACAGCGAGATGTCGATGCGCACGCTGGACGTGATGCCCGTCAGGCTGCGTATGGTCTCTGCTTGTTCCGGGCGCAACGCCATCGCGATATTGGCTGCGCCCTTGACTGCTGCAAGTTCGAACGCGTCGCTATCGGCGGACAGACGCCAATACGGACTGTGCGTCCCGAAATGCGTGTACAGAATCGACTTTTCGTCCTGGTCGTCTGTCATTGTTATCCCCCTTCTGCCGTCCTGGGAAGGCCCGCAAACTACATTACGGCCTAGTCTATTCGGGGTCAACCACTGTATACAATCTCGCGCAGGCTTTATTGCGATTTATTGCGTCCCCTTTGGGGATTCATAGCGCAAAACTTTGCATCCGCCATTTTTTCAGTGCGTCTTTCCCAATTTGCGCGCAAGCCTTGTTGCGTCTTGCGCGGCCGTGCGCGCAAACAAAATCGCCGGAGGTTCCGGGCGGAACTTCCGGCGTGTGACGTATAGCCACAACTTTAGGGGTATTAATCTCCCTTCACGCCCGCCTCGTCGATGACCTTGGTCCAGCGCGCCAGTTCGGCCGATACGCGGGCGCCGGCATCGGCCGGCGTGGTCCAGGTGGCGATGGCGCCCTGATTCAGCAGCGACGCCTTGACCTCGGGCTTGGCCAGGATCTTCTTCAGCTCGCCGTTCAGGCGCTCGATCACCGGTGCCGGGGTATTGGCCGGCGCCACGATGCCGAACATCGAGCTGACCTCGAAGTCCTTCAGGCCCGCTTCGGCCGCGGTCGGCACGTCCGGCAGCGCGTCCACCCGCGCAGCCGACGTCACCGCCAGCGCGCGCAGCTTGCCGGCCTTGACGTTGCCCTGCGCCGCGGGCACGGTTTCGATCATGCTGAGCACCTGCCCGCCCATCAGGTCGGTCATGGCCGGGCCGCTGCCCTTGTAAGGCACGTGCAGCACCTCCACGCCGGCGGTGCGCTTGAACATTTCAGCGGCCAGATGCTGCGGCGAACCGTTGCCGGCCGACCCCATGGTGATGTAGCCGGGCTTGGACTTGGCCAGCGCGATGAACTCGGCCAGCGTCTTCGCCTGGACCGACGGATTCACCACGAACACCAGCGGCACCGTGCCCACGATGGACACCGGCGCGAAGCTCTTTTCCACGTCATAGGTGACGCGGCCGCGGTACAGGGCGGCATTGATGGAATGGCTGGTCAGCGCGCCCATCAGCAGCGTATAGCCGTCGGGCTGCGCCTTGGCGACCTGGTCGGCGCCGATATTGCCGGCGGCGCCCGCGCGGTTCTCCACGATCACCGACTGGCCCAGCGCGCCGGTCAGTTCCTGCGCCAGCACGCGGCCGATCACGTCGGTCGCGCCCCCGGGCGGGTACGGCACGATCATGCGGATGGGCTTGTCGGGGTAGGAGTCGGCAGCCAGGGCGGGAGCGGATACGCCGGCGCACAAGGCCAACAGGGAAAGCAACACGGCGCGGCGCGGCCGCAGACGCAGGTCTGACATGTAGGTCTCCTGCCGG
>JALDYL010000147.1:0-11410 GCA_032153965.1 Achromobacter sp. | reverse complement strand
CCATTAGAATGGGGACAATCTTACCGAAACCCAATAGGGGTTCCCCTGATTCACCGCAAATGAGTCCGGGCGCCCCTCGACTCTAACGCTGTCCAAGTGGCCCCCGTTACTCCCCCTCTCGTTTTAGTCTTCGGCCCGCTCGATCCCTCGGGCTCCGACGGCCTGCCGGCAGACGCCGTCACCTGCGCCAGCCTGGGCTGCCATGGCCTGGCGGCCGTGACCGCGCTGACCGTGCGGGACACCGCCGGCATTGAAGAAATCCATCCCGTCACGCCCGATCTGCTGGACGACCAGGCGCGCTGCCTGCTCGAAGACATGCCGGTGCAGGCCATCAAGGTGGGCGGACTATACACCGCGGAAACCGCCAGCGTGGCGGCCCAGGTCGCCGCCGACTACAGCCAGGTGCCGCTGGTGCTGCATCTGGGCCAGCGCGCCCAGCCGCCGGCCGACGCCGCCGACGAGGACGACGCCGACGACCTGCTGGCCGCCACCCTGGAGCTGGTACTACCGCAAACAGACCTTCTGATCATCGAGCACCTGCGGCTGGCGCAGTGGCACGCCGACGGCGACATCGATATCGGGGACGCACCCACGCCCATGCACGCCCTTCTCGCGGCAGGCGCGGAATGGGTGCTGGTCCTGGGTAGCCCGCAACGGCCCGGCCACTACGCCAACACGCTGCTGGGCCCCAACAACCAGATCACCGTCCTGCCGTGGCAAGCCCCCCCGGACCGCAACGGCGATGCCGGCGGCGTAGCCGCCACCGCCATCACCGCCATGCTGGCCCGCGGCCTGGAAATGCCGGAAGCCGTGCGCCAGGGCCTGGCGCATGCCGACGCGGCGGTTGCCGCCAGCTTCCTGCCGGGCATGGGCCGGCGCATTCCCAACCGGATGCCTGCCCAATGAAAGCGCTGCGTTTCCCCACCGGCCTGTATGGCGTCACCCCCGAATGGGACGACACCGAGCGCCTGCTGCTGGCGGTGCGCCAGGCCGCCGACGGCGGCATGCGCTCACTGCAGCTGCGCCGCAAGAACGTGCCCGACGCCGTGCGCGCCGCCCAGGCCCGCGCGCTGGCGCCGCTGTGCCGCGAGCTGGGCGTGGTCTTCCTGATCAATGACGACTGGCGCCTGGCGCTGGACGTGGGCGCCGACGGCGCGCACGTCGGCCGCGAGGACGAAAGCCTGGCGCGCATCCGCGCCGAGGCCGGCCCCGACCTGATCCTGGGCGGCTCCAGCTACGACGACCTGGGCCGCGCCCAGGAACTGCTGGCCGCGGGCGCCGACTACATCGCCTTTGGCGCCATGTACGCCTCCACGGTCAAGCCCGACACCGTGCGCGCGCCGCTATCGGTCCTGACCGAGGCGCGCCGCCTGACCGACAACTGCGACGGCCCGCGGCCCGCGGTGGTCGCCATCGGCGGCATCACGCCCGACAACGCGCCGCTGGTGGCGCAGGCCGGCGCCGATGCCATCGCCGTCATCACCGCGCTTTTCGAGGCGCCCAGCATCCGCGCCGCCGCGGCCGCGTGCTCCGCGCCCTACTCCGCCAACCCCAACCGCAAGCCTTGAACGCCATGTCCAGTAACGCTCAGCTTTTCGAACGCGCCTGCCGCAGCATCCCCGGCGGCGTCAATTCGCCCGTGCGCGCCTTCCGCTCCGTGGGCGGCACGCCGCGCTTCATCAAGCGCGCGCAGGGCCCGTACGTGTGGGACGCGGAAGACAAGCAGTACATCGATTACGTGGGCTCCTGGGGCCCCGCCATTCTCGGCCACTCGCATCCGGAAGTGGTGCGCGCAGTGCAGGAAGCGGCCGTCAACGGCCTGTCCTTCGGCGCTCCGACCGAAGCGGAAATCGAACTGGCCGAAGTGCTGATCTCGCGCCTGCCCTCGCTGGAGCAGGTGCGCCTGGTCAGCTCGGGCACGGAAGCGACCATGACGGCCATCCGCCTGGCCCGCGGCGCCACCGGCCGCGCCAAGATCGTCAAGTTCGAAGGCTGCTACCACGGCCATTCGGACAGCCTGCTGGTCAAGGCCGGCTCCGGCCTGCTGACCTTCGGCAACCCCAGCTCGGCCGGCGTGCCGCCGGAATTCGTGTCGCACACGCTGACCCTGGAATACAACAACCTGGATGCCGTGCGCGAGGCCTTTGCCCAGCATGGCGCCGACATCGCCTGCATCATCGTCGAGCCGGTCGCCGGCAACATGAACCTGATCAAGCCGGCCCCGGGCTTCCTGGAAGGCCTGCGCGAAGTCTGCACGCAGCACGGCGCGCTGCTGATCTTCGACGAAGTGATGACCGGTTTCCGCGTCGGCCCGCAAGGCGTGCAAGGACTTACCGGCGTCCAGCCCGACATCACCACGCTGGCCAAGGTGATCGGCGGCGGCATGCCGGTGGGCGCCTTCGGCGGCAGCGCCGAGATCATGAAGAACATCGCCCCGCTGGGCGGCGTCTACCAGGCCGGCACGCTGTCGGGCAACCCCGTGGCCGTGGCCGCGGGCCTGGCCACGATGCGCCTGATCGCCGCCCCCGGCTTCTACGACAAGCTGGCGGCCCAGACCGCCAAGCTGGCCCAGGGCCTGCAGGAACGCGCCCGCGCCGCCGGCCTGGCCTTCTCGGCCGATTCGGTGGGCGGCATGTTCGGCATCTACTTCAGCGACAAGGTGCCGACCTCGTTTGCCGAGGTCTCGGCCTGCGACACGGCGGCGTTCAATCGCTTCTTCCATGCCATGCTGGACCACGGCGTGCACTTCGCGCCGTCCGCCTTCGAAGCGGGCTTCGTTTCGGCCACGCATGACGACGCGGTGATCAAGTCCACCCTGGACATCGCCGAAAAGGTCTTCGCGTCGCTGTAAAAACGCCGGGGAGCCGGCCCGCGGCCGCTCCCCTCAGGGCGCCTTGTAGTGCTCGTACAAGGCGGTCACATCCCGCACGTAAGCCTGGGTTTCCGCATAGGGCGGCACGGCGTCGTACTTGCGCACCGCCCCTTCTCCCGCGTTATAGGCCGCCAGCGCCAGATCCAGCCGGCCTGGGTACTGGTCGATCAGCCGGCGCAAATGGCGCGACCCCGCGTTCACATTGGTGGCCGGATCCACCAGCGCCGTCTCCACGTCCGTCACCGACAACAGCGGCGCGGCCGTGGCCGGCATCAGCTGCATCAGGCCCAGCGCCCCCTTGGGCGAGCGCGCATCGCTGCGAAAGCCCGATTCGATCGCGATCACGGCCGTCAGCAAAGCCTGGTCCACGCCCGACTCCCGCGCCGCCCGCGCAATCAGCCCGTCGTGCGCGGCAGGCACCTTGAGGTCGCCCCAGCGCTGCGCGCGCGACGCAGAGGCCAGCGTCACCAGGCGGGCGCCGTCGCCCGACTTGGGCTCGCATTCCAGACAGACCTTCATGCCGCTGCCGCGCCAGGCGGTCCTGGCCTGCGCCCGCTTGTAATACTTGGCGTAGCCCGTGGGCACCTTCATGGACCGCCAGACGCCGTAAGGATCCTTGTAGCGGTAGATGTCGGCCGCCTGGGCGGGACTGGCCGGCGCCAACATCAGCACGCCAGCCACCACGGCCGCCAGCGCCGCCATGCCGCCGGCGCGCGCCAGGAGGGCGCGCAGGACCGGCAGGACGGGACGGGGGTGGCGGTGCATGGGATGGCGCTCCGGCGGCGTCCGAGGACGCATGGTGGAGGTCCTATGCTGCGGCGGCTGCGCCATTTTGTCGCTAGTACCGACGCCCTAGTCCTGGCCTGGCGGTCGCCATCCCAGGGCAAAACAGGGGCGGAACTAGGACATGCGGCGGAATTTGTCGATCCTACTTTCCAATAGTTGTGGAAGCTTGGGATAGAATATGACTTAATATTTCCTATAATTACCAAATGAGTGAACTTGGCGGCTAGCGCCAAGGGCGGGAGACGCTGAGATGGACGCAGAAAACACGCTCCAGTTGGTGCTGGATGCCACGACCAACGTCCTGACGGCGGTCTATACGCCGCCTGCGAGTCCCGAGCCGGCGGATTCCTCCGCCGAGACCGACTCGCCAGCCCCCCGGGCGGACGCGGACGGCGCGGCCGATCCCGACCACGGCGCCGACATGGCCATCGCCGAAGAAGCCGCCGAACCGCGTCCCCGCACCAACCCTGACCTGCCCAGCTGGGACTCCCTGGCGGCCGCGACCGTGGCCCTGGGTTGGGACGCCGAGGCGCTGGACAGCCAGGCCGTCCTGAGCTTCATCGACCTCTGCCGCCACGCCACGGCAACCGTGCAGGCCCCGGTCGGCCAGCTCATACACGGCTCGCTCGAATTGGAGCTGGACGCCACGCGCATGTCCGCCCTGCTGACCCTGCTGCCGCCCAAGGGCGGCAAGCCTGTAACACTGGAAGCCGTGCGCCAGGTGCTGGCCGAACGCGGCATCATCCACGGCATCCTGGAACAGGAACTGACCGACGCCGTCACGCAGGGCCGCCGTGAAACCGTGCAGATCGCCCGCGGCACGCCGCCCACCCGCGGCACCCCGACACGTTTCGAAAGCCTGCTGGACCGACTGAAGCCGCGCGGCCAGGACATCGACGAACTGGCCCAGGTCGACTACCGCGATCTGGGCAGCCTGCTGCTGGTGACGCCCGGCATGCCGCTGATGCGGCGCACGCCGCCTTTGCCTGGCGTGGACGGCACCACCGTGCTGGGCGAGCCGATCCTGCCCGACGAACTGCCCGACACGCCGTTCGCCAGCGACCTGCCCGGCGCGGCGGTCGATCCCGAAGACCCGCTGCTGCTGCGCGCCATCATCGCCGGCACGCCCACCCTGGTCAGCCACGGCGTGCAGGTCAACCCCATGGTCGAGGTCGACGCCGTCAACCTCAGCACCGGCAACATCCATTTCGAGGGTTCGCTGCTGGTGCGCGGCGACATCGCCGCCACCATGGAAGTCCATGTGACAGGCGACGTGGTGGTCAACGGCACCATGGAGGCAGCGCTGGTCGAAGCCGGCGGCAACGTGACGGTCAAAGGCGGCATCATCGGCCTGGCCGAAGCCCTGCAAGACGCCGCGGCCGCCGCGCGTACCGCCCGCGTCGTCTGCGGCGGCGCGCTGCGCGCCAAGTTCATCGAGAACGCCGTCATCAGCGCGGGCAAGGACGTGGACGTGGAGCGCGAAGTCCGCCAGAGCAGCATCGCGGCCGGCGGCAGCGTCAACGTCGGCCCGCCCAACACCCAGCAAAGCGCCATCACCGGCGGCCAGACCCGCGCCATGCAGGCCGTGCGCGCCGGCACCTTGGGCTCGCCTTCGGGCATCCCGACGCTGGTACAGGCTGGCCTGGATCCGCACGCCGACATCAAGCGTACAGCGCTGGCGCGCAAGCGCCAGAAGATGCACGAGGAAAAATCCAAGCTGGAACAGCTGCTGATGTTCCTCAAGGCCAATCCGCAACGCGCCCCGGGCGACGTGGCGGACCGCGCCCGCAACACCCACGTCAAGCTCAGCCAGGACATGCTGGCGCTGGACGCCGAGGAAACCCAGCTGATACAGGACCTGCAGCCCCTGGCCAGCGCCACCATCCAGGCCGCGCGCCGCTTCTGCGGCGGCGTGACGATTCAGGTGGGCAACAAGATGCAGGAATTCCTGGAAGACCAGATCGGCGGCAAGGCCGCCGTCGAAGAAGGGCAGATCGTCATCCGCTGACTCCGCCCGCTGGCGCCCTCAGGGCGCCAGCTCCTTGAACCAGGCGCGCGGCGAAATGCCTCGGTCCGGGCCCAGGATGGAAAAACCGCCGTCCACGGGAATATCCACCCCTGTCATCCACGAAGCCGCGTCGGAGCAGGCGAAGCACACGGCCGCGGCGATCTCCTCGCCCGAACCGACCCGCCCCAGCGGGTGGAAATGCGCGCCCACCGCGTCCGCCGCCGGGCGCGAACCGCCCGACAACTGCTCCACCGACGGCGACCAGGTCCAGGCGGGCGACACCGCCAGCACCCGCACGCCGGCCGGCGCCAGCTCCACCGCGAAGTTCTTGGTGATCTGCAACAGCGCCGCCTTGGACGCCGGATATAGCGCCCGCCCGGCCGCGCCGAACTTGCCGCCCGTGCTGCCCATGTTCACCACCACGCCGCCGCGCGGCAGCAACGGCGCGGCCAGTTGCGTGAAGATGGCGGCCGACACCAGGTTGGTATCCAGCGTGCTGTGCCATTCCTCGCGCGACGAGGCCAGGCCCCGGTCCGCGTACTGGCAGGCATTGTTGACCAGGATGTCCAGCCTGCCGTAGCGCGCCACGGCGGCATCGATGCAACGCTGGATCTGGTCGTCCTGCCCAATGTCGGTTTCGCAGTACAAGGCGCGGCCGTCCAGCTCCTTTTCAAGCGCGCGGCCGGCCTCGGCATTGCGCCCGACCAGCGCCACGTTGGCGCCGGCCGCGGCCAGCCCGCGCGCGATGTCCGCCCCCAATCCCTGAGTGCTGCCGGTGACGATGGCGGTCTTGCCGGCCAGCCCGGGAAAGCCTGTGAAATCCATGATGAATCCTTGATCAATGAGGCGCGGCGGCCCAGCGCACAGCTTCCGCCACCGGCCCGGTTTGCGCAATCAGGCGCATGCTGGCCAGCGACGCGTCATGCACCGCCGGGTCGGCGGATGCGCAGGCATCCTGCGCCACCATGACCTCGAAGCCGATGTCGGCCGCATGCCGCACCGTGCCCTCCACCACCGAGTGCGTGGCAACCCCCGCCACCACCAGCCGGCGCGCGCCCAAGAGCCGCAGGGTCTCTTCCAGCGGCGTGCCGTAGAAGGCGCTGATGCGGGTGTGCTTCACCACGAATTCGCGCGCGCTGCCGGCCAGCGGCTGCAGCCCCTCGTAAAAGGCGCTGCCCCACTGCCCCTCCGGCACGGCGCCGATGGCGGCCACGTTGCGGAAGATAGGGCAGTTGGCCATCAGGTCGGCGTAGTCCGGCCGGAACGCGATGCGCACGTGCACGATGGGCAGATCGTGGGCCCGCGCCCCAGCCAACAGGGCCGCGGCGTTGTCCAGCAGGCGCTGGCGCGCGCCGCTGTCCGCGTCCAGGCCGACGCGGATCTTGCCCTCGGGGTGCAGCACGTCGTTCTGGAAGTGCAGCGCCAGCACCGCGGCGTCGGTCGTGGTCACACGAACACCTCGAACACGTCGTGCACGTCGTCGCAATTCACCAGGTCCACCCGCTTCATGCGGATGCGCCAGCCATCTCCCTCGGCGGCCAGCTTGTGGGTATAGCGGCCCGCCAGTTGGCGCGGCTGGCGCTTGCGCCATTCCGTCATCTGGAAGGTGGAATGCACCACCAGGTTGCCGCCGGCGTCCACGCCCTCGATTTCCACCGCGCCCACCAGCCGCGCGCTGCGCGTGGGCGGCTGCTGCGACCAGTTGCGCGGATGCTCCAGCCGGCGGATGCGCACGTCGCGCAGCATGCGGTCTTCCCAGAACAGGGAAATGTGGTCGTAAGGGCTTTGCTGGCCCGGCGTGCGCGGCATCCAGTACATGCCGTCCGTCGTCCACAGCGCCTGCCAATCGTCGTAACGGCGCTCGTCCAGCAGGCGCGCTTCGCGGTACAGGAACTGCGCGATGCGGTGATAGGCGTCGGCCGGCACATCGGCCGGCGACAGGCCCGCGGTGCTCACGTCGAAATCAAGGTCTAGCAGCATGAGCGGTCTCCCGTCGCGGCGGCCGCTTGCGTGGCGGCGGGGCCGGCTTCCATATAGGTCTTCCAGGCGTCGAACTGGTTGCGCATGGGCAGCTCGCTGGTGCCGTTGACCGACACCAGGCCTTCGCTATCGCTGCGGTCGCTGCCGTGGTAGCGGTGCATGCTGACCCATTCGCCGCCGCGCGTGGCGTTGCCTTCCTGGCAGCGGTTATAGAGTTCGATATCGTCCGGCATGACATTGGACGAGGGCGAATTGATGACGTTGGCGTACAGCATGGCGCGCTTGAACACGCCGTCCGGCGCGCCCTTGCAGCGGAAGGTCTGGATCTCGATCATGGTGCGGTCCACGGCGATGGGGCGGATCACGCGGAACTGCTGGAACACCGTGTGGGGCGAGCCGCTGCCGTAGATCACCGTGTTGTGGCGGTTCATGCCCAGGATCTCGCGGGCGCGCGTCTCGCCGTAAGCGGCGGTCAGGGTTTCAAAGTGCGCGCGCGACACCGGGTCGCGCTCGGCCGCGCCCGGATTGAAGATGCCTTCCATGTAGCCATGGCCGTTGGGATAGGCGCGCAGCTCCAGCTTTTCCCAGAACTCGTAGGGTTCGCCGTTGCCGTCCATGATGTGCAGCTCCAGCGGCATCTCGCCCATTTCCTTGGCTTCGTCGCGGGCCGCGGCATACGACGATTCATGCGTGACGCGGGCGTGCATGGTGTCGTGCAGGTTCTCGTAGAACACCTTCCAGTTCGAACGCTGCATGACGCGGAAGATGCCGCCGGCCACTTCCACCTCGCCCACCGGCGAACGATCGCAGAGGTTGTCGATGGACGAGCGCACGCCGCCCAGGAAGTCTTCCAGCGCCGGGCCTTCCTTGGCCTGGCTGGCGAACACGAAGCCGCGATAGCTTTCCACGCGCGCCACGCGGCGCATCGAGAAGGACGGATCGGCGGGGTCGTAGGCCGTGCCCTCCAGCCCCTGCTTCAAGGGCACGCCCAGATGGCTGCCGTCCAGCTTGAAGGTCCAGGCGTGGTAGGGGCAGCGGAAGAACTTGCCGACACAGCCTTCGCCGTCCGCCACCACCTTGGCGCCCTTGTGCGGGCAGCGGTTGTACAGCACGTGCACGCGGCCGTCGGTGGCGCGCACCATCAGCACGTCCTGATCGCCCAGGCGCGTGGTGTGGTAGTCGCCCGTCTTGGGCACCTGGCTTTCATGCCCCACGTAGATCCAGGCGCGGCCGTAGATCCGCTGCATCTCCAGGTCGAAGATGGCGGGATCGGTGTAAACGCCGCGGTGCACGCTGTCGCCGCGCACCATCGCGGCCAATTGTTCTTCGGTGTATGACATGTCCGGCTCCTACTTGTTCTCGCTTTCTTTCCAGCGCGCCATCAGCGTGTTCGACGGCAGGGTCTCGTCCAGCAGCTTGGCGGCGGTCTCGCGGCCGGCCACGGGCAGGCCCTTGGGGTCCAACAGGCCCACCTGCACCAGCACGCTGGCCTGGTCCCAATAGATGTGCTCGTGGTAGAGCTTGTCGCCGCGGAACTTGACGATGGCGATCAACGGGATCTCCACATACTTGCCCGTGGGCTTCACGCCCGGCAGCAGCCAGTCGATCTCGGTGGTGTGCGTGAAGCAGAACAGCAGCTCGTCCACGATCTGTGTGGCGCCCACCGTGCGCGACAGCGGCACCAGGCGCGTGTCCGGCGGATTGCTGTTGACGAAATGGTGCTGGTAGAAGCGGCTCAGCTCCTTGTGGCCCACCCCACCGGTCATGGTCGGGATGTGGTTCACATAGGGCTCGGCCACCATGGTGGCCATCGTCGCCGCCACGTCGCGCGTGCCGAACTCGTACTCGCAGTGCTTGTCCCACAGATACGAATAATCGAACTCCGGCCCGATGGCGCGCTGCAAGGCGGCCATGCTGCGCTGATGCGCCATCAGCGCCGACGGCTTGTCGTAGTGGTCGCCGCCCGTGCGCGCAAACGCGTGGTCCATGCCCGGATAAACATAGATCTGCACCCCCGGCTTGTTGCCCAGCGCCTCCAGGATGCGCTGGCGCGCCTCGGGCGGACAGAAGCCGTCCTGCTCGGCGATATGCAGCACCAGGCGGCCGCGCAGTTGCGACGCTTCCTCCAGGCTGTTCTCGATGCCCACGCCGTAATAGCCGATGGCTACGTCCACATCGGTACGGCAGGCGGCCAGGTAGGCCAGCTTGCCGCCCAGGCAATAGCCCAGCACGCCCACCCCGCCCTGCCTCTCGGGCAGCCCGCGCAGCGCGGCGATGGTGGACGCGATGTCCTGCAGCCCCAGCTCCACGTCGAACTTCTGGTAGAGCTCGAAGGCGCGCGGCATGTCGGCCGGGCCGTCGGTCAGCTGGATGCCCGGCTGCTGGCGCCAGAACAGGTCCGGCACCAGCACCACATAGCCTTCCTCGGCCAGCAGCTGCGCCGCGCGGCGCATGAAGTCGTTCACGCCGAAGATCTCCTGGCACAGCACCAGGCCCGGGCCATGCCCGGATGCCGGCACGGCCAGATAGGCGCCGAAGGACTTGCCGTCATGCGAGGCCACCGTCACTTCGCGCGTCGTAATGTTCTGGGTCATACTTATCTCCTTGTTGCGGATGTCCGCCCTACTTCATCTGGCAGGCTGCGGCGAAAGGGTCCTGATACTGGGTCAGCACCGTGCCCGACAGCTTATTGGACAACTTGCCACCCGCCCCCGCCTCGACGATGCGCAGGTAATAGTTCTGCACCGGATACTGGTTGCGGTTGAACTTGAAATCGCCGCGCACCGACTTGAAGTCCGCGCGCCGCAGCGCCGGACGCAGCGCGTCCGCCTCCAGCTTGCCGCCGGTCTGGCGCACCGCGCTGTCCAGCAGCATGGCCGCGTCATAGCCCTGCGAGGCGTACAGCGTGGGACTGCGGTTATAGGTCTTCCTGAAGTCCTCGACGAACTTGCGATTGGCCGGATTGTCCAGATCCGACGCCCACTGCGAGGTATTGCGCATGCCTTCGATGGGCGCGCCCACCGCCGCGATCGTGTCCTCGTCGCCCGAGAAGCCGGGCGCCAGCAGCGCGATCTCCTTGGACAAGCCCGCGCCGTTGAACTGCTTGATGAAGTTCACGCCCATGCCGCCCGGCAAAAAGAAGAACACCGCATCCGGCTTGCTGGCGCGCAGCCGCGTAATCTCCACGCCGTAATCCAGCTGCCCCAGCTGGGTGTAGATCTCTTCCGACAGCCCGCCCTTGAACAGGCGCTTGAAGCCGTTGAGCGATTCCCGTCCGCCCGGATAGTCCGGCGCGATCAGCGCCACGCTCTTGTAGCCCTGGTCGGTCGCGTACTTGCCCATCGCGGCAGGAATGTCCTCGTTCTGCCAGGCCACCGCGAAGAAATTCGGATTACAGCCCGCGCCCGCATAGTTCTCCGGCCCGGTATTGGTGCTGAGATAGATGGTTCCCGACTGCAGGATCGCCGGCATCACCGGCAGCAGCACGTTCGAGAACACGATGCCCGTCATCACGTCCACCCGGTCGCGCTTCAACAGCCGCTCCACCGCCTGGCGGCCGGTGTCCGCCTTCTGCTGGTCGTCCGCCACCACCACTTCCGCCGGCAGTCCGCCCAGCTTGCCGCCCGTATGTTGCAGCGCCAGATTGAAGCCGTCGCGGATCTCGTTGCCCAGCGCCGCGCCCGGCCCCGACAGCGTCGTCAGCAAGCCGACCTTGACCTTGTCCGCCGCCGTGGCGCCCGCCGCCGCCGTCATGCACACCAGCG
>JALDYL010000146.1:0-11452 GCA_032153965.1 Achromobacter sp. | reverse complement strand
CCGGAGCGAAGGCTCCGGACCGCAATCGTGGGCGCTCGCCGCCACGCCGCCCGCGCCGATGGGCGACCTACGAAGCACGAACCGCAGGAACAACCACAAAAAAAAGGGCGTCCGCCGACGCCCTTGCCGCTTACTGCGGTTCGATCTTCGCGTCGACCGCGCGCTGGGTCCAGACCTGGCGCTGCGACTGGGCAAACGCCTGGTGCTCGGCCACGGTGTTGGGCGAGACCTGCATGCCCAGGGACTCGAAGCGCTGCAGCACATCCGGTTCGCGCAGGATGGCGGCGACTTCCTGGTTCAGCTTCTGCACGATGGCGTCGGGCGTCTTGGCCGGCACGGCCACGCCGACCCACACGACCAGGTCGAACTTCTGGTAGCCCAGCTCGGCCAAGGTCGGCACGCCGGGAAATTCCTTGGCGCGCTCATGGCCGGTGTAGGCCAGGCCGCGCAGCTTGCCGGCCTGCATGAAGGAGGTGACGACGGACAGGTCGGCGAACAGGTAGTCGACGTGGCCGCCCAGCAAGTCGGTCACGGCCGGCGGCTGGCTCTTGTAAGGCACGCCGTTGGCGGCGGCGCCCGCCACGGTGTTGAACGTCGCGCCGGCGATCTGGCTGGTGGGCGAGCCGTAGGCGTAGTTCAGGGGCTTGGCCTGCGTGGCCTTGACCAGTTCCTGCAGCGTCTTGTAGGGCGCATCCTCGCGCACCACCAGCATCATCGGAATGGTCGCGATGCGGACGACGTGGGTGAAGTCGCCGGTGGGATCGAACGGCAGCTTGCGGAACAGCGCCGGCGTGGCCGAGTGGGTCGAGCTGCTGGTGAGGATCAGCGTGTAGCCATCGGGCTGGGCGCGCGCGACGAACGAGGCGCCGATGGTGCCGGACGCGCCGGGCTTGTTCTCGATGACGACGGGCACGTTCAGGCGCGGGCCGAGCTTCTCGGCGATGATGCGCGCGCTGGTATCGGTGGCGCTGCCCGGCGAGAACGGCACGACGATGGTGATGGGCTTGTCGGGATACGCGCCCTGCGCCAGCGCCGCTGGTGGCAACGCGCCAGCCAGCGCGGTCAGGACGGTGAGGCTGCCGGCGGCCAGCAGGCGGCGTCGGGCGCCGAACGGTCGGATCATGCTTGTCTCCTGTGAGGGGCCGCGGGTCGGCCTCTTGAACTCTGACCGTATGATGCTTGCGACCCGCTTATCCCAACAAGGGACTAATTTTCATAGACTTATTCCAAACCAGGATTAATTCTCTTGCGCCTGACGCTGCCGCAGATATTCCTCGGTCGCCTGCAGAAAGGCCGAGGCGGCCAACGACAGCCGCGCGTTGCGGCGCTGGATAAGCCAGAGTTCATGCCCGTGCTTGCGCGCGCCGTCGATGGCCAGGATGCGCAGGCCCAGCTGCCGCGCCAGGTCGCAGGCATAGCCGGGCACCACGGTTATCCCCAGCCCCGCGCCGACCAGCTTCAATGCCGAGATCAGCATGCCGGCCTCGATGCGATAGCGGAATTCCAGGTTCAGGTCGGCCGCCACGCGGTCCAGGCTGCGCCGCACGCTGTACACGTTGCGCAGCATGATGTGGTCGTGGGCGGCCACGTCGGCCCACGACACGGAACGCTTGCGCGTCAAAGCGTGGCGCGGCGCGCACACCGCGTACATGGTGTCGCGGTAGATGACCCGCGTGGCCAGTTCTTCCGACGGGGTTTCGACCGACACGATACCGAAGTCGGCGCGGCCGTTGCGCACGTGCTCGATGGTGTCGTCGGTGGACAGCTCGAACAGGTCCAGCTTCACGCTGGGATGGGCCCGGTGATACTCGGCCACCACCTCGCCCAGCAGGCCGACCATCATCAGCGGCGAGGTAGCCACGCCCACCGTGCCGCGTTCCAGCGTGCGCAGGCCCGACATGCTGCGCTCGGCGGCGCGCACCGTGCCCAGGATTTCCTGGGCATAGGCATAGAAATCCGCCGCGCCGTCGCAGGGCGTGACGCTGCGGGTGGAACGTTCGAACAGCGGCTGGCCGACTTCGGCCTCCAGTTCGGCGCAGAGCTTGCTGACAGCCGATTGGGTCACGAAGGCGGCGCGCGCGGCCGCGGTGAAACTGCGCAGTTCGTAAAGCGCGCAAAACACGCGCAATTGCTTGAGAGTGATGTTCATGGTCGAAGTCGCCGCCAGGCGCCGCCGGCCATGCCGGCCTCAGCGCGCAGGCTTGAGCATATCGCGATCGGCGTCCTGGCGCGGCGCCTGGCGCCTGATCTCGCCCGGCGTGCGCGAAAAACGCACCGGGATGCCGGCCGCCATCAGCGGTCCTTCGGTCGGATGCTCCACGCGCTGGAAGAAACCCGTCGCCTTCAAGTGCGGATCCTCGAACAGGGCTTCCGGCGTGTTCACGCGCGAATGCGGGATGTCCGCGTCCGCCAGCAGCGCCAGCCATTCCTCGGTGCCGCGCAATGCGACGATGTCCGCCAGGTCCTGGTAGAGCTCGTCGAAGTGCCGCGCGCGCGCGGCCGCGTCGACATAGCGCGCGTCCGCCGCCAGGTCGGCGCGTTCGGCCAGCGCGAAGAAGCGCCGCCACTGCGCATCGGTGTAAGGCAGCAGGGCCAGGTAGCCGTCACGCGTGCGGTAGGGACGCCGCTGCGGCGACAGCACCCGGCTGTAGCCCATGGGCCCTTGCGGCGGCACGAAGCTGTGGCCGCTCATGTGTTCGATCAGCGTGAAGGAGACCAGGGTTTCGAACATGGGCACTTCGATCTCCTGCCCTTGCCCCGAACGCTCGCGCTCGTACAGGGCCATGGGAATGGCGTAGGCCAGCGTCAGCCCGGCCACCTTGTCCGCAAGGATGGTGTTCACGTAGGCGGGCGCGCCGCTGTTGCGGCCTTGCAAGTCAGCCAAGCCGCTCATCGCCTGGATGATGTCGTCGAAGGCCGGACGCGCCGCGTAAGGGCCGTCCTGGCCAAAACCCACAGCCGAGCAATGGATCAGCCGGGCGTTGCGCGCGCGCAGCGTGGCCGCGTCCAAGCCCAGGCGCGCCAGGGCGGCCGGACGCACATTGGACACGAACACGTCCGCGCCGTCGATCAGGCGCAGCAGGCTGTCGCGGTCGGCCGGTGTCTTCGCGTCCAGCGTCACGCTGTACTTGTTGCGGTTGAGGTTCAGGTAGGCCGGCCCCATGCCCGGGCTCATCGCCGGAGCCGAGGCGCGGAACACGTCGCCTTCGGGCGCCTCGACCTTGATCACCTCGGCCCCCATGTCGGCCAGGATCTGCGTGCCATACGGTCCCATGGCCACCGAGGTCATGTCGACGACGCGCACGCCCGCGAGCGGGCCGGCCATTACTTGGCCTCCTGCTGCTTCTTGCGATTGACGAAGGGCGCCATGTAGCGGCGCGGCTCGTCGGTGGTGAAGGCATCGCCGAACGCCGCCACGCTGCGGTCCAGGCCGGCTTCGACCGTGGACTCGCTCCAGTAGCGCAACAGCGCCTTCTGCGAGCGCACGGCGATCGGGCCGCTTTCGGCGATGGGCGCCACCGTGCGTTCGACCAGCGCGTCGAGCGCGCCGGTTTCGCAGACGAATTCCAGGAAGCCCCACTGCCGGGCCTGCGGCGCATCCACGGTCTCGCCGGTCAGCAGCAGCCAGTTGGTGGGGCCGGGGCCGATGATGGCCGGCAGCAGCACGGCATGGATCACGGACGGAATGCCCACGCGCACCTCGGGCATGCCGAAGACCGCGTCCGCCGATCCCAGGCGGATGTCGCAGGCCGCGGCCAGTTCCATGCCGGCGCCCAGGCAGAAGCCCGGAATGCGGGCGATGGTGGGCACCGGAATCGCCGCCACCGCATCGCACAGGTCGCGCAGCCGCGTGATGAACTCGCGCGCGCCCTGCGGATCGAGTTCGGCCATTTCATAGATGTTGGCGCCGCCCACGAAGGCGCGCTCGCCCGTGCCGCGGATGACCACCGCGCGGGCATCGTCCTGCGCCGCGATCCAGCGGGCGGCGTCGGTCAGGCTCAAGGTGACCGAAGAGGCCAGGATGTTCAGGCTCTTGGCGTCGTGGATCTGCAAGGTATAGACGCCGCGATCGTCGCGGGTCACGAGGGCATGGGAAAAGGCGGGAATGGGCGCAGTCATGGAAACTCCAGCTAGGGTTACGCCACCGATGCTAAGGGTGAGGTTTCATCACAACAAACGAGTAATTTTCATGAAATAAGTCTGAAATGGAATAAATCCCACAAACCAGATGGCTTGGGTACGATAGCCGCCTCTTGCGGGAGTCGCACCATGGGTATCACGCTGCGCCAGCTCCGGGCCTTCTGTGCCGTGTACGAGCTGAAGAACTTCACCCGCGCCGCCGAGGCGCTCAACCTGACGCAGTCCACCGTCAGCAAGCTCTGCTCCGAACTGGAGAAGGCGATAGGCATGGCGCTGTTCGAGCGCTCCGCGCGCGGCGTCGAACTGCTGGAGGGCGCGCCCGAGCTGTATGCCTATGCGCAGGAAACCTTCGGCTCTCTACGCGCGGCCGAACGCAGCCTGAGCAGCCTGGCCGGACTGGAGCGCGGCGAGGTCTCCATCGCGGCCTCGCCCATCATGATGCACACGCTGATCGCGCCGGTGGTGGCGCAATTCCATGCGCGGCATCCCAACATCGTCTTCGACCTGCACGAACTCACCGGCGACGAAGCCACCGAGCATGTCCTGCACGGCAAGGCCGACATCGGCCTGGTAGCGCTGGAAAGCCAGGATCCCAGGCTGGACTGCCGCGTCGTCTACCGCGGCCCCATGTATGCCGTGGTGCCCGCCGGCCACCCTCTGGCGCAGCATGAGGAGGCGCGTTGGCGCGAACTGGCGCGCTACCCGCACATCCTGCTGCGCGGCACCTATACCGTGCGCCGCAAGATGGACCAGATCCTGCAGGACCAGGGACTGACGGTGCGCAGCGTGGCACAGACCGGCAGCCTGACCACCGCCTTCGCCATGATCCGCGGCGGCATGGGCATCACGGTCATGCCCGGCTACGTGCGCCATGTCTGCCGGGAAATGGGCTTGCAGGCGCTGTCCATCGCCGACCGGCCCCAGGCCCTGCATGAACTGTCCATCCTGCGCCGTGCCGACTACCGGCTGTCGCGCGCCGCGGCCGCGTTTCTCGCCGCCTTCGAGGCGCATCTCGCTGCACAGGGGCAGCCCGCCGCGGCCGGCGATTCATCTCTTTCTTGAATGCCTTCATGACAATTAATCAATTGTTTGCATGATGAACCGCTTCCATCATTGACGCGTCGAGGCCCCATCCCACGCGCCATCCGCAAGGTCACCTCGACGCCATAACCAAGCAGGGCAAACCAGCCCGCAGCACGAGGAGACCTACGACATGAAACTCAAGCCTGGCCTGAAGCAGCTGCTGACGCTGCTGGCCGTCCTTCCCGCCATCGCCGCCGCCGACACCTATCCGGCCAAGCCCGTGACCCTGGTGGTGGCCTATGCCCCGGGCGGCATGACCGACATCCTGACACGCCGCATCGCGGCCGATCTGCAGACCCGCCTGGGCAAGCCCTTCGTGGTCGAGAACAAGCCGGGCGCAACCGGTCAGATCGCCACCGAGTACGTGTCGCGGCAGAAGCCGGACGGCTACACCATCCTGGTGGGCGCGACCAGCCACGTGATCAACCCTGCGATGAAGAAGCTGCCCTACAACGCCCGCAAGGACTTCTCTCCCGTGGCGCTGCTGGCGGTCAGCCCCAACTTCCTGCTGGTCAACGCCAACCAGGGCATCAAGACCTTCGCCGACTTCAAGGCCTATGCGCAGAAGCAGGCCTCGGTCCCCTACGGCACGGCCGGCGCCGGCGGCGCGCCCCACATCGTGGGCGAACTGCTGCGCGCGCAGAGCGGGCTGCCGCTGATGCATGTGTCCTACCGTGGCGCGGGTCCCGCCATGACCGATCTGGTGTCGGGTCAGGTTCCCTTCGGCATGGCCGAGTCCGTCACCGCCAACGCCTACCTGCAGTCGGGCAAGATCGTGCCGCTGGCCATCGCCTCGGCGCAGCGCCAGCCGCGCTACCCGGATGTGCCCACCCTGAACGAACTGGGCTACAAGGGTTTCGACCTCAGTACCTGGGTGGGCGTCTACGCGCCGGCCGGCACCCCCGCCGACATCGTGCAGACGCTGAACAGCGAAATCCGCAAGTCGGTGATGCAGCCGGCCACGCAGGACTACATCCGCTCGACCGGCTCCGAGCCCGGCGACCTGGACCTGACGCAATACCAGAAGTTCGTCAGCGACGAGATGGACAAATGGCAGGCCGTCATCTCCCAGGCCGGAGTCAAGGATGAGTGAGGTCCGCATCGGCTCGCTGTCGCCGGAAGCCTATTTTTCCGAGGCGCTGCGCGCGGGACGCCTGGAGGTCCAGGTGTGCCGCAGCTGCGGGCTTTCGTTCTTTTTCCCGCGCACGCACTGCACCCACTGCCGTTCGCAGGAATACGCCTGGCGGCCCATGCGCGCCGGCGCCACGCTCTATTCCTACTCCGAGATTCCGGCCACGCCGCAGGCCCCCGCGCGCAACGTGATCCTGGCCGACATGGACGAAGGCTTCCGCATGATGTCCACGCTGCTGGACGAAGGCGAGCTGCGCATCGGCATGCGGCTGACGGCCCGGCCCGACCCGCAGCGCGCCCGTGTGGTGTTCGGCAAGGAAGCGCCATGACGGACTGGAACAAGCACCTGCGCGGCGCCATCGCCATCACCGGCTGCGCCACGGCCGGCATCGGCGATGCGGGCGGCCTGAACGACTTGGAGATCACCTCGCTGGCGGTGCACGCCGCCGTGCGCGACGCCGGCCTGCGCATGGAGGACATCGACGGCCTGATGAGCGCCAGCCTGTCCTCGTCGATGTGGCTGAACAAGCTCTCCGAGTACCTGGGCCTGTATCCGCGCTTCATGGACAGCACCCAGATCGGCGGCGCGTCCTTCGTCGGCCACCTGCTGGTCGCCGCGGCGGCGATCCAGGCGGGCCTGTGCCGCAACATCGTGATCGCCTACGGCGCCGCCCCGCGCGGCGGCAACGGCGTCTCCGCGACGTCCGGCGCCCGCGCGCGGCTGGATCCGTTTCCCTACGAGGAACCGTTCCAGCCCTTCAATCCGCCGACCAGCTACGCGCTGGCGACGCGCCGCCACATGCATGAATACGGCACCACCCGCGAGCAATTGGCCGAAGTGGCAGTGGCCGCGCGCGCCTGGGCGCGGCTGAACCCGGAAGCCTACAAGCGCGAACCGCTCTCGATCGACGAGGTGCTGGCCGCGCGCGTGATCTCCTCGCCGCTGACCGCGCGCGACTGCTGCCTGGTGACCGACGGCGCGGGCGCCATCGTGGTCACCGCCGCAGACCGCGCCGACGCCGCCCGGCCCGTGTACGTGCAGGGCACGGCCATGGCGCATTCGCATCGCCAGATCGCCTGCATGGCCGACCTGACGCGCACCGTGGCGGGACAGAGCGCCGACCTGGCGCGCGAGCGGGCCGGCGTGGCGCTGGCCGACATCGACCTGGTGCAGCTCTACGACGCCTTCACCATCAATCCCATCCTGTTCCTGGAAGACATGGGGTTCTGCGCCAAGGGCGAAGGCGGCGCCTTCGTTTCGGGCGGACGCATCGCCCCTGGCGGCGAACTGCCGGTGAACACCAACGGCGGCGGACTGTCCTGCGTCCACCCCGGCATGTACAGCATGTTCGGCCTGGTGGAAGCGGTGCGCCAGTTGCGCGGCGAATGCGGCGAACGGCAAGTGAAACAGGCGCGCACGGCGCTGGTGCACGGCAATGGCGGGGTGTTGAGCGCCCAGGCCACGACCGTGCTGACCAATTGGATGGACTGAAGGAGATTCGACATGTTGGAAGGCAAAGTAGTGGTCGTCACGGGCGCGGCCAACGGCATCGGCCGCGCCGCGGCCGTGGCCCTGGCCGCGCAAGGCGCGCGCGTGGTGGTCAATGACCTGAATGTGTCGCTGGATGGCACCAGCGCCTCGCAGAGCACGGCCGCGCAGATGGTCGAGGAAATCCGCGCCGCCGGCGGCGAGGCCATCGCCAATGGCGATTCGGTGGCCGAGTACGCCAGCGCGCAGCGCATCATCGAGGCCGCCGCCGACGCCTACGGCCGGGTGGACGCGGTGGTGAACAACGCCGGCATCGTGCGCGACAAGATGTTCCACAAGCTCACGCCTGAAGACTTCGACGCCGTGGTCAAGGTGCATCTGTACGGCTGCTTCAACCTCAGCCACGCCGCCGCGCGCCACTTCCGCGAACAGGGCGGCGGCAGCCTGATCAACATGACCTCCAACTCGGCGGTCATCGGCAATCGCGGCCAGGCCAACTATTGCGCCGCCAAGCTCGGCATCGTCGGCCTGTCCAAGGCCATGGCGCTGGACATGGCCGCCTTCAACGTGCGCTCGAACTGCATCGCCCCGCTGGCCTGGAGCCGCATGACCGAAACCATCCCGGCCAAGACCGAGGAACAGGCGCGCCACGTCGAGAAGATCCGCCGCATGGGACCCGATACCATCGCGCCCCTGATCTGCTACCTGGCTTCGGACGCTTCCGCCGACGTGTCCGGGCAGGTGTTCGCCATCCGCCTGAACGAGATCTTCCTGATGAGCCAGTCGCGCCCGGTGCGCTCGGTGCACCGCTCGGACGGCTGGACCACGGAAAGCATCGCCGAACACGGCATGGCCGCGCTGCGCGCCTCTTTCATGCCGCTGGACACGTCCGCCCAGGTGTTCGCCTGGGATCCGGTCTGAGGTAGCCATGGCGCTGGACTACCGCAGCCTGAAGGCCCACGCCTTCGCGCCCGAACGCCAGGACTATGGCGAGGATGACTGCATCCTCTACGCCCTGGGCGTGGGCGCGGGCCTGGCCGCAGACGACTCCGTCGGCGACGAAACCCGGTTCATCTACGAGCAGGGCCTGCGCGCCCTGCCCGCCATGGCCTGCGTGCTGGCCTATCCCGGCTTCTGGATGCGCGATCCGCGCCACGGCCTGGACTGGAGCCAGGTCGTGCATGGCGAGCAGCGCATGCGCTTCGCGCGCCGCCTGCCCGCCAGTGGCGCAGTCGTATGCCGGATGGAAGTCGCGCGCATCGCCGACAAGCGCCCTGGCGCGTTCGTCGTGACGCGGCGCACGCTGAGCGACGCGGCCACGGGACAGCAAATCGCCGTCATCGAACAGCTGAACATCTGCCGCGGCGACGGCGGCTATTCCGGCGGCGACGCCGCGCTCAGCGACGCGCTGGATGCTCCTATCCCCGCGCCGCCCGCGACGCCGCCGGACAGCGTCATCGTCCTGCCCACCAGCCGCAACCAGGGCGCGCTGTACCGCCTGAACGCCGACCGCAATCCGCTGCACGTGGATCCGGCCAGCGCGCGGCGGGCGGGTTATGAGCGCCCCATCCTGCACGGCGCGGCGCTGCTGGGCATGGTCAACCGCGCGCTCGAAGCCTGCCTGCGGCAACTGCCCGGCCTGCGGCTGGGCGAACTGGACCTGCGCTTCATGGCGCCGGTCTATCCCGGCCTGGACGTGGCGGTGTCGCTATGGCGGCAGCCGCAGGGCATGGCCCTGGCCTGCCATCAGGCTGGCGCCTTGTGCGCCCAGGGCCGCGCGGCCTGGGCCAAGGAGGAACAATGAAAGACAAGACTTGCGCAAACGTCGAAGAAGCCCTGCGCGGCGTCGAGTCCGGCGCCGTGATCTTCGTCGGCGGCTTTGGCGGCTCGGGCATACCCGCGCGCCTGCTGGCCGGCCTGCTGGCCAAGCAAGGCGTGGACGACCTGACCCTGATCAACAACAATGCCGGCGCGGGCGAGGCCAGCTTCCTGGCCCTGGTGGCCTCGGGCCGCGTCAGCCGTATCGTCTGCTCCTACCCGCGCATGCCTGGCAACGAGGTGATCCGCGAGCGGGTGCAAGCGGGCAGCCTGGCCGTGGAGGTCATGCCCCAGGGCACCCTGGTCGAACGCATCCGTGCGGGCGGCGCGGGCATGGGACCGTTCTACTCGCCCACGGGTTATGGCACGCCGCTGGCCGAAGGCCGGGAAACGCGCGTGTTCGGCGGCCGCGGCTACGTGCTGGAGGAGCCGCTGCGCGCGGACTACGCCTTCATCCGCGCCCATCGGGCCGACCAGTTGGGCAATCTGGTCTACCGCCGCGCCCAGCGCAACTTCGGTCCCGTCATGTGCATGGCGGCCCGCAACACCATCGTCGAAGTCGAAGAGATCCTGCCCAGCGGCGCGCTCGATCCCGACGCCATCGTCACGCCCAGCCTGTTCGTGCACCGCCTGTTGGGGAGTCCGCAATGAAACGACTGTCACGCGAGCAATTGGCCGCCTTGGTGGCCGCCGACCTGCCCGCCGGCGCCGTGGTCAACCTGGGCATAGGCATGCCCACCATGGTGACCGACCGGCTCGACCCCGCGCGCGGCGTGCAGCTGCACAGCGAGAACGGCATCCTTGGCATGCGCCTGCTGCAAGACCACGAGACCGCCGACGGCGACCTCATCAACGCCAGCAAGCAGTCGATCGCGCTCACCGAGGGCGCGGCCATCTTCGACCATGTCTATTCCTTTTCCATCATGCGCGGCGGCCACATCGACATCACGGTGCTGGGCGCATTCGAGGTCTCCTGCGAGGGCGACCTGGCCAACTGGTCGCTGGGCGCGGACGATCCCATGCCGTCGGTGGGCGGGGCCATGGACCTGGCCGTGGGCGCGCGCAACGTCTGGGTCATGATGGAAGCCCTGACTCGCGAGGGCGCGCCGCGCCTGCGCGGCCGCTGCAGCCTGCCCCTGACCGGCGCGGGCGTGGTCGGGCGCGTCTATGCGGACATCGGCATCTTCGACGTGCGCGACGCAGCCTTCGTGCCGCTGGCCCTGGTGGACGGCCTGCCGCCCTCCGAACTGCACCGCTGGATCGACGCGCCCGTGCGCATCGCGCACGCGCCGCGCGTCCTGCGTCCCAACTCCTGAGTGCTCTCAACCATGATACGTACCGAACATTTTCTCGAAGACGCCGAGGTTTGGCTGCGCACCGCGCTGGCCCAGCTGCGCCAGCAGTATCCGGTCACCGCCTCGCACAGCCAGGAATGCAGGCAGGCCTGGAACCGCATGCTGTGCGCGGCCGACCTGATCGCGCTGACCTGGCCGCGCGAGTACGGCGGGCGCGAACTCAGCACCGCCACCCTGATCGCCTTCCACGAACTAGGCGCGCGCCTGCATGCGCCGCAACCCATCAACAGCATCGCGCACTCGATCCTGGCGCCCACGCTGCTGCGCTTCGGCACGCCCGCGCAGAAGGCGCAGTTCCTGCCCGGCATCCGCGATGGCAGCGAGATCTGGTGCCAGGGCTACTCCGAACCCCAAACCGGCTCCGACCTTTCTTCCGTCCGTACCCGCGCCAAGCCGGATGCCGCCGGCTGGCGCGTCAGCGGCCGCAAGATCTGGA
>JALDYL010000427.1:0-2592 GCA_032153965.1 Achromobacter sp. | reverse complement strand
GCTGACCCAGACCTTCAGGTTCTCGGGCAGCGCGGGCACGGGCGGCTCGGCCGGCGCCTGCTTCTGGCCATCGGCGTAGACGTAGAAGCCTTCGCCGGCCTTGCGGCCGATCAGGCCGCCGGCCAGGCGCACGGTGGTGATGGGCGACGGACGGAAGCGCGGTTCGTCGAAGAACTGGCGATAGATGGACTCCATGACCGGGTGGGACACGTCCAGCGCCGTCAGGTCCAGCAGTTCGAAGGGGCCCATGCGAAAGCCGGCCTGCTCGCGCATGACGGCGTCGACCTGGGCGAAGGTCGCCACGGCTTCCTGCGCCACGCGCAGGCCTTCGGTATTCATGCCGCGGCCAGCGTGGTTGACGATGAAGCCCGGCATGTCCTTGGCGCGCACCGGCGTATGGCCCATGCGGCGGGCCAGCTCGGCCAGCGCGTCGCCGACTTCGGGCGCGCTGCGCAGGCCGTCGATGACTTCGACCACCTTCATCAGCGCGACCGGGTTGAAGAAGTGGTAGCCAGCCACGCGCTGCGGCCGCTTGCAGGCGGCGGCGATGGCGGTGATCGACAGCGACGAGGTGTTCGACGCCAGGATGCAGTCTTCGGCCACCACGCCTTCCAGCGCGGCGAACAGGTCACGCTTGACGTCCAGGCGCTCGACGATGGCTTCCACCACCAACTGGCAGTTCGACATGTCGGTCAGCGCGGTGGCGGATTCCACGCGCTCCAGCGCCGCCTGCGCGTCGGCGGCGCTCAGCTTGCCTTTCTGGGCCAGCTTGTCCCAGGTCTGGCGCAGCGACTCGCGCGCGGCCGCGACGGCGTCCGCGCTGGTGTCGTACAGGCGCACGCGCAGCCCGGCTTGCGCCGCGATCTGCGCGATGCCGCGCCCCATGGCCCCGGCGCCGACGACGCCGATGGTTTGAATCTCCTTCATCAACACTCTCCTGCTTTCTTTTATTGGATGGGGTTCAGGGCCGGCTTTGCGCCAGCGCCAGGATTTCTTCGGCCGACAGGCCCAGCTTCTCGGACAACACCTGCTCGGTGTGCTCGCCCAGCATGGGCGGCGGACGGCGATATTCGACCGGGCTGTCGGAAAACTTCAGCGGGCTGGCAGCGATGGGCACCGTGCCCGCGGTCGGATGCGGCAGTTCGCGCTTCATGCCGCGCGCCAGGACCTGCGGATCTTCGTAGACCTGGTCCAGCGTGTTGATGGGACCGGCGGGCACGCCCACGCCTTCCAGCGCGGCCAGCCAATGGTCGCGCGCGCCGGTGGCCATGCGTTCGGCCAGGAGCGGCACCAGCTCGGCGCGGTTCTTCACGCGCTGCGGATTGGTGGCAAAACGCGGGTCGGCCGACAGCTCGGGCAGGCCGATCGCGCCGCAGTAGTTGCGGAACTGGCTGTCGTTGCCGACCGCCACGATCAGGTGGCCGTCGCTGGCCGCGAAGACCTGGTAGGGCACCAGGTTCTGGTGCGCGTTGCCGGCGCGCTTGGGCGCCACGCCCGAGGTCATGTAGTTGAGATTCTGGTTGGCCAGCATGCTGACCTGGCAATCCAGCAGCGCCATGTCGATGTGCTGGCCCAGGCCGCTGCGCGAGCGTTCGTGCAGCGCGGCCAGGATGCCGACCGTGGAGTACATGCCGGTCATCAGGTCGGTCACCGCCACCCCCGCCTTCTGCGGACCGCCGCCGGGCAGGTCGTCGCGTTCGCCGGTGATGCTCATCAGGCCGCCCATGCCCTGGATCATGAAGTCGTAGCCGGGGCGGCTGGCGTAGGGGCCGGTCTGGCCGAAGCCGGTGATGGAGCAGTAGATCAGGCGCGGATTGAGTTCCTTCAGGCTGTCGTAGTCCAGGCCGTACTTGGACAGGCCGCCCACCTTGAAGTTTTCGACCAGGATGTCGCTTTGCAGCGCCAGTTCGCGCACCAGCTCGGCGCCGCGGGGCGACGCGATATCCAGCGCCACCGACAGCTTGTTGCGGTTGGCGGACAGGTAATAGGCCGCTTCCGTGGTGTCGTTGCCCGCCTCGTCCTTCAGGTACGGAGGCCCCCAGGCCCGGGTGTCGTCGCCCGCGCCGGGGCGTTCGATCTTGATGACCTCGGCGCCGAGGTCGGCAAGGTTCTGGGTGCACCAGGGACCCGCCAGGACGCGGGTGAGGTCCAGCACGCGTATGCCGGTAAGGGGAGCGGGACGTTGCGACATTAGTCTTTTCGCTAGAAGAGAAATGAAAACGTCTGGCTTGCGGCTGCGCGCAAGCCAGACTGGAATTCCGTCATGCCGGCGGCGCGCGGCCGCTGGCGCGTCATATTCCGGCGCGGCCAGGGGCCGTGCGCCGGATCACCGTCAGTCATGCAGGATATTAGCCTCTTGCGCCGGGTCCGCGCTCAGGAATGCGCCTTGATGGTTTCGCGGGCGATCACCAGCTGCTGGATCTGCGAGGTGCCTTCGAAGATGCGGAACAGGCGCACGTCGCGGTAGAAGCGCTCGACCGCGTACTCGGACATGTAGCCCGCGCCGCCGTGGATCTGCACCGCGCGGTCGGCCACGCGGCCCACCATTTCGGTGGCGTACAGCTTGCAGCAGGCGGCCTGCATGGTGGTGTT
>JALDYL010000017.1:0-51117 GCA_032153965.1 Achromobacter sp. | reverse complement strand
TCACCACGCCCTACCGCCTGGACAGCCTGCCCGACGTGCCCACGGTGGAAGAAACTGGCTTCAAGGGCTACGCCGCCACCCAGTGGTTCTCGGTCGCGGCCAGCAAGGACATCCCGGCCGCGCAGCTGGACCAAGTCAACGCCGCGCTGCGCGCCGCCGTCGCCACGCCGGAATTCAAGGCCGCCCTGGACAACGCCGGCATGATCGCCGGCGGCGGTTCGCGCGAGGAATTGCAGTCATTCATCCAGGCGGACAGCGCCAAGTGGCAGAAGCTTATCGATAGCGGGGCGGTGAAGCTGGCGAATTGAGCGGGTGAAAAAAAGCTGGGCGTTCGTCCTGGAATAGCGGCGAAAGGCTTGCTCCGCCTTCCTGAAAAACCTTAGAAGATGGAGAGCGCCTGCTCATGCTTTCGTGAGAAGCAATGAGAAGGCTTGAAAAGCGATTCGGAGCATCTCGCCTTGACTGAAGCACCGGCAGCCATTGCCCGGCGGCGGCCGCGCATTCCCGCAGACGGTACGATCCCGCATGAAGTCGTCACGCTGATGACCGGCAACGGCTGGAGCATCGTGCGCGCCTGGCGCGAATATCTGGGGATAACCCAGGTCGACATGGCGACCCGCCTGGGCATACGCCAGCCCAGCTACGCAGCAATGGAATCCGCTGATGCGAATCCCAGGAAGAGCACCCGCGAGCGCCTCGCGGCCGCCTTGGGCGTGCACTTCGACCAGATCGACGTGTAAGCGCAAGGCGCCTGCGGCGCTACGCTCAACTCATATACACGCCGCCATTGATCGCGTAATTCGCCCCCGTCACGAACGCTGCCTCATCCGACGCCAGCCAGGCGCACAGCCCCGCCAGATCCTTGGCGGTGCCCAACCGGCCCACCGGCACGCTTTCGATGATGCGGTCCAGCAGCGCCGGCGGGAACGCCTTCACGGTGTCGTCGGCGATGAAGCCCGGCGATGCCAGGTTCACAGTCACGCCGCGCGCCGCGACTTCCTGCGCCAGCGAACGGGTGAAGCCGATCACGGCGCCCTTGGCGGTGGCGTAGTTGATCTGGCCGATCTGGCCCTTCTCCGCGGCCACGGAGCCAATGTTGATGATGCGGCCCCAGCCGCGGTCGGCCATGCTGTCGACGACCTGCTTGGTGGTGTTGAACAGCGTGTCCAGATTGCTGCGCAGCACCGCCGACCAGTCCGCCTGGCTCATCTGGCGAAAGCGCATGTCCAGCATGGCGCCGGCATTGTTCACCAGCACGTCGATCTCGCCGACTTCGCGCCGCACCTTGGCGAAGGCCGCCTCGGTCGAGGCCCAATCCGTGGCGTCGCCCTCGGAAGCGACGAAGTCGTAGCCCAGGGACTTCTGTTCCTTCAGCCAGTGGTCCTTGCGGGAAGAACGCGGCCCGCAGCCTGCCACCACGCGGTGTCCCGCGTTGTGCAGCGCCTGGCAGATCGCGGTGCCCGTGTGGCCCATACCGCTGGTGACGTAAGCAATGCGCAAAGCCATGTACTTCCCCTTTTGAAAAGACGGTATCGCGCCGCCGCTCAGCCGACCTGGCCGACCAGCGGGAACAGGCCGAACGCCAGCGCCGCGCCCAGCATCACCAGGCAGACCATGGTGGCCCACTTCAGCGAATAGCGCTGGTGGTCGCCGAAGTCCACGCCAGCCAGGCCGACCAGCAGGTAGGTCGACGGCACCAGCGGGCTCAGCAGATGCACGGGTTGGCCGATCAGGGACGCGCGCGCCATCTCGACCGGCGAAATGCCATAGCCCTGCGCTGCCTCGCTCAGGATCGGCAGCACGCCGAAGTAGAAGGCGTCGTTGGACATGAAGAAGGTGAATGGCAGGCTCACCAGCGCGGTAATGCCGGCCAGGTACGGGCCCATGGCGTCGGGAATCACCGCCAGCAGGCTGCGCGACATGGCCTCGACCATGCCCGTGCCCGACAGGATGCCGGTGAAGATCCCGGCCGCGAAAATCAGCGACACCACCGACAGCACATTGCCCGCGTGCTGCGCGACGCGGCGGCGCTGTTCGGCCAGGTCCGGATAGTTGATGACCAGCGCAATCGCGAAGGCGATCATGAACAGCACGGGCAGCGGCAGCACGCCCATCACCAGGCTCACCATCAGCGCCAGCGTCAGCCCGGCGTTCACCCACAGCAGCTTGGGGCGGCGCAGGTCCTGGTCGACTTCGACATCGGGCAGGTTCTTGGGGCCGTCCTCGTCATAGCCCGCGTGCAGCGAGGCGCCGTCCGGCAGCGACAGCACGCCCAGGCGGCGGCGTTCGCGCAGGCCCAGGCAGAACGCCAGGACCAGGATGGCGACAATGGCCACGCCCATCACCGGCACCAGCGGCACGAAGATGTCGCCCGCGTCCACGTGCAAGGCGCTTGCGGCGCGCGCCGTCGGGCCGCCCCAGGGCGTCAGGTTCATGACCCCGCTGGCCAGCATCGCCAGACAGGTCATGGACAGCGCGTTCATCTTCAGGCGGCGGTACAGCGGCAGCATCGACGCCACCACGATCATGTAGGTGGTCGAACCGTCGCCGTCCAGCGAAATCACCAGCGCCAGCACGGTCGTGCCCACCACGATCTTCAGCGGATCGCCCTTTACCGCGCGCAGGATGCGGCCCACGATGGGATCGAACAGGCCGGCGTCGATCATGACCCCGAAATACAGGATGGCGAACATCAGCATCACGCCGGTGGGCGCAATCTTGCGGATGCCGTCCAGCATCATCTTGTCGATGCCGGCGCCAAAGCCGCCCAGCAAGGCAAAGATAATGGGGACAAGGATGAGCGCCACCAGCGGCGACAGGCGCTTGGTCATGATCAGCGTCATGAACGTGATCACCATGCCGAAGCCAAGCAGGGTCAGAAGCATGAGGGTTATCTCCGACTAGTCGTTGTTATGCATAAGACGCGCCTCCGGCTGGGGAAGCGCGACCGCAAGACTAGAAATAAAAGCTGTCGGCAACCTGTCGTTTTTGAACGCGGGTGCGGCGCGGGGGGGGGCTAGTCCAGCCATGCGACAATCGCCCCTATGCGCATACTGGTGATCGAAGACGACGCGGACCTGGCCGACGCACTCGTGCGCCGGCTGCGCCGTCTCGGCCATGCGGTCGACTGCCAGAACGACGGCCTGAGCGCCGACGGGGTCCTGCAGTACGAAACCTTCGACCTCGTCATCCTGGACATCGGCCTGCCCCGCATGTCGGGCTTCGACATCCTGCATCGCCTGCGCGACCGCGGCAGCAAGACCCCCGTGCTGGCGCTGACCGCCCGCATCGACATCGAAGACCGCGTCCACGCCCTGGATACCGGCGCCGACGACTACCTGGCCAAGCCCTTCGATTTCCGTGAACTGGAAGCCCGTTGCCGCGCCCTGCTGCGCCGCCCCAGCGCCCAGGCCGCCGGCGTGCTGCGCTTTGGCGAACTGGTCATAGACAGCGCCGCGCGCCAGGTCACGCTGGCCGGCCAACGCATCGAACTGCCCAAGCGCGAATACAGCCTGCTGGAAATCCTGCTGGCCGGCATGAACCGCGCCGTCAGCAAGACCGAAATCGCCAACAAGTTGTTCGCCTTCGACGACGACGCCGCGCCCAACGCCATCGAGGTCTATATCGCACGGCTGCGCCGCAAGCTCGAAGGCTCGCCGCTGCGCATCGAAACGCAGCGCGGCACCGGCTACCTTCTGACCGCCACCGATGACCACGACAGCCCCGCCGCGTCCGGCCCCGGCCGGGAATGAACCCGCCAGGCCCGCCGCCGCGCAGGGCCGCATCTCGATCAAGCGCCGCCTGCTGGCCATGCTGCTGGCGCTGTTCGTCGCCGCCCTGGCCACGCTGTATCTGCTGGTGCGCGGCTACGCCAATCAGACCGCAGACATTACCTACGACCAGTTGCTGCGTTCGTCGGTGCTGTCCATCGCCGACAGCCTGCAACTGGTGCAGGGCGAGTGGCGCATGGACATGCCCTACGCCTCGCTGGCGCTGTTGGAGCAGGCGCCGCGCGACCGCGTGTTCTACCGCGTCGGTGACGCAGGCGGCGCGCTGATCTCCGGCTACGCCAGCCTGCCCGCCCCTCCCGCCCGCGGCGAGGACAGTCCCGCCTACTCGCCCCGCCTGTACGACGCCAACTATCAGGGCGAGCCGGTGCGCATCGCCTGGATGGAACGCAGGATCGCCGGCCCCCGCAACGCCGAGACCGCACTCATCCAGGTCGCCCAGACCCGCGAAGCCCGCAACGCCCTGGCCGACAGCATTCTTTGGCAGGGCACGCTGGCGCTGATCGGCTTCACCGCCGCGGCCCTGGCGCTGGCCTACTGGGGCCTGTTGCGGTCACTGTCGCCCATCCGGCGCATCGAACGCGAGCTGGCGGCCCGCAGCGCGTCGGACCTGCACCCGATCACCGCCCCCGTGCCCGAGGAGCTCGACACCCTGGTGCACTCGCTGGACGGCTTCATGGCGCGGCTGTCGGAAAACCTGGACACCCTGCGCCTCTTCATCGCGGAAGCCGCGCACCAGCTGCGCACGCCGCTGGCCGCGCTGCACGCGCAGATGGAAGTGGCGCTGGACGAGGACGATCCCGCCGAACAGCGCCGCAGCCTGCTGGCCGTGCTGCGCAACGCCGAGAAACTCTCGCGCCTGGTCAACCAGCTGCTGAGCGACGCCAGCGTCATCCACCGCAGCAACGTGCGCCAATTCCAGCCGGTGGACCTGGCCGAGCTGTTGCGCCAGGCGGTGTATGACACGGTCCCGCAAGCCGATCCCCAGCCCGACGTGCGCCTGCATCTGCCCGCCAGCACACCGGGCAACCCTCCCGTGGCGCTGGGCGACAGCCTGATGCTGCGCGAAGCCTTCAAGAACCTCATCGACAACGCGCTGCGCCACGGCGCCACGGAAGACGGCCACATCGACGTGCGGCTGGAGCCGCAGGACGAAGGCTGGCGCATATCCGTATCCGACCAGGGCCCGGGCATTCCGCCAGCGCTTGCCAACGCCGCCTTCGAGCGCTTCGTGCGCGGTCCGAACCCGCGCGCGCCCGGCGCCGGCCTGGGCCTGTCCATCATCAAGCGCGTGGTCGACATCCATCAGGGCCGCCTGGTCCTGAGCAACCGCGTGGGCGGCGGCCTGGACGCCGTGGTCACGCTGCCGGCCCGCCCCCATGAAGCTTGATTTACTGAACCCCATGCGCCTGCTGGCGACGTTGGCTGTACTGCTGCCGCTGGCGGCCGGCCATGCCGCGGAAACCAGCGCCGAGGGCCTGGCGCTGGGTCCGGCCGACAGCAGGAACGTGCTGGTCGTGCACGCCTCCAACAGCGTGCAGGTGTTCCGCGGCGTGCTGGAAGACTTCAGCAGCCTGAACCCCGGCCTGCGCCTGGAGTACACCGAACTCTCGACGCAGGAGCTGTATGCCGGAACCGTCTCCCGCGCCACGCAGGCGCCGGCCGCCAGATCCGGGCCCGACATTGTCATCAGCAGCGCCATGGACCTGCAGACCAAGCTGGTCAACGACGGCTACGCGCAGCCTCACATTTCACCCGAGACCCGCGGCTTGCCTGCCTGGGCCAACTGGCGCGACGAGGTCTTCAGCATCGGCACCGATCCCATCGTCATGGTCTACAACACCGGCAAGCTCGCTCCCGCGCGGGCGCCGCGCACCCGGCGCGAGCTGCTGTCCTTGCTGCAGGCGCCGGACCAGCCCCTGGCCGGCGCCATCTCCACCTACGACGTCGAGGGCAGCGGCATCGGCTATCTGGCGGCCACGCAGGACACGCGCCTGGACAGCATGGCCGGCGCGCTGCTGGCCGAGCTGGGCCGCAACCGCGTCGCCGTTCACGCATCCACGGAAGACGCGCTGGACAAGCTCGAACGCGGCGAGATCACGCTGGCCTACAACCTGCTGGAGTCCTATACCCGCCATCGCATCGACCAGGGCGCGCCGCTGGCCATCGTGTATCCGCAGGACTACACGCTGATGCTGTCGCGCTCCGCCATCATCCCCAGGCTGGCGCCACGCGGGGATCTGGGCGCGATGTTTCTGGACTATCTTCTGTCCCCCAGGGGCCAGGAGATGGTGGCCCGGCAGTCGGGCATGCGGCCGGTGAGCGCCTCGGTCAGGCCTGAAGCGGGCGTGCGGCCGGTGGGACTGGGCGTGGGCCTGCTGGTGTATCTGGACCCGCTCAAGAAGCGGCATTTCCTTGATCTATGGCGCGCGGCGGTCCATCCGCCGGGCGGCGCAACTCCCTGACCCCGCGCTTCCGGTAGAAATACACCGGTGCCCGTGCACCAGACCGGGATCGTGGCTCGGTCCGCTTCCGATCCAGCCTCAGGATTTTCATCTTTCCGGCAGATTTGCGAGGATAATTTCCGATTGAGACCCCCGCAGTCGACAGGCTTGCGCGCGGGCCACGCCGCCCCGGCCGCGCCGATACTCCGCTGCCGCGCGCCGCTCCCCCGCCAAGAAGGGAGCCACCTACAACAATCTGTGACACGTAGCAGCGCTTGCGTTTGAACCAGAGTTGGAGGCACAAGAAAATGGCCCAACAACAGATTGCCGTCCGGCGCGCGGTCGAAGCCCTGAACCACCTGACGGACGCCGATCCTCCCTGGCATGACATCCTGCGGACCGCGCGCGACATGGTGGGTGCCGACAGCGGCGCACTCATCGTCTTCGATGCCCGGCACAAGCTGCTGAACCTGTTTTCCATCGGCTTTTCCGAAGCCTGCGCCGCGGAGTACCAGGACCATTACTACAGCTGCGACATCCTGGAACGCGACTCGCGCCAGGCGCCTGCCGGCACCTGGCTGGACACCGCCCGCATGTATGACAGTTCACAGTTGCAGCGCAACGAGTTCTATGCGGACTTCATGCTCAAGCACCGCATGGCGCAGATTCTGTCGCTGGTCATCGAATCGAGCGCGGCGCTGCACGCCGCCATCGGCTTTCAGCGTTCGACCGTGGACAGCAAAGCCAGCGAGCGCCTGAAATCGGGCGACTTCGCCCAGTACTTCCGGCTGCTTCAAAGCCAGTTGGCGCAACGCGAGAAGGCGCTCGCCATCGGATGGACAACCATCGAGAGCGCGCTCTCCGATGTCGGCGAGGCCGTCCTGCTGGTCAACAAGGACGGGACCATCGACAAGATGTCGGCGCTCGCCATGCGCTACCTGAACGACGGCCACGGATGGAGCGTGCGCTGCGGCAGGCTGCGTCATCCCGACAGCAAGATACAGGCGCTGTTCGACTCCTATTGCCAGGCAGTCGCGCGTGACGGAAAACTACGCTCCCTGGCCGCCGCCGCGGGCTGGGGCGAACTGTACTGGATCGACATCGGCGCGGCCCCTCAGGCGCTGAACCTGATCGGCAGCCCCATGCTGCTGGTGCGCATGCGGCGCAAAAGCGCATTCGCCCAGCCCGACATCGACAGGCTTGCCGCGGTCTTCGCCGTCACCCATGCAGAGGCCGCGGTCCTGGCCGGACTGGCCACGGGCCATAGCGTGGAAGAAATCTCCACCTTGCGAAAATCCTCGGTGCTGACCGTGCGCAAGCAGGTCGCGTCGCTGCTCAATAAAATGGAATGCAACCGCCAATCCGAACTGGTCAGACTAGCCTCCTTGCTGTAACCGGCGTCCTGCCCGCCCATCGATCGCACCCATCTTCCAGCGGGAATTCGACGTACTCAATTTTGAGTATGTGGTGCCTACCCCGGGCGTCCTACGATGGGCGCGAAGGCATGAGATCCGGACTGAGCATTACACCCGGGTCGTAAGCCCGACGTGCGAGGCCGCGCTTGCCGCCGCGGCGCGCATCGACCCCATGCAAGGCTGGCCGCCCCAAAAAAAACACGAATGCGCCCTTCCGGTTACGCAGCTGTCCTTGCCCAAGGCTCCTTTGCCCCAGCTCCAAGGACACCGGTCCCCAATGCTGCGATCACACACGTATCAAGGAGCACCTCATGAAGAAAGCCCTTTTACTCCGCGCCGCCCTCCCCGTCGCCATGGCCGCCGCTGCGCTGCTGACCGGCCCCGCCGCCGCCCAAATGTCCGCCGCCCCAACCACCGCGGCGCCCCCCTCCGACGTCCAGCTCAGCCGCGACCAAGTCGAACGCGACCTGGCCGCCTGGAAACAATCCGGCGTTGAAAGGAACTGGGACAGCGACAGCACCCCCGACATCAACAGTCCCGAGTATGTCGCCGCCTACAGGAAGTACGTGGACACGGTAAGGCCGGCCAGCGCGCCGCAGATGCAGCAGTCGCAGGGCCAGGGCAAGTGGTGATGCGCTGCTACGTTGCCCGCGAGGGCGCACCGCCGCGCTCGTTGCCTGGCGAGCGGCCATAGTGCGCGCGGTACGCCCGATTGAACGTAGAGACTGCCTTGAAATGCCTGACCGCAGAAGCGCTGTGCCGCGCCTGGCGGAGCGTTTGCCGCGAAGGCCGGTTCAGAACGTCACCTTGACCGAGGGCGCGCTACGCCGTGCCTCTCCATGGAACACCGCCTCGATGTTGTTGCCGTCCGGATCCAGCACGAAGGCGCCGTAATACCCCGGGTGGTAGTCGCGGAAACCAGGCGCGCCGTTGTCCTTGCCGCCATGGGCCAGCGCCGCCTCGTAGAAGGCATCGACCATGGCCTGATCCTGCGCCTGGAACGCCAGATGATGGCGTCCGGTCAGTTGCCCCGCCGCGGCCTTGCTGTCGGCCGTGGACACGAACAGTTCGTCGGCCCAGAAATAGCCGTCGCCCGTGCCGCCCATCGGCACTTTCAACGCATCGAAGACGGCCTGGTAGAACCGCTGGCTGGCCGCCAGGTCCCGCACCACCAGCTGGATATGGTCGATCAGCCGGCCGCGATGGATTTCATTGGTCTGCATGAGGCGCTCCTGTCGGAAGGGGAGCTTTTGAATATACCTGCAGCCATGCGGCCCTGTCCGCGCCGGGTCAGGCCAGATACGACGCAACCTCGTCACGCGTGAGATAGCGCGCAAACGTCATCGACGGCTGCTGCGCCTCATGCATGGCGCCGTTGAAGCCAGACCAGTTGCGCTTCATGCCCTCTTCGGTCTCCAGCGCAATCAGCACCCGCTTGCCGTGGCGGGACAGGTTGTGCCGCAACGCCGCCTCGCCCCAGGCGTAACGCATGGCGTTGACCAGTTCTCCGCCGGCGTAGGCATCGGCCTGCAGCCACTGGAAGTCCGCGGTATCACGGTCCTGGTCCGGTTCGCGCGCCGCGATCTCGCGCTTCACGCCCAAGGCCTGCGCGTGCTCGCCGATGATGATCTGCAACAGCGTGAAGGCGTGGAAATTATTGTTGACGGCATGCGCCCGCGCGACAAAACCCGTCATGCTGGCCGGCAGCAGCACCACCAGCTCGTCCTCGTAGCCCAGCTGCGAGGCCAGCCACAAATAGTGCAGATGCTCGAACGGCAGGCTGTCGTTGCAGGTGGCCATGGGATGCAGCAGCGCCATCAGCTCCGCGTCGGACACCAGGGCGGCATGATTGCGGCGGTCGCGCAGGACCATGGTCATCATCGGCAGCACCAGCAGGTCCGCCGCCTGATGCAGGGCTTCCACCTCCCAGCGCTGGTCTTCGGCCACGTCGGCCATCCGCGACCTGGCGTCCTGCCAGGCCTGGCGGTCGGCTTCTTCCACCTCATCGTCGTCATCTTCGACCTCTTGCGCGCAATACGGACTCAGGGTCTGGAGCCACTGCCGCAGCAGGCCGTGCAGGACAGGAAAGAGCATGGCCGGATCGGCGCCGTCTTCCACCAGCGAACCGCACATCAAGGCCACGGCGGCGGCGCGGCCGGGGTGCAGCGACGGCAGCAGATCGGCGCAGATCCGCAGGCCGCCAGCGGCCTGCTCCGGCTCGCGGACCCAGGCAAGAAAGGCGCTGATTGCGGGGCGCTGAAAGAACTGCTCCAGCGGATCCAGATCGCTGGCAGTGGTGACCGGAGTGCGAAGCGCGGCGGCGAATGTCGTGTCGAAAGCGGGCATGGCGATGGGCGTGCATGAAAGCGGCGGCGACCGCCGCCAGGCAAGCCCCGCAGTTTACTGAAGCGGCGCCGGACGCGACAGCACCCAGCCCGCGCACGCCAGCATGCCCAGCCCTACGCCCAGCGCCCACCACCAGGCGGGATGCGCGCTCCAGGCGAAGCCGGCGTAGCCCAACGCCATGCCTGCAACCGCGTAACGCTTGCCCTTGCGGCTGATGGCGCCCTGTTCACGCCAGACCCTGAGCGTGGCGCCGAAACGCGGATGCGTCAGCAGCCAGCTTTCCAGCCGCGGCGAAGACCGCGCAAAGCACGCCGCTGCCAGGATCAGGAAGATGGTGGTCGGCATGACCGGCAGCAAGGCGCCGATCACGCCCAACGCCACCATCAGGCATCCCAGCGACATCCACAGGACGCGCATCGCCGCGCTGCCGTTGGCGCGTCCCGGATCATGCGCCCGGCAGCGGTTCAAACAAGCTCCTGCTCGACGTAGCCGCGCACCGTCCCGAATGCGGCCTGGGCGCCGGTCACAACGAGTTGTTCCTCTTCGACGGTCAGCGGCACTGCGTCCAACGCCGCCGCGAACCCGCGCCAATGGCGCGCCACGCCCTCCGCATGGCCATTCAGATGCCGCGCGCCGAAATCCCGGTCCAGGCCCAGCCGGCTGCCGGCCAGTTTGTAAAGCACGGCCGCGCCCAAGGTAGAGCCTTCGGACACGTACAGCCATCCGAGCGCATGCGGCAGGGAGGTTTCGGCATCGACGGCCGACGATGCGCGCGGCAGGGCATCACCCAGGTCCGCCAGGTCCTGCGCGACCAGATCCAGGCGACGGCGCTCGCTCAGGTCCGGCAGCAGCGCCGCCAGATCGGTCCGCGCATAGAGCGCGTCGACATCGCGCATGAACCGGTACTGCACGCGCAGAAAGCCTGCATATCGCTCGCGGCTGTCGAATATGCCGGCGTCCATGATGCGGCGGTCCAACGTATCGTGCGTGGACGTGGTGAGCGCCTTCAGGCGCTTGGCCCGGTCGGCGAGGGTATGGGAGGGTTGTGTCATGGCGGTTGCCTCGGGTTAGAACCTGGTCTGCAGCCCCACGCGCAGCGTGCGGCCGGGCGCGGGCATGAAGCTCATGGCCAGGGGGTCCAGGTAGTAGCGGTCGGTCAGGTTCTGCAGCGAGACATTCACGACGGTGTGCTCGCGCAGCTTGTAGTTCAGGAACAGGTCGAACAGCGTGACCTGGTGATACACCAGCTGTGGCGTGGTCGCCCCGGTCTGCCACGGCTGATCGGCCTTGGCCGTGGGACCGGACGTGTAGGTCATGCGCCCGCCCACGGTCAGCGTCTCGTTGAAAAAGCGCATGCCGGTCGTCAGGTTGACCGCCAGCCTGGGCGGATTCTGCGTGTTCGTGTACGAACCCATGAAACTGCCAGGCGTGCAGTTCGGCGTGTTTCCGGTTTCCTGGTATTCATTCGCACCGGCCCGCAAGCGCGCCGCGAACGCCGCATCGCAGGTCTCGGTCTTCAGGTAGTAGGTCGCCGAAAGATCGGCGAACACACGCCCCGCGTCGTAGTGCGATTGCAGCTCCAGGCCGCTGGTCTTGTAGCTATCGGCATTGCTGAACCGCATCAGGCCGTTCATGCCCGGCGTGGGGTCGTAATAGCGGGTGATGTAGTTCTTGATGTTGTTGTTGAAGTACGCCACCTTGACCGCGGCCGAGTCGCCGTCCTTCAGCACATTGCCGCGCAGCGTGCTGGCGCCGATCTCCCAGCTGTTCGAGCGTTCGGGCTTCAGCCCCTTGCCGGGATCGGTCTGCAGGACACCGCGGCTCGTCTCGAACAAGGACGGCAAGCGCAGGCCTTGCGTGTAGGAGGCATAGACGAAGGTATCGGGCACCAGCTCGAAGTTCAAGCCCGCCGACGGCGCGAAGCCACCGCCGCTGCTGCGCTGCTTTCCGGAATAGCTGTAACCCGTGACCACCTCGGAGATCTGCGTCGGATGGACCCGCGTATCGGTCGCGCCGAAATCGTTGAACCGCACGCCTTCATAAGGATTGTTGGTGTTGCCGAACACGATTCCGTTATTCAGCCGCGGGTCCGTGGCGTCGGTGTACTGCCCGTTCTGGTCCGGGAACCACATCATGTTGCCCCAGCCTCCCGGCTTGGATGCCGACACGTAGCGCAGCTCGCGTTGCTCGCGCCGCGCGGTGGCGTAGATGCCGTTGTCCTTGTTGGTGTAGTGGCTGTAGCGGCCGCCGCCCCACAGGGTCAGCTGGTCGGTCGGTTTGTAATCCAATTGCCCGCTGAAGCTGAACTCCTGCCTGGACGCATCGCGCAGCATGCGGTTGGAGTTGATGTCGTGCTGCGTGGTGACCACGCCCTTCTGCGGACGGATGTCCTCGATCTGGAACGATCCGCCCAGATCCAGTTTGAAGTCGCCCGCGCCGGTCTGGAACCGCGATGTGTTGCTCAAGTCTCCGCCTATTCGGCGGTCGGCCTGCCGCGTCCAGTTGCGGTCCGAGCGGTAGCGCTGCGAGGCCGGCGCCAGCACCGAGGTCAGCAAGCTGGTCTTGGCATCCGTCAACCACAGGTTCGCCGTCATATCCACCAGCGGATTGCCCGCGGGCTGGTAGTTGTAGCGCGCCGTATACGTGTCGATCTTGGTTTCGCTCAGGGGGTACTGGTAGATGCCTGCGGTCCTCGTGCGGAAAATGTCCGACGGCATGATCTCACCCATGCGGCCGTCGAAGCTGCGGTAGCCCAGGCTCAGCGTATGGCCGTCCGCCGGGCGTATCGTCGCCTTCAGCAGGATCGACTCGGTTTTGGCCGACGAGTTCAACACCTCCTCCCCCGCGTTGTACACGGTGGCGACGCTTCCCTGCTCCCTGCCGTACTTGTTGTACATGCGATAGCGATCCTGCCCCTTCTTGCCGCTGAAGTAATTGCCCTGAGTGCGGCCCGCATAGGCGGCAACCAGGTCCAGTTTTTCGTTCGTGTATCCCAGCGCAATGCTGCCGGACTGCGCTTGGGAACCGAACAGGCTGCCGCGGCTATCGTGCGGCGGGGACGCCAGGCTCCCCTTGCGATCATTGGGGTCGCGATCGGCGGGCGCCACGCCGTTGTTCCACACGTCACCCGTCAAGCGCACGCCGAAGGCATTGCCGTCCACCAGAATGTCCCGGATGCCGATGGTCTGCATTTCCACCGAACCACCGATGGCGCCCGACTTGACCGACGGCCCCTTGTTGATCGTCACGCTGCTGATCAGGTCGGCGTCGATGTAGCTGCGCTGTTGCGTGCCCGCATAGCCCCGGTACACGTCCAATGCCTGCTCCGAACCGTCCACCCGCACCGCCACCCGGCTTTGCCCCTGGATGCCCCGGATGTTCACGTCCAGCCCGCCGCCGTTGCGGCTGTCGCCCACCTGCACGCCAGGCACGCCCCGCAACAGGTCGCCCGCCGACACGCGGCCAAAGCGATCGATGTCCTGGCTCGACAGGTACACGGACGAGCGCGGCGCGACGTAAACCTCTTTCTCCGGCAGCGTTTCGGCCGTGACCAGCACCGACGGCAAGGCAAACGCACCTGAGGACGCACCCTGCATCGGCGCCAGCGCATAGCTGCCGTCCTGACGCGGCACCAGCTGTAGCTGCGTATCCGTCAGCAACCATTGCAAGGCGCCTCGCACGGTGTAGCGCCCCACCAGCGCCGGGGCCGTCAATCCGCGCGTCAACGCCGGATCGAACGACAGCAGCAGACCCGACTGGCTGGCGAAACTGCCCAGCGCCGCGCCCAATGGCCCAGCGGCAATGTCGTAGCTGCGCGGCGCGGGATCGTCCAGCGTTCTGGAAGCCGCTGCCGCTGCCGGTGCTGCGGCAGCCGCTGCTGGCGCAGTCTGCGCGGGGGCCGCCACAGTAGATGTAGGCAGGCCGATCAACGCGCAACGCAGCGCGAACACAACCGGGCGCAAGCGCCATGCGGATTGCGGGCCAAGGGAAAGACGGCGGACTCGGTACATGCTTTTCCTAACTCGTTGGGTCTGGCTCCCGCGCCGGGCGCGGGTTCTCAGACCCTTTGCCGCACGAGGTCGGAAAAGGGATATGTTCTTTGCACAATTATTTTTCATGCGTTGCGGGGCTGGATGCATTTGCACTGTCAAAACCGCGTTGCTCTGTCGTAGAGGAGGAGCTTGAGCTGTTGCATCCTGGCTTCACTTTGCCCCTCCCGATATTGCGAATCGCCAATTAGTGAATGATAATTGTTTTTATTTGAAAAGGAACCTGGCGTTTTCACCGCCAGCCCTTGAATCGTCCGCCCCGCGATGACAGTCCTAAGTCCCACGTTTCCCAATGCAGAGCGCGACAGCATCGCGGCCCTATACGCCGAAAACCACGCCTGGTTGCGCAACTGGCTGGCCTACCGGCTGCATTCGTGGGGCGCCAGCATGGCGGACGACCTGGCTCACGACACCTTTGTGCGCATCCTGGCCGGTCGCACCGACACGCGGCGCGAGGCTATCCAGCAGCCACGCGCCTATCTCACCACCGTGGCCAAGGGCGTGCTGTTCAGCTGGATGCGCCGCCAGACGCTCGAACGCGCCTGGCTGGACACGCTGGCCGCGCTGCCCGAGCCGCAGCACCCCTCGCCCGAACAGCAAGGCATCATCCTGGAGACCCTGCACGAGATCGACGCCATGCTGGACACGCTGAAACCGCGCGTCAAACAAGCGTTCCTGATGGCGACGCTGGACGGCATGAAGCAGCAGGAGATCGCACAGGTCCTGAAGGTGGCCGTACCCACCGTCAAGAGCTACATCCACAAAGCCTACCTGGCGTGCCTGAGTCTGATGCCCGATGAGTGACGCCGCCCTCGCCCCGCACATCCTGGAAGAGGCGGCAAGCTGGTTGTTGTTGATGCAGGACGCGCCGCTCGCGCCCGAGCAGCAAGTGGAGTTCGCTCGGTGGCGCGCCAGCAGCAGCGATCATCAGCGCGCCTGGAGGCGCGCCGAACGGCTGCTTGCCCGCATGGGCGGCCTCCCTCCCGCCCTGGCCAAGCCCACGCTGCAAGGCGCCGCTCACACTGGCAGGCGCGCCATGCTGCGCAGCCTGGCGGTACTGTTGGCGGCGGCGCCCCTGGGCTGGCTGGCATGGCGGCATCAGCCCTGGCGCGACTGGTTGGCGGCCGATTACGTCACCGCCGTGGGCGAACGCCTGGACATCAGGCTCGAGGACGGCGCGCAAGTCGCGCTGAATACCGCCACTGCGCTGGACGTCCGTTACGACGAGCGGCAGCGGCTGCTGCGCCTGCGCCGTGGCGAAATCCATATCGCGACCGCAACCGACGTACAGCGTCCGCCACGCCCTTTCCTGGTGCAGAGCGATCACGGCCTGATGCTGGCGCTGGGAACGCGCTTCACCGTGCGCCAGCTAGCGGATTGCACGCTCTTGGCCGTCTACGAAGGAGCCGTACAGATCCACCCGGACGGCGCCAGCGTCAGCCCTGGCTCCAACATCATCGAAGCCGGCCGCCAGGTCCGGTTCGACCGCGACGGCCTGGGTCCCATCGACGCAGCGAACCTCAACGCGCTGGCTTGGCGCAAGGGGCTGCTGGTCGCGGACGACATGCCCGTGCTGCAATGGGCGGACGAGCTGATGCGCTACGGCCCGGACGTCATTGAGTGCGAAGCGTCGCTGCGGCCGCTGCGGGTATCCGGCGCCTTCCCCATCAACGACCTGTCGCTGGCAGTCAGCATGCTGGCCCAGACTTACGGCCTGAGCATGCGGCGCGACGGATCGCGCATACGCATCGGCCGCCAGGGGCGCTGATCGGAATCTCGTTCCCGGGCCGTCCTGCCATCGGCCGGGGATGCGCACAGCTCCCCTGCTCCCCCTTGCACGCGCATGCCGCTTTCCAGCGGTTCTCCAACGTCGGGCATTTGCTTATTGATTTTTCCTCGCGACCTGCCACAATGAAATCAAGCATTTCATCTTGGCCGACAGTCCGTTCCTGGTCCCCGACCGCCACCGCGCGCCCTCCGCCGCGCGATTCAAGGAGCCCACGATGCCGCCCATACTCCTCGCCCAGTTCGCGTAGCGAGCCGCCCCCCTTCTCGATGCAGTACACACGCTAACGATCCCTCGCGGCTGCAGACTGCCGTGCGGACTGACGCGTCCGCGTTGCTGCGGCAAGCCAGGCACAGGCTCGCGTACACGAACACGGCCCGCCGACGGATTACGGTTAATTTCCGCCGCCGGACGCCGTTAAAGAAGTGACGACAGACATAGCTATCCCCCTACGTTCCCAGTCGCAAGGAGTTGCTGTCATGTCCAAGCTCCACTATCGCCTGTCCCTGCTTTTGCTGGGTGTCTCCAGCAGCATTCTTCCCGCGGCCCAGGCCGCAGATGGAACCATCTACTTCCGGGGAGCCATCGTCGAGGCTGCGTCATGCATGCCGCAGGTTCAATCCCGCAAAGCCGTCGTCCGCTTGGAATGCGATGCCGAACGCGCCCGCGCCGCCGGCAAGCCAGCAGACCGCTACCGTCTGAGCGCCAACCGCGTGCAGGTCGACGTGCAACCGGTTTCCCTCAAGGCGCGGCAGGCTGGTCAGAAGGACACCCAGGGCTACATCGTCACCCTCGCCTATCTGTAGCCGTCAGCCCCCGCAACCCGGCGGCCAAACGCAGCGCCGGATTGCCTGCACCTCACCCTTGCCCTAAAATGCGAAACAATCTTATTTGCATTTAGGCTGCAATCGTCAGCCCAGGGGAGAGGCCCATGGAGGCTGACAACTGCGATCCGCGCCAGCGCGTCGGCGCGCTGTACCGCGACCACCACGCCTGGCTGCAGCTCTGGCTGCGCCGGCGGCTGGGCAATGTGGGCGACGCCGCCGATCTGGCGCACGACACCTTCGCCCGCATCCTCGATGCGCGCCTGCCCGCCGTCCTGCATGAGCCTCGCGCCTACCTGACCACGGTGGCGCGCGGCATCCTGGTCAACTGGTACCAGCGCCGCGCACTGGAGCAAGCCTATCTTGAAGCGTTGGCTCAACTGCCCGAAGATCAGGCGCCCTCGCCCGAACGCCAATTGATCGTTCTGCAAACCTTGCACGAGATCGACGCCATGCTGGACGCCTTGCCTGCTCCGGTGCGGCGCGCCTTCCTGCTGTCGCAGATCGAGGGACTTACGTATGAAGCGATCGCCAGCAGGATCGGGGTATCGCTCATCACCGTGAAGCGCTACATGGCTCGCGCCTTCCGGCAATGCCTGGCCTGCATGGAGTGAACCGCCAATGAGCGCCGTGGAAAACTGCATCCTCGACGAAGCCGCTGAATGGCTGGTGGTCATGCATGCCGGCACCGTGTCGGCCGAAGACCGCCGCGCCTGGATGGACTGGCGCTCGCGCAGCGCCGCCCATGAACAGGCCTGGTTGCGCGCCGAGCGGCTGCTGGGCACGCTGGGCGGCATGCCCGCCGCGCTGGCCATGCCCGCACTGGACCGGCCGCGCTCGCGCCGCGCGGCCCTGGCCAAGCTGGCCGCGCTGCTGGCGGTGGCGCCCGCCGCCTGGAGCGCGTGGCGCTGGTCCGAGACCGAGGGCTGGACCGCCGACATCCGCAGCGCCACCGGCGAACGCCGCGAGATCCGCCTGGACGACGGCACCCGCCTGACGCTGGACACGGCCTCCGCCATCGACGTGCGCTATGACGCGGGCCAGCGCATCGTCCTGCTGCGCGCCGGAGAGATCTACATCGAAACTGCCGGCGACCCGCGTCCCTTCGAGGTCCACACGCGCGACGGCAGGCTGCGGGCATTGGGCACGCGTTTTTCGGTGCGCTTGCAGGATGACGGGACGCGCCTTGCGGTGCAGGAAGGCGCGGTGCGCGTAGCCACGGACCACGACACCCTGGTCCTGAACGCCGGCCAGCAGACCGCGTTCTCGGTGCGCGGCATCGACCCCGCCGCCGCATCGGACTCGGCCGCCATCGCCTGGACGCGCGGCATGCTATTGGCCGACGGCATGCCGCTGGGCGCATTGGTGGCCGAACTGGCACGCTACCGCAAGGGCGTCACGCGCTGCGATCCCACCGTTGCCGCGCTGCGCGTGTCCGGCGCCTTCCCGCTTTCAGACACCGACCGCTCGCTGGCGATGCTGGCCGCCACCTATCCGGTGACGGTCGCCTCGCGCCTGGGCGGCTACTGGATCACGATAGGCCCGGCCTGAAGCCGGCGGGCCGCAGGCCGCGCCCCGCCTGGCCCTTCACCACTTGTACGATACGTTGGCGATCACGCTGCGGCCCGCACCCAACAGGCAGGCATTGTTCAGGAAGCAGCCCGCCACGTAATACTTGTCCGTCAGGTTGCGCACATTGACCGACGCGCTCAAGCCCCGCAAAGACGGATTGGCGCGGCCAAAGTCATAGCCCACCATCGCGTCCACCAGCGTGTAGGCCGGCACCTTGAACGTGTTCTGCGCATCGCCAAAAGTGGACCCGGTGTAGCGCACGCCCGCCCCCAAGGTCAGGCCCTCCAGCGCGCCGCCGCCCAAGGTGTAGTCGGCCCACAGGGACAAGAGATGCTTGGGCACGCGCACCGGCGCCTTGCCCTTGTTGCTCAGGCCCGCGAAATTGGGATTATCCTTGGTCACTTCCACGTCGTTGTAGGTGTAGGAGGCGATCACATTCAGCCCACGCACCGGACGCAGCACGCCCTCCAGTTCGAGGCCGCGCGACGTCACCTCCCCCTCCTGCACACTGAAGGATGTGTTCCGCGGATTGGCGGTCAGCACGTTCTGGCGCCGCAGGTCGAACGCCGCCAGCGTCACATAGCTGTCCGAACCCGGCGCCTGGTACTTCACGCCCACTTCGTACTGTTTGGCCTTTTCGGGCTTGAACTGCGCACCGTTGATGTCCGTGCCCGTCAGCGGCGAGAACGACTCGCTGTAGCTCACGTATGGGAAAAACCCGCTCTCGAAGGCATAGCCCAGCCCGGCGCGGCCTGTGAAATCCTCGGCTGCAGTGTCCGTGCGCACATCCCGCAACACATTGGTAGTGCGCTGATTGACCCAGTCATAGCGCCCGGCCAGCGTCGCGACCCACTGGTTCAGTTTGACCTGGTCCTGCAGATACACGCCCAATTGGCGGCTGCTTTCATCGGTGCTCAGCAACGAGGTATAGCGCGACGTGTCGATGCTGACGCGCACCGGATGGTAGATGTTGATCGGCGGCGCATTGCCCGTCTGCGTGTCGGCAGTGCGCTTGCTGTACTGATAGTCCAGGCCGACCAGCAGGGTATGGTCCAGCGCGCCAGTCGCGAACTTGCCCACCAGCCGGTTATCCACAGAATACGTATCGCTGTCGTAATCGCGCAGCTGGTAATAGCGCGCGATGTCCGTGCCATTGATCACGCCGCTGTTGCGGAACAGCTGATCCTCGTAGCCCTTGAAATGCCCATAGCGGAAATTCTGCTGGAACGTCCACGCGTCCGAGAACGCATGGCTCAGCTCATAGCCGACGTTGGTCAGCTCGCCCTGCTCCTTGTCGAAGCCCGGCTGGTTCAGCGAGCGATGCCGCGGCACGCGGCCATTGGGATTGGAACCGTCCAGCACCGAGTACGGCAGGTTGCTGGTGAACAGGTTGCGGTTGCGCTGATACGAGGCCAGCAGCGTCACCGAGGTGCGCGCGCTCGGCGCCCAGGTCAGGCTGGGGGCCACATACACGCGATCGTCCGGCACGCCGTCGATATTGCTATCCGCGTTGCGGCCCAGGGCCACCAGGCGGTAGGCCAGCGTGCCTGGCTCATCGATCACATCGCCGATGTCCATCGAGCCCTGGATGCGGTCATTGCTGCCCGTGGACAGCCCGACCTCGCGATGCGACTCGAACAAGGGGCGCTTGGACACGAAATTGATGATGCCGCCCGGCGAACCTTGGCCGTACATCACCGACGACGGCCCCTTCAGCACCTCGATGCGGTCCATGCCGTAAGGCTCCGGCGCGAAATAGCCGGTGTTGCTGTTGCGCAGGCCATCGGTATAGGCATTGGTCGAAATCTGCTGGAAGCCGCGCACCATCAGCGTATTGTCGGTGGGATTGTCCCCCGCCACGTTGGCGTAGACGCCCGCCGTGTAACTCAGCGCGTCGCTGACAGTCTGCACGCCCTGCACCGTCATGCGCTCCTGCGTCACCACGGAAATCGACTGCGTCGTCTCCATCAAGGGCGTCGCCGTCTTGGTCGCGGACGTGGCGTTGCCGACCAGATAGGGATTCGCGCCCGAATAGCCCGCAGCCCCCGTCACCGTGATCGTCGGCAGGGTCGCCGCATCCGACACCGCCTTGCGCAGGGTGTAGCTGCCGTCGGCCCGCGCCGCCATCTCCAGCCCGCTGCCTGCCAGCAGGCGCCGCGCCGCCTCGGCCCGGCTCCACTCGCCCGACACGCCAGGGCTTTGCAGGCCGTCGGTCCAGGACGGCTCGAAGGCCAGCGAAATCCCCGACGCCAGCGCAAAACTCGCCATGGTCTTGCCCAGCGGACCGGGCGGAATGTCATAGACCTGGCGGGCCTGGACGGTGGCGGGGGCCGCAACGCCCTGGCCTTGGGCCGCGCCTGCGGCCAGGGTGCCGGCCAACAAAGCCATGGAAATCGCGCGGCGGCGCCTGGTGGAGGGGAAACGCATGAAGAAAGCCTCTCGAACTGGGATGGATAGTTGCTATGCCAGTCGAGAAAGCAAAAGGTATCAGGGGGCAGGGAAATATTTTTGGATTGCGGCTGGCGACGTTTCACCCAAGCGGCGCCATCGCGCGCATCACGCCGCGTTCAGCGCCTTGGCCAGTACCGCAAATACCCGTTCGTCCGTGGACTGGGCAACATTGAACCGCAGGAAATCTCCCGCAGCCAGCGACTGGCTGAACGCATTGCCAGGCGCCACCACCACGCCTTCCTTGAGGCACAGCCGCGCGACAGTGGCCGCATCCTTGCCTTCGGGCAGGCGGCACCACAGGAACATTCCGGCTCGCGGCGTCAGCCAGGGCTTGATGCCCAGTTTCTGCAGCTTCGCCGCCGTCTTATCCATTTGCTGCGCCAGACGCAGCCGGGTCGATTCCATATGCCTGCGGTAGCCGCTCCCCGTCAGCGTCCTGAAGATGATGTCGGCCGCCAGGCGGCTGCTGCCGAAGGTCGTGGCGATCTTCAAATCGGTCAGGCTTTCCACCCAGTCGGACCGCACCGCGATATATCCGCAGCGCACCGACGCCGATACCGTCTTCGAGAAGCTGCCGATGTGTATGACCCGCGACAGCCCGTCGAACGCGGCCAGGCGCGGCGCGGGCGTGTTCTCGAAGTCCGCGAAGATGTCGTCCTCGACGATAACCAGCTCGGAATCGTCCGCCAGCTTCAGCAGACGGTGCGCGACCAAGGGCGACAGGGTTGCGCCCGTGGGATTGTGGATGCCTGAGTTCGTGATGTAGAGCCGCGGCGAGTGCTCGCGCAACGCCGCTTCAAACGCCCGCACATCCGGACCGTTCGGCGTATACGGCACCCCCACCGCCTTGACGCGATGCGCCTTCAGCAGCGCATGGAAATTGAAGTAGCAGGGATCGTCCACCAGCACGGTATCCCCCGGTTCCAGCAGAAAGCGCAGGATCAGGTCGATGGACTGAGTCCCCGAATCGGTCAGCATGATCTGCTCGGGCCCGGCCTCGATTCCCATTCCCGCCATCCGCCGCGCCAGCAGCTGCCTCAAGGGCGCGTGGCCCAAGGGCGTTCCATACTCGGTCAGTTCCGCGGTCTCGGCCCGCGCCATGCCGCGCATGGCGCGCCGCAACCCGTCCTCATACATCCAGCTGACCGGCAGCCAGCCGCAGCCCGGCCGCAAGCTATCCGCCTGCGCCGCCAGCGACTGGCGCGATACCCACAGCGGATCGACTTCCCGGTCCAGCTTCGGCCCCATCTCGGTAAGCGCCAGCGGCGCCACCTGCCCGGCCACGTAAAACCCCGAACCGGGGCGCGACACCAGCACGCCCTCGGCCGCCAGCCGTTCGTAGGCCTCCACCACCGTGGACACCGACACGTCCAGCGCCTTGGCCTGCACTCTCACCGAAGGCAGCCGGGCGCCGGGCAAGGCCGCGCGCGCCGCAATCCGCGCCTGGATCTCGCCCATGACCTTCTTGATGAGGGTGCCGCCACGCGCCATGGAATCCTCCGCTGTACTGGCTTTTAATACATAACAGTTCCGTAAAATTGTACTGGATTGTGCGTGGACTGCGCACAGCCGCCGTGCTGTACTGAAACCCGGTATCAAGGAGCTTCAGATGCAAAAGGCCACCAGCGGCTGGGTAAACGGTTTTATCGGTGTCGTGATCTTCGCGGGATCCCTGCCCGCAACGCGGGTTGCCGTGGCGGACCTCGATCCCATATTCCTGACCTGCGCGCGAGCCGCCATCGCAGGCCTGCTGGGCCTGGCGCTGCTGATGCTGCTGCGCCAACGCCGGCCTTCCCTGTCCGACATCCCGTCCCTGGCGCTGACCGCATTGGGCGTGGTCGTCGGCTTCCCCTTGCTGACGGCGCTGGCCCTGCAGCACGTGACCTCGGCCCACTCCATCGTCTTCCTCGGCCTGCTGCCGCTCAGCACCGCCATCTTCGCCGTGTTACGCGGCGGCGAACGCCCGCGCCCGCCGTTCTGGATGTTCTCCATCGTCGGCGCCGCCTGCGTCGCAGGCTATGCCGCCTGGGGCGGCCTGGAAGCCTCGCCCACCGGCGACCTGCTCATGCTCGCCGCCATCATCGTCTGCGGCCTGGGCTACGCCGAAGGCGCCAAGCTGTCCCGCAAGCTGGGCGGCTGGCAGGTCATCAGCTGGGCGCTGGCGCTGTCCTTGCCCGTCATGCTGCCCATCGCGCTGCTGACCATGCCGGCCACGTTCGAGCACGTCCGCACGCCCGCGTGGATAGGCCTGGCCTACGTGTCGCTTTTCAGCATGCTTATCGGATTCGTGTTCTGGTACCGCGGACTGGCGCAGGGCGGGATCGCCGCTGTGGGGCAGTTGCAGCTGTTCCAGCCTTTCATGGGGCTGGGTTTGGCGGCGGTGCTGCTGCATGAGAACGTCAGCTGGACGATGTTGATCGTGACGCTGGCGGCGGTGGTTTGCGTGGCGGGTGCGAAGCGGTATGCGTAGGGATGGCGGGATAAGCGTGAAGCTGACGCCATATCCCTGGCTGGCCCACGGCTAGTGACGAGGCGCTTGGCGTTCCTCAGCATATGCTTTAAGTGATCGCATGGTTTGAGGAAGCCCCTCCCGAATCTGCTTGGCAACGCGTGGCCCGAAGAGAAAAGCAAGGGCGCCAGAGAAGCATACGCGGTGAGCGACTTCCGAGCCACCATCCACCGGCGTAACGGTGTGCTCGAAGTGCATGCGGAACAGAGGGATGTAGCCCTCTACGGTGAATGATCGGCCTTCGGATCGCTCTGTGACAACCATCGGCACGCCCATGCCCTTGCGGGGAACGATCCGGCCCCTTGTTCCAACTGCGAATGGCCCGTTCAGTTGGGCTTGCCTGGTGTCCGGATCCCAAAGGTGCCATCGGTCGACTTCGCTCCAAATATGGTCGATGACCATGGGAGGCACTGCGATTTGGATACGTTCTTCGATATGCATGAACGGGCTGATTCCTCGGAAGGATAGCGGTGTCAGACTACAATTTCGCAGCATCTGGACGGGAAAATTTTAGCCTGGCGCCTATTTTCTACACACGGACGGGTCTACAGCTCCACATGCTCAATGCGGTTCCGCCCGTTGTTCTTGGCCACGTACAGTTGCCGATCCACGGCCTTGACGAAACCAGCACGGTCTGTCTGCCCGTCTGGCACCACGGTACCTGATCCGATGCTGACGGTAACGCGCCTGCCATGCGGTGACAGCGCGTGCACGATAGCCTTCTTCTGGAGCAATCGCTGGCAGCGCTCAGCGACTTTTCGCGCGACTTCCGCATCGGCTTCGGGCAGCAGCACGACAAACTCTTCCCCGCCGTAGCGCGCAACCAGATCGCGCGGGCCGTCCAGCGCCAGACTCAAGGTCTGCGCGATATCCACCAGGCACTGGTCGCCCTGGGTGTGGCCATATAGATCGTTGTACTGCTTGAAAAAATCGACGTCGAACAACAATACGGACAGGGGCTTTCGTTCGCTGCGCGCGCGTTCCCATTCCAGTTCGAAACCACTATCGAAGCGACGCCGGTTGGCAATATTCGTCAAGCCATCCTTGAAGGACAGCGCCTCCAACTCCTTCTGCAAGGTCAGCAGCTTTTCCTCGGTCTGCTTGCGTTCGGTAATGTCGAACATGAAGCCGATCAGCGCTTGGACTTCGCCTCTTTCATCGCGCATGACGTGCACGACGTCGCGAATCCACACGTAGCCGTTGTCCTTGGTCAGCGCCCGGTAGTCCGCCTCGTGGTCCACGCCGGACTGGGACTGGCTGACGCAAAAATTCACCACGGAATCGCGGTCCTCCGGGTGCATGCGCATGGCCCAGTCCTCCACGCTCACCCAGCTTTCCGCGCTCCAGCCCAGCAACGCCTCGATCTGCGGACCGATATAGGCGAACTGCTTCGTGGCCCAATCGATCTTCCAGGGGATCGCCTTGGTCGACTCCAGCAAGGTCCTGTACACCGCGTTGTCATCAAGAAGCGGGCTTTCGTTGGACATACCTTATCCATCCTCGATCCAAATGAACGGGCACTTTAGCCTGAATCCGTCGGCTGCGGTGGTATACGCGGCGCGCTCCAGCAGGTATGCGTAATGACAGGGCCGCACCCGGCGGCCCTTCCGGAATCCATCAAGGCGCCAGCACCTCGATGATCCGACGCCCGATATACCCCGCATGCGTCTCAAGCGCAAAATGCCCGGTGTCCAGCAATTCAACCTGCGCGTCCGGATTGTCCCGCTTGAACGCCTCCGCCCCAGGCGGAATGAAAAACGGATCGTGGCGCCCCCAGATCGCCAGCGTCGGAACTTTCGCCGAGCGGAAGAACGCCTGGAAGTCCGGATACCGCTTCAGGTTGTTGGCGTAGTCCAGAAACAGATCGAGCTGGATTTCCTTGTTGCCCGGCCGCTCGAGCAGCGCGGCATCGAGGGTGTAGCTTTCCGGAGCCACGTCGTCCGGATTGGCGACGCCATGCAGGTACTGCCACTTCGTTCCCTCCAGGTTCAGCACGGCGTCCGCGATGACCTGGCGGTTGGCCGCGGTCGGCTCTGCCCAGTAAGCGCGGACTGGCGCCCAGGCGTCGCCCAGCCCTTCGAGATACGCGTTGCCGTTCTGCGAGACCAGGCCGGTCACCCGTTCGGGGTGGGCCAGTGCCAGGCGCAGCCCGACGGGCGCGCCGTAGTCGAAAACGTACATCGCATAGCGCTTGAGGCCCAGCGCATCGACGAACGCGCCGAGCGACACGGCCAGGTCGTCAAACCTGTACCGGTAGCGGCGCTCCTCGGGCACTTCGGTGAAGCCGAAGCCGGGCAGGTCCGGGGCGATCACGTGAAAGCGCGTCGCCAGAATCGGGATCAGGTTGCGGAATTGATGCGAGGAACTGGGAAAGCCGTGCAGAAGCAGCAGCACGGGCGCGTCGGGATCGCCTGCCACGCGATAGAAAAAATTCAGGTCGTCGGCTTGCACGCGACGTGTTTGGATCTGGTTTACAGGGATGCTGGACATGACGATCTCCGGGTTCAAGGACTGGATCAATGGCCGAATTCCTACTGGCTGTGGGAGCCATTCTTTCTTGTTTAAAGTAACCTGTCAATTTACTTTTTACTGGTTACCTAAATAGACGAAAGCTATGACCAGGAGAGGTGCATCCAAAAAAAATCCGGCCAGAGCGGCCGGATGGATGAGCGAACCAGAACTCAGGAAGCCGCGTCCTGGGCTTCCCTCTGGCGAAAGGCCGCCACCTTGTGGCGGTTGCCGCACAGCGCCATGCTGCACCACCTGCGGCGATGGGATCGCGTGCGGTCATAGAACCAGAGGGAGCAGAGCGGGCTCTCGCATTTGCGCACCAGGTCGAAATCCCCGTGCACCAGCAAGTCCGCGGCGGCCTCCGCGGCGGGAAGCAGCCATTGATCAGGCGTAGCCGCCTCATAGCGGCGCGCCAGGCTGGGCGCGCCCGCCACAACGGCGATCTCGAGATGGCTGCCGCCGGCCGCGAGCGCCTGGTTGAGCACGTTAAGCTTGAGCGGCAATCCCCCCTTTCTTTGCGCCACCAACGCGCGCACTGTCTCGCGCAGGGTTCGCGCGGATTCGAGCAGGCCCTTGGGGGCCTTGCGCTGGGCGGGCGCAAAGCCCGAAGCTTGCAGCCAGGCCAGCACGTCGTCGTCCGATTGCAGACGGTCGAGGGGACCATCATCGGATTGTTCGATGGTGTTGATCAGATCCAGGGCGGCGTGGTCGCCCAGCAGGCGGAATTCGGGCGAGGGGGTGGCGGTCATGGTTATCTCCACCGTCAATGTAACCACTAAGTTATTGGCTATCAAGTTACGAAATGGCTGTACCACGCCAGCCATCGCGCGATACCCGCTCCCCGCACGATCCTCGCCGTAAACTGACAGGCCAAGGATCCGTTGGAAAGCCGCATGTCCTTCATCCCGTTTTCGATCCCTCTCCCTGCGCGCGCGCAGACCTGGCGCGTCATGCACAGCCGCCAACGCTCGCAATTCCCAGGCCCGGATGAACGCATCGTGTTCCACGACGCCCCGCCGGGCGAGGCCGTCCTGGCCTCGATCGAAGACGCGCACCTATGGGCGCCTCATGGCGACCCGCTGCGCGAGCTGCCCGAACTCATCGCCCGGCTGCCATCGCTGGTGCATCTGTCTGTCGGTCCCGGCGCCGTCTCAAGCAGCGTCCTGACCGGATTGCGCGCAGACATGCTCCCGGCCAGCCTGCGCCATCTCTCCCTCCATCCCGCACCCGGCACCCACACCTGGCAGGCCGGCCCGCTGCCCAGGCTGGAAGCGCTGACAGTCGACGCAACGTTGCGGTTCGATCCGGAAGACTTCCCGGCATTGATGTCGCTGTCGATGGTTCCAGACCGGCGCGGCGCGCTGCTGGACCGCGTCTTGGGCCTGCCGCTCAAGGAGCTGAACCTTTGGAACGTGCCGTTCGATTCGTCGGTGTTCGATCGCATCGCGGGACTGCCGCTGCTGGCGCTGGGCTTGCTGGCCGGACGCGGCTTGAAGACACTGTCCGGTATCGAGCAACTGGCCGGATTGCGCTCCTTGCGGCTGAAGAACCTGACTGCGCTGGAGACAATACGTCCTGTCTCCGCACTTGAGGGTTTGGAGCGGCTGGATATTCAATACTGCAAGCGGATTGCGGACATCGGCGTGCTGGACCAACTGCCCAGATTGCAGGAGCTGACGCTGGTCGGCTGCGGCGACGTGGGACTGGGCGAGTTGGCGCAAACCTTGAATGCGCGCTTGCGGCGCGTGAACATCGCGGCAACGCGATAGCCATGGCGGGCCTGATGAACATCCTGCACGAACGTTTCCTGGACTTTCTTGCCGCGCGCGGCTGGACGGTACTGCGCCCGGAGCCCGGCCCCGCGCCCATGGCCGCGCCGGCTGGCAGCACCGAACACGCGGCATTCCTGTCCTTGTACACGCAACTGAGCAGCGCGGACGACACGCGCTGGTTCCTCTGCCCAGCCGACTACGCCGCAACCACCAACAGCGCCTTTGGGCGGGACGCCTTTCGCGACCTGAGCCTGGAAGCCGCGGTAAGTGTTTCCGACCGGCAGGAGGTCGAAGCCTTCTGGGCGCGTCATGTGCCGATCTTCATGAGCGTGGACGGAGATTACGAATTTCTCGCGATCGACGGGATTTCGGGGCGGGTCGTGCATGGCGTCGAGCCGGAGTTCGAGGCGGTCAGCGAGGTGGCCAGCGGCCTAGATGACCTGTTCGAGCAGATACTGGCGGACGGCCAGGCGGCGGCGCTGCTGGGTTGATGCAATCTTGCAGCGCGGCGTCCTACCGACAGCCCAGGGGAGGAAGGCGATAGCCTGACATTGGCACGATTTCATTGTTTATTCACCTTTCACCGAACGCTGAAAATTACCAATTTAGTGAAATTCGTCTTGACAACATCGCCCACAAGTTCGATACCGTCGATGGCCACGGACCGACTTGTGTGCGCCGCTTTGTTGAGGCGACGAACGTGTTGGGAGCACGAACCCCGGATCAATGGCAGCAGGATGCTTTCGGGCAAGTGGACGCCTGGCTGCGGGCTTTGGGACTACGAACGCCATGACACACCCGAACCCGCAAGCGCACGCGGCATAGTCCGGACAAGACCGCCGCCATTTCCGCCAAATTCGGCCGCCACAAGGCCTTGGATACCCTCAAGATGATTCGCCCACTTTCCCTTTCTCGCCATTCATGCCTGGCTCTGCTGGCGCTTTCCACTCTGTCGCTGACCGCCACGCAGGCCTGCGCCGCGCCCCGCACCGTCTACACCGGAACCTTGCAAGGCGCCGGCGACATCGTGCTGGAACTGGATACCGAAGCGTCGGCCAACGGCACATTGGCCGGCCGCTACTTCTACGCCAGGCACGGCGTGGACATCCCCCTGCGGGGAACGGCCAAGGAACTCTTCGAACCGAAGCCCCGCCAGGAAGGGGCTTCGGCTCAAGCCGCAACCTGGCAGGGCACGCGCGACGCCAACGGCTACCGCGGCCTCTGGACCGACGCAGTCACCGGCAAGCAGCGCCGCTTCGATCTAAAGCAGGTTGCCCAGTACGACACGGAACAGCTGGAAAAGGACCGCAAGCAGGCCCGCGCCAACCAAGTCAATCTCGGCGATATCGACGTCCAGGCGGGCATCGACGCCGCCCGCGCGCCCTACGAGACCTTGAAGCTGGCCGGACATGTCCAGCCCGTGGGCAAGGAGATTGGCGATGGCACTGTCGCCTATCGCATGTGGCAAGACCCGCGCACCAAGTTCGTTTACCCGCGGCTGAGCCGGCATCCCGATGCGCAGGTCCTGCAGCGCACGAACCATCTGCTGGAACAGCGCCATTGGCAGAAGAGCCTGGGCGCGCTGGATTGCATGGCGTCGGCGTACACCAGCAACAATCCCGGCGCGGGCACGCTGGGCGGGTTCGACGATGAAGACGTGAACGTCACCTGGCTGTCACGCGCGCTGATGACGGTGACTGAATCGGGCAGCCTGGACTGCGGCGGAGCCCATCCCTACAACCATTTCGAGCCCTACACCTACGATCTGCTGCGCGGCGAGTACCTGGACTGGAATCGCGTGTTCGACGCGTATGCGCCGGGCAGCAAGCGCAGCTTCGGCGGAGAAAAGAGTCCTGCCTTGCTCGGGCTGGTGCAACAGGCGGTCAAGGCGGGAATGGACGCCCAGCAGTCCGAGGAGCGCCCCAATCTGGAAGACTGCGCGGACCTCTGGCCCGACTATCTGGCGCTGGGCGTGAAGGCGCCCGGAGCGCTGAGCCTGTCCGTGTCCGGGGTCGGACACTCGGCGGGCGCCTGCCTGGGCACGCATGCCAGCGTGCCTTTCAAGGCGCTGGCGCCCTATCTGAAGCCCGGCGGGCAGGCGTACCTGGTTTCCGACTGAGCGGGACGGAGGCTCGCGCGCTTGCACAGCCTCGGATCAAACACGGCTGGACCGCCTACTTGCGCTGCGCGAAGTACGCCTGATACCACTTCTGCGTCCTGTAGTCCCCTACGCCACGCGCGAGAGGGCACATCTCGTCTGGGTCATCATCCGGCCCCAGCCGTGTTCCCACCAGCGTCCAGGTTCCCCTGTCCCGATTGACGTATATCTCGGCCTTCCAACCCGCGGCCTGCACGTACTCGCCCGACGGCGATTCCTTTTGTAGCGCCTGCAACGATTCAGGCAAGGCGTAGCTGCAGAGAGGCTCCCTCTCCAGTCCGTACTCGTCCAAGTTGGGCTTCCCGGCAGAAGCGCCGAAAGCTGGCACGGCGAGCGCCGCGGCCATAAGGGACGTGATAAGTCGGCAACAGGTATTCATGGGCGGACGTCCGGCTATCAATCGTGGGGCAAAGAGAGGGCGCTGCTCCCGTGCCCCCCCAGCCTGAGCCATCGTATGCATGCCGGCGCCACACGCGCAAGCCCACGCTCTCCCTTGGCGGGCCCGCAAGGCCAGCGATTCAATCGTTCGGATTCATCCCTAAGGATTCTTGACCACCGGCGCGCCCGGTGGCAAGAATCACACGACGATTGCAACGCCTGGAGTGCACAGCTTTGCCGAATAAGCAGCGGCCAACAATCGCCATACGAAGAGCAGGCCTGGTTCAAGAAGTACTTCGGCAGGTAATCGTAGATAATCGCCTGTCCGTACTTTTCAACCGATAGGATCCGCGCGCCATGGCACTGCACTGCTCATCATTCATCGCGACCAGCCTGGACGGCTATATCTCCCGCGAGGATGGCGGCCTGGACTGGCTGGACAGCGCCAACCAGACCGTGCCTGCCGGCGAGGACTGCGGCTATGGCGCGTACATGAAGACCGTGGATGCGTTGGTGATGGGCCGCGCCACGTTCGAGAAGGTCGCCTCGTTTCCGGAATGGCCTTACGGCAACATGCCGGTCTACGTGCTGAGCCGCAGCACGACCAGCCTGCCGGCAAGCGCGCCCGCATCGGTCCAGCTGCACGGCGGCTCGCTGGAGGAATTGCTGGAACGCGCTGGTGCGGACGGCTGCAAGAGCCTGTACATCGACGGCGGCAAGACGGTGCAGTCCTTTATCCAGGCTGGCTTGCTGAACGACATCACCATCACGGTGATCCCCGTGCTGATCGGCGGCGGGCGCCGCCTGTTCGGTGAATTAGCGGCGGATGTCGCCCTGCGGCATGCCGCGACCGTGCCCTATCCTTTCGGCTTCGTGCAAAACCGCTACGCGCTGGTATACGGCGCGTAGTCGGCGATGTCCGCCAGCGGCCAGTATTCTCCTACCAGCCGTTCCCGTGGGAACGAGGTAATCTCGGCAGTGCTCAAGCCCACGCTATCGACGGAGATGATCTGCGCCGCAAGCCGGCGGTAGCCCGCGCGGAAATGGTTGGCGCCCTTGATGGCGATCAGCTTGTACGCGGTAACGTCGATGCCATGCAGGAAGAACGGCTCCTCGTCATAGATCTGTTCGGCGCGCGAGGCGACGATCACGTCCACGCCCTGGATGACCAGGCGGCACATGGCGCCGAGGTCGAAGCGCACACCTTCGAACATCGAGCCCGCGCGATTGACGAAGCGGCCGTCGGTGATGGCTTTTACATAGGCATGCACCCGCAGCGGCTGCCCCTGGAAGCGGCCCTGCTTGGCGCCCAGCGACACGCTGATGGTCGCACCGACGCCGGCCTGGCGGGCCTGCTCGACGACGGACGCATCGTTGATGGCAGCGAAGCAGCAGGTTCCAGGTGCGGGTTTGGCATCCAGAACGGCGCGCAACAGGTAGGTGCCGTCGCCGGGCGTGCCGCCGCCGGGGTTGTCCGCGTACTCGTTGACGACGACGGGACCGCGCGAGGCGGCCAGCGCCATGGCGACGCCCTGCTCCGGGCTTGGCAGTGATGGCCGGAACGCTTCGCGGTGCGACCAGATCCATTGCGCGACTTCATTCGCGCAACGCTCGGCCAGCGCCTGATCGCCCGCCGTGGTGCAGACCACGGCCGGACACGGCGCGGCGATATCCGCAAGGGGAAAGCCGTGGAACCACGAACAGTCGATGACGCCCGGCAGCGCGGCCAGCTTGGCGCACACGGCGTTGACCTCGGCTGGAATAAAGCCTTCCTGCGTCGTGACGATGTAGGGCAGCATGGGCAGGCTGCGCATGACCGTTACCGGCTTGAGCCGGCCGCCGATGATCTCGAGCAACAGCGCCACCGCCTCGACCGCCCGGTCGTGAAAGTCGGTATGCGGATACAGCTTGCAAGGCAAGGTCAAATCGCACGCCTGCCGCATGGCCTCGGTCATGTTGCCATGCAGGTCATAGACGGCGGCAATCGGGACATCGGGGCCAACCAGCCGGCGGACTGCCAGGCACAGATCGCCTTCGATGTCCTCGATGCCGTCGGCGACGCCGGCGCCATGCAGCGCCAGCAGCACGCCGTCGACAGGCAAGGCGGCGCGGATGCCGTCCAGGATTCTGCGCTTCATCTCCGCGTAGGCCTGGGCCTCGATCGTGCCCGAGGGCGTGGCCTGGCCGACGAAGGTGTAGATCAGCTCGGCGCCCGTCTGCCTGGCGCCTTCGATGAAGCCGCCGACCTGGTGATTCGATTTGTCGAAGGCTTGCAGTATCTCGTCCCCGCCGTACTGCTCGAACGCGCGCAACGGCGTCTGGCCGGCGACCTCGGCGGCATAGGTGTTGGTTTCATGGATCAGGCCGGCGACGGCGAGTCGCGGCGCGGCAGCTTTAGCGTTTGCCATGGCGTGTCCCTTGCCTTCAGCGATTGACTTTCTTGGGGTCGAAGCTCAGCGCAATCAAGGCGCTGACCAGGAGCGAACCCGCGATGATGTAGATGGCTGGCGCGGTGCTGTGATAGATGTCGCGGATCCAGCCGATCAGGTAGGGGCTGACGAAGCCGCCCAGATTGGCCAGGCTGTTGATGATGCCGATCGACGCTGCCGCAGTGGCCCCGCCCAGAAAAGCGGTGGGCAGCGTCCACATGATGGGAGAAAAGCTGATGATGCCGGCGGCGGCCACCGACAATGAGATGACGGCCAACGTCAGGTTGGTGCCGGCGGACACGCTGGCGACCAGTCCCGCCGCGCCCAGCACCAGGATGAAGACCAGGTGCCAGCGGCGTTCCCGGCGCAGGTCCGAGCTGCGCCCGACCAGGATCATGGCCACCATGGCGACCAGATACGGAATGGCGCTCAGCAGGCCGATGCGCAAGCCGCCCTCGGCGCCGGCGTCCTTGATCAGCGTGGGCAGATAGAAGCCCAGCGTGTACAGCGCCATCATCGCCGGAAAGGTCATGGCGACGATCTTCCAGATGCGCGCGTCGCGCAGCGCCTGCAGCAGAGGCATGTGCTCGCGCCCCGCGTTGTCCGCAGCGATGTCGCGCTCGATCAGCTTGCGCTGTTCCGGCGTGAGCCACGCGGCATCCTGAACGCGATTGGTCAGGATCAGCAGCACGCCGATGGCCAGCGGAATGGTGGGCAACGCTTCCAGTACGAACAGCCATTGCCAGCCGGGGTGTCCGCCGACCAGATGGAACCGCTCCATGATCCAGCCCGACAGCGGATTGCCGATAAGGCCGGCCACCGGAATGCCTGCCTGGAAGATGGCCGTCATCTTGGCGCGACGGCGGTTGGGAAACCAATAGGTCAGGTAGAGAATCACGCCCGGGTAGAACCCGGCCTCGGCCACGCCGAGCAGAAAGCGCACCGTGTAGAACTGCCAGGGCGCGGTGACGAAGGCCATGACGCCGGACAGGATGCCCCAGGAGATCATGATCCGCGCGATCCACAGGCGCGCGCCCACGCGGTGCATGATCAGGTTGCTGGGCACCTCGAACAGCATGTAGCCGATGAAGAACAATCCCGCGCCCAGGCCATAGGCAGCCTCGCTGAACTGCAGGTCGGCCAGCATGTTCAGCTTGGCGATGCCGATGTTGATGCGATCCAGGTACGCGACCACATAGCAGAGCATCAAAAAGGGAATGAACCGCAGCGCGACCTTTCTGTAGGTCGCGTCTTCAAAGGCTTGCTGGTCCTGCCGCGCTGCGTGGCCGGCGGGGATGGTTGCACTTCCGCTCACGGGTTTTCTCCTTGGTATGTTGTTTTTGGGTGCCGCGGCTTATGCCGCGCGACGCTGGCTGAGTTGCCTGGCGTGATCCTGGAAGCCGCGCAGCGCGTCGGGGGGCACCAGCGATCCGCCGGTGGCCCAGATGACGTGCGTGGCTGCTGACATGTCGATGTCCTGCGCATACGCGCGTGCGGTGGCCGATGCCAGCCAGCCTGGCCCTGAGACCGCGGCGGCAGCCGACGGCTCGACCTCTACGCCCAGGGTGTCTTTCAGCGCCAGCAGGTTCAGGTAGAGCTCGTCATCCGACACGGTGAAGACGCCGCCAAGCTGAGGCCTCATCAGCGACGCCACCAGTTCGGAAGCCTGACCCACGGCCAGGCCGTCAGCCTCGGTGCGGTTATCCAGGCCGATGTCGTAGACCGACACAGGAAAATCCGCACCCGATGCCAGCTGCACCAGAAAACACGGCGATGCGACGGGCTCGGCGAAGAAGCAATGCACGTGGGCGCCGAACAGCGCCTTCAGGCCGTGGCTGATGCCGCCCGGCGCGCCGCCCACGCCGCAGGGGATGTACACGAACAGCGGGTGTGCCGCGTCGACCACCCGCCCCGCTTCGGCCAATTGCCGCGCCAGTCCGCGGGCCGCCGCGGCGTAGCCGAAGAACAGCAGCTCGGATTGCTCGTCGTCGACGAAATGGCTGCGGGGCGCGGCCAGCGCCTGCGCCCGCCCGGCCGCGACGGCCTCGGCGTAGTCGCCGTCGTGTTCCACCACGCGCACGCCGCGTTTGCGCAAGCGGTCCTTCTTCCATTCCTTGGCATCGGCGGACATGTGGACCACGGCATCGAATCCCAGCGCGGCCGCCATGACGCCGATGCTCATGCCCAGGTTGCCGGTGCTGCCCACGGTCACGGCATACTGGCTGAACAAGGCTCGGGCCTGCGGCGTGGCCAGGACGCGCCTGTCCGTTGACGCGTCCTGCAGCAGGCCATGCTCCAGCGCGATCGACTCGGCAATGGCCAACACTTCGTGAAAGCCGCCGCGCGCCTTGATGGACCCCGCGACGGGGAGTTCGTCATCGCGCTTGAGATACCAGCGGCCCGACGCCTCGCCGGCGCCCAGCGCCTGCTGCAGGGGTTTGGCGTCCATCAGCTGGGACTCGATATGCCCGCCTGCGGCGGCAAGCTCGGGAAACAGCGCAGCCAGCAGCGGCGCGCAACGCGCCAGGCGGCTTTCGGCCTCGTCGATCAGCGCCAGAGACGGCGCGGAGCCGGGCAAGAGCCCTCCACTAGCCGGGTTGAGCCATAGCAACGGCGTTCTTGATTGAAGATTTTCTAATAGCTTAGGATCGAAATTGGCGGTCATCATGGACTTGCGGATTGATGGTTTGGCGCAAATCGTAGATTCCGCAGGCATGCAAGAATAGCGATCATTTCTAATTCAGCCATTAGTCTGACTTATGCCAGCCCATTTCGACTCCACGCTGCTAGGCGCCCTGCGCTGTTTTGACATGGCCGGCCGCCATCTCAGCTTCACCAGGGCGGCGCAGGCCATGAACCTCACGCAAAGCGCGGTGAGCCAGCAGATCCGGCAATTGGAAGACCGCCTGGGTTATCTGCTGTTTGTCCGTCAACAACGCGGCCTGAAGTTCACGCCCAAGGGCGAGTCGCTATACACCACGGTCAGCCGCGCGCTGGGCGACATCCAGCAGGAAATCGAGCGGCTGGGCTTGCCGGCATCCGCGCTGCAGGTCAATTGCCTGCCGTCGTTCGCGCTGCAATGGCTGATGCCGCGCCTGACGGAATTCCATCGCTTACAGCCGGACGTGTCGGTGCGGCTGAAGGCGGAGTTCCAGCTGCTGGACCGCAAGCTGATGGAGGAAGAAGACATAGACCTCGCCATCCGCTACGACCCGGCGCACTACAGCCATTTGCAGGCGGACGCCCTGCTGGACGAATACCTGCTGGTGGTCGCAACGCCCGATTACCTCGCGGCCCACCCCGCGTTTGGCGCCGGCAAATCGCTCGACGGCGTCGAGTTCCTGCACGACGCCTCGCCTTGGGTCGGCGCCGCGGAGTTCATCGAATGGCGCACCTGGATGCAAGCGCATAGGCCGGACTGGATCCGGCATCTGGAGGGGCCGCAGTTCAACCTGGCCAGCCTGGCCATCGGCGCCGCGCTGAACCACCAGGGCGTGGCTATCGGGCGCAGCGCAATGGTCTACGACGAACTCCGCAGCGGGCGGCTGGTAGACGTGTTCGGCAAGCACGTGCCCGCGCCGGCGCGCTATGTATTGCTGTCGCGCCGGCCTGAAGAGCGGCGCACCCGAATCTTTTCCGAGTGGTTGAAATCCGAGTGCCGCAACTTCGACGGCGCGCGTGCGGCGCTGATAGGATGCGCGCGCGGTTAGCCTGCCGCTCAGAACCGATACGCTACGCCTGCGCTGAATGACCTGCCGTTGCCTGGCAGGAAGATCGGCATCGCGGGCGTGGCCGTATTGCGGATGGCATAGCTGCTGGCATAGGTCTTGTCTGTCAGGTTGTCAGCCTGCACGTACCCGCTCCAGTGCGCATCGTGCTCGTATGCGACCTTGAAGCCCAGCAATGCATAAGCGTTCTGCTGCGTGCCCGGCGCATTGGCGTGGTTGGTTTCGGTGTCGCTCATGAGCCAGCGCAGATTGGGGCCGAAACGCCAACCGCCCAGGCGGTACATCACCTCCGCGCTGAGCAGGTGGCGCGGCACGCCGGCGATGCGGTTGCCCTGGTACTCACCACTGCGGAAGCGAAAATCGCTGAAGGTATAGGCGATGCGATAGTCGAAAACCCCCTCGCCGGGCGAGGGCAGGCTGCCGTTGATGCCGGCCTCGATGCCCTGGTGGCGGGTGCGTCCGGCGTAGTTGTAGGTGCCCGCCGGCGTGCCGTTGGCGTTGGTGACGGACATGAGTTCGTCCTCGACGTTGCTGCGGTACAGGGACACGGTCCAGTTCAGGTCGCGGCCAGCGACGTGGACCGTGCCGTCTCCGCCGACTTCATACGTCAGCGCGCGTTGCAGGTCGAGCTTGCTCATGGACGTGACCGCGGTGGCGGGGTTCATGGGCGCGGGCACTTCGCCATTGACGATTTCCCAGAAGGTCGGGGCTTCGTTGCTGCGGCTGACGTTGGCGTACCAGCGCTGGGCGGCGGCGGGCTGCCAGATGATGCCCAGGCGCGGCGTGGCGTAGTTCCAGTCCTGGTCCAGGGTCTTGCCGCTATTGCGTTCGCGCGCGTCGCGCACGGCCTGGGTGTACTTCAGGTCGCCGACCAGGCTCAACTGCTCGGTCACGTGCCAATCCAGGCCGACCAGCGCGCTGCGGTTCTCGGCCTTGAGGTCGTAGGCGCCGAAGCGTTGCAGGCGGCGGCCATCGGCGGGGCGTATGGCGTAGAGGTCGCGGTCCATGTCACTGCGCTGCCAGTCGAGTGCGACGCGGTAGTCCACGCTGCCCGCCTTGCCAGCCAATTGCCAAACCAGACCGTAGGTATCGCCATCCGTCACGTTGGCGACCTGGGGATTGGTGAAATCATCGTTGGTGCGCTGCCAATAGATACCCGCGGTCTGGTTGAGCGCATCCGTGCCCCAATAGCTGCGGTTGGCGATACGGAACTGGCTGGTGTCGCGGTGCGGATCGCGCTTGTAGACGTTGTTGGCCAGGTCTTGCGGCGTATTGCCATCGCCCAGCACGCTGCGTGGATCCTGATACATGCGGGCCTTGGGCACGGGCTGGGGGATGTCGAACTTGAGGTCCGTGTAGGACAAGTAAGTGCGGTTCTCGAAGGTGCCGCGGCGAAAGCCCAGGTTGCCCTGGAAGCTGGAACGCTCGGACGAGGAATGGTGGCGGTAGCCGTCGGACTTGTCATAGCCGAAGCTGAAGCGGCCGTCCAGGCGCTCGTCTTCAAAGCCCTTGGATAGCGTGAGATTGCGGGTGCCGAAGCTGCCGCTGCCCAGACGGATGACGTCGCTCTGGGTTCCGGTCAGGGACTGGAAGTCGACCTCCCCGCCCAGCGTGGTCGCGCCGGGCGATAGCGCGTTGGCGCCGCGCCGCACAGTGACAAGGCCGGCGTTGCGCGGTTCAAGCAGGCTGATGATGAAGGAGCCGTCGGCATCGTTGAGCGGCAGGCTGTCCTGCATCAGCAGGATGCCGCGGCTCAAGGGGTTGCTCTGGATGCCCGAACCGCGGATATTCAGGCGCGGCTGATCCAGCCCACCGAAGAACTCCTGCACGATGACGCCGGGCTGGTAGTCCAGCGCGTCGCGCAGCGTAATCAGGCGCACCTCCTGCTGCGGCTGGGCCAGATTGGTGCCGCCGGGCACGGTCTGCAATTCGGCCTGGGCCTGCTGCGGGCCAGGATCGAGGACGCGCGTCAGGGACTGGCCGGACACGACCACGGGCGCCAGCGAAGGCGCCGTCTGGCTGGCCGGGGCCACGCGCGGCTGGCCAGCTTCCTGGGCAAAGGCCGTGGACAGGCCGAGGGCGCTGAGAGTGAGGCTGGACGCCAGTTGGCGCAGGACGGGGGACGTCATGGGAGTGCTTCCGCGTAGAACTGAATGGACTGGATTACCAGGACAGATGGAACATGGCTTTGGCCAGCAAGACGATGCCGACCATGTGACAGAAGACGCTGATGTGCACGCGCCTGCGCAGCGCGCTGTGCAGGCGCTGGCGCCGCGCCAGCGTCATGGCCGTGACTACGTGGACCAACACGCTGGCGGCGAGCGCGATCTTGATCGACAGCAGCAGGCCGAAGGATGAACTGCCCGGGCTGGAAAGTGCGCCGCGATACTGCCAGGCCATGCCCAGGCCAGCCAGGTACAGCACCGCCACCGCCCACGGCACCACGGCGCGCACGCGCGGGCCGAGCTGGCCGCCCAGTGCCCGGCGCACGTCCGCGGGCAGGCGCTTTTGCACGGGCTCCAGGAACAGCACCTCGAAGGTCACGGTGCCGACGAAGACGAAGGCTGCGTACAGGTGCAGAACGAGCAGAAAGGGATAGGTATTCATGGAGAGTCCGCTATCGGAAAACAGGAAATCGATTGGCTCGCATGTTCGAGTGGCTCGCATGCCTTAGAGCTGCCCGCCAGCCGCCAGCAGCAGCTCGCGCAGGCGTTGCGCGTCGGTTTTGGGCATGCCGCCCGGCGGGTCGTTGCCGGAACACTCCGCCGGCCTCTCCAATGCGATGGGCATGACGCGCCCCCGATGCACCATGACGCAACGGTCGACCAGCCCCAGCAGTTCCGCGGGGTCGTGGCTGATGCACAGCAAGGCCGCGCCGCTGCGCGCCAGTTCCTCGCCGCAGCAGGCGGCGAGCTGGCCGCGCAAGGCCGGATCCAGCGCACTGAAGGGCTCGTCCAGCATCAGCAGGTCAGGCGCCAGAGCCAGGGCGCGAGCCAGCGCGACGCGCTGCGCCATGCCGCCAGACAGCTCGCCCGGCCAGGACTGCATGGCGGCGTCCAGCCCCACGCGGCCCAGCCATTGCGCGGCCAGGGCGCGGGCCTGGACGGGCGTTTTTCCGGCCGCACGCAGCGGCAAGGCGACGTTGTCCAGCGCGTGGCGCCATGGCAGCAACCGGGGTTCCTGGAACATCAACACGGGATGCCTGAAACCGTTGCGCAGCGCGCCGCCGCTGGGGCGAGCCAAACCGGCGGCCAGGCGCAACAGACTGCTCTTGCCCGCACCGCTGGGGCCGATCAGCCCCAGCCGTTCGCCTGGGCGCAGCCGCAGGTTCACGTCCTGCAACACGGTTTGCGCGCCGTAACGCAGCGACAGGGATTGCATCTCAAGCATGGCTGGGCTCCATCCAGCGACCCAGCCGGCGCTGTAGGGGTTGCAGGAAGGCGAACTCCAGCAAGGCCACCAGGCCCAGGATCAGCACGACCCAGGCGAACAGTTCGGCGGTGTCGAAAGTGCTGCGGGCATTGGCCAGCGCGTAGCCCACGCCATTCTCCGCGCCCAGCACTTCGGCCATCACCACCAGCCGCACGCCACCGCAAGCAGCGATCAGCAGGGCCGCAAGCAGCGGCGCGCTGAGCGCCGGCAGATACAGATGGCGCAGGCGCAGCCAGGGACCGTAGCGGTAGACGTGTGTCATCTCGATCAGTTTGCGGTCCACGTGCAGCATGCCCTTGACCGTGTTGACGTACATGCCGGGCGCCATCATCAGCGTCGTAATGAAGATCACCATGGGTGACCCCAAGCCGAACCACAGCATGGCCAGCACCACGACGACCACCGGCGGCATGGCCATCAGCAGCCAGCGCAGCGGTTCGATCAAGCCGCGCAGGCGCGCGCTATGTCCGGCCAGCACGCCCAGCGCGAAGCCAATGGAAGCGCCTGCCAGCACCCCTGCGCCGATGCGCATCAGACTGACGCCCGCATTGGCGAAGAATTGCGGGCTGCGCACCAACGGACCGATCGCACACAGCGCTTCCCAAGGCGTAGCCATGAGCAACGGACCGAGCTGGCGCGCAGCCACATGCCAGGCCAGCAAGAGCAGCAGCACGCCGGCTGCGCTCCAAGCGCGCGAGGTGCGTGCAGGCGTGTCGAGGACGGGGCTTTTGGAGTGCGTGCTCATCGGGCCGGCCCTCAAGGTCCGTAGAACCCGGCGGGCGGCAAGGCGCCCCCGATGGCTTGCGGGAAGCGGCCGGACAGCAGGCGGTACAGCGCCTCCAGTTCGGGACGCGCGTCGCGGGCGCTGCGGCTTTGCAGGCGCGTGCAGCGAATGGCGGTCTCGATGGCCGCCAGGGGCAGATGCGGCAGGTGTTCGCGCACCAGCGCGGCGCAGTCGGCGGGATGATCGGCGCACCAGCGCGCGGAGGCGGCGTAGGCCTGGTCCACGGCGCGGCACAGCGCTGCATCGCCCGCCACGCCAGCCGCGGCCATGACACCCGCCTGCGGCAGCGTGGGTTGCGCGGGAAAGGCAGCGCTCCAGGCCTGCTCCAGGCTTTGTCCGCGATGCAGCGCCGGCGCCCCTTCGGTCTGTTCAGCCCGCCACAACAGCAGCGAGGCCATGGGCTCGACCAGCAGCGCCTGCCCTGCCTGGCCATTGAGCATCAGCGCGATGGCGTCCTGTCCGTCGCGGGTGCGGCGCAAGGCGACCGGCGCCAAGCCCCGCGCGGCATGCGCTTCCAGCAGGGTGTCCAGCAACACGGCGGGCAGATCGCGCTGAAACGGCACCACCAGTTCACGGCCTGCCAGATCGTCGAAGGTCCGCACCGCCGGATCGCGGCTGACCAGCCACAGGATGCCCCATACGGAGATATTCAACAGGCGCACCGGCATGCCGCGGTTGTGCAGCAAGGCCGGCAGCGTGCAGGGAGCGGCGCTGAAGTCCAGCTCCCCGTTCACCAGCAGGGTGCGCAATTGGTCAGGCGTCTGCCACAGGCGGAAGCGCAACTGTCCGGCGTGATCCGCCAGCGCGCCGGTGGCCGCCATGTGCATCAGTGGATAGCTGACCACGGCGCCCGGACCCGCCAGCGTCAGCTGGGCGCGGCGGTCCGGCGCTGCCGCGCGCAGGACTCCCGCCGCGGGCAGCAGCGCCGCTCCCAAGGCTGCCGCGCAGAAGCGGCGGCGCATGTGCAAGTCATTCATTGAGTTTCAAATAAGAATTGTTATCGTTTAAGATTCTCCCATTCACACTGAAAGACCCAGAATGACAAATATCAATCTGGCCGGCGCGGCCGTGGCCGCCCTGCTGGCAAGGCATCCGCTGCTGCAAGGCTTGCCGCCGGGCATGGCCCAGGAAGTCGCGGCCGACCTGCTGCGCGGAGCCAGCCCGCTGCGGGCCGAAGCAGGGCAGATCCTGTTCGGCGAAGGCGACGAGGCAGCAAGCTACGTGCTGATAGAAAGCGGCCAGGCCGAGGTCATGCGCTACAGCTACAACGGCGATGAACGCGTCTTCCGCGTGTTCGAACCGGGCCAGTTGATGGCGGAGGCGGCCATGTTCATGCCCCACGGCCGCTACCCCATGCAGGCTCGCGCCCGCAGCGTGCTGCAGGGCTGGCGCCTGTGCCGCCGCCAGTTGCACGACGCTTGCCGCCGCTGCCCGGAGCTGGCGCTCAAGCTGCTGGCCGCGCTCAGCAAGAGCCTGTACGACCAGGTCAACAAAGTGGACTGGATGACTTCCAGCTCAGCGCCCGAGCGGCTGGCCAATTACCTCATGGGCCTGCACGAACGCCAGGGCGCGGCGCTGACGCTGCCGCTGAACCAGCGCCAGCTTGCCGCTCACCTGGGCATCCGCGCCGAAACCTTGAGCCGCCTGCTCAACGACTGGCAGACACAGGGCTACATCAGCGGCAAGCGTTGCCAATGGGTGGTGCACGATTCAGCGCATCTGGCCAGGCTGGCGACGACGGCGAAGCGGCCGTTCTGACAGCGAGGCCGTGCCCATGCCACCCGCTGGCCAGGAATGATCCAGCTCTGGGCGCCAATGACTTTTGTCATCGGAGCAACTCCGGTCAGCGTCGGACAATGCAGGCAGATCCCCTTCCCTGCTCCCATGTCCGAATCCGCCTCTCCCCTTGCGCCTGCCTCGGCGGCTCCCCCGATCACCGAAGCAGACATCCGACGACTGGTGCACCGCTTCTATGCGCAAGTGCGCCAGGATGAAACGCTGGGCCCGATATTCAACTCACGCGTGGCGGACTGGGACCACCACCTGGACCTGCTGTGCGATTTCTGGTCGGCGCTGCTATTGGGCACGCGCCGCTTCAAGGGCGCGCCGATTCCCGCGCATGCGCGCATCGCGGATCTTTCGTGGCCGCTGTTCCAGCGCTGGCTGGCCCTGTTCCATGGCGTCACCGCCGGCCTCGGCCAGCCAGCCTTGCAGGCCCAGGCCGACGCCATGGCCGAACGCATCGCCGCCAAGCTGTGGAACGTGTGGCAGCAGCGTCAGAGTCTGCCGCACCTGCCCGACTCGTTGCCTGACGGCGTGCGACCCTACCGTGACAGCCCGGTATTCACGCCCGACAACCTGCCGGCCGGTTTGCTTGCGGCGCATACGACCAAGGCCGGAACCTGGGGCTTGTTGAAGGTGCACGCCGGCGTGCTGCGCTACACGCTGGATGATCCGCCGCACGCCGAAGTGGTGCTGACGGCCGGACAGCAAGTGCTCATAGAACCGCAGGTTCGGCACCATGTGGCGTTCGAACTCCCGGGCAGTTTTCAGATCACGTTCTGCCGCGCCGATGCTCCTGAAGGCGGAACCTGAGCGACATCGCCTGGGCTGCGCCGTCACGCCGCGCCGCAATCTTCGCCCGGTATCGGCGAGCTTCCCTTGCTTCAGGGGGCCGCGGCGCTGAGATGTTCATAAAGTATCGCCGCGCCTATCCCCATCAGCGCGATCCCGCCCAGGATCTCGGCTCGCTTGCCGGCAACGTTGCCCAGCACCCGCCCGAGCATCACGCCCAGGGTCACCATCAGCGTGGTTGCCAGGCCGATGGCGATGGCCGCCACCACGATGTTCACGTCCACGAACGCCAACCCCACGCCGACCGCCATGGCATCGATGCTGGTGGCCAAGCCCGTTGCGGCCAGGAGCCAGAAGGAATGGCGAGTGACGGGCGCGGCATCTTCGTCTTCGTCCTTGAAGCCGTTGCGCACCATCAGCAAGCCCAGGGTACAGAGCATCGCGAACGCGATCCAATGGTCCCAGGCGACCACATACTTGGCAGCGACGGAGCCCAGCGCCCAGCCTATCACTGGGGTGATGGCTTCTATCACGCCGAAGATCAGCCCTGTACGCAGGGCTTCCGGGAATCGGGGCTTGTAGAGCGCGGCGCCTTTGCTGATGGCCGCGGCGAAGGCGTCCGTGGACATGGCGAACGCGAGAACGATGATGGCGATGGCATTCATGGGAGGAAGGATCCTGCTGGGCGGAAACGGCACGGACCTTCCGCGCCGCCCGGCGTCGCGCGAAAAATCCGTGGTCTCGCCAAGCATGGATGCCGCCTGCGCCATGGCCGAGCCAGCCAAGAATGTTGACGCAAGCCCCTGCGGAACTGGCAGCAGGGAGGCTACTCCCCAAAGAGTGAAACCAGTCTAGCAGAGCCTGCTGACCGGTGTGTTACAGCGTTATTCCCCGCGTATTCCCGCCTTCGCGATCACCTCCTTCCAGCCCTTGGCCTCCCTCTCCACCCATTCCTGTGCCTGCGCCTTGCCCGCGAACGGCCCGCGCATGCCCAGCATGGCCATGCTCTGTTGGAACTCCGGCATGGCGTAGACCTTGGCCAGCGTGTCGTCCCAGACCTGCGCGATCTCCTTGGGCGTGCCCTTGGGCGCCATCACCAGGAAGGCGAACGACACGTCGTAGTCCTTCAAGCCAGCCACGCCCGACTGCGCCGCCGTGGGGACTTCAGGCAGGTCGGCGTCGCGTTCCTTGCCCGACACCGCCAAGGCCTTCAGCTTGCCTGCCCGCACATGCGGCAGGACGCCGGGCGTGGCAAGAAAGGCAGCCTGAATCTGATCGCCCAGCAGCGCGTTCACGGCAGGCGCGTTGCCGCGATATGGCACATGCGCGACTTCCATGCCGGCCGCGAGACGGAGCTTTTCGAAGGCCAGATTGCCGGGGCTGCCGTAGCCGGCTGAGGCATAAGTGATGCGATTGGCCTTGGCGTAGCGCAGGAATTCGTCCAGCGTATTGAGGCCGAGTTCGGGGCGCACCGCCAGCGCCAGGCCGAAGGAGCCGGCCAGGCTCAGCGGTTCCAGCCGCTGGGTCACGTCCTTGTCCAGCCCCTTGAAGATGTAAGGGTTGACGGTCATGAGCGTGTCCAGCGTCATCAGCAGCGTGTAACCATCGGGTGCGGCCTGGGCCACGGACTGGGCGCCGATGTTGCCCGATGCGCCAGAGCGGTTTTCGACGACGATGGTCTGGCCCAGGATCTTGCCCGCATGCTGCGCGATGGCGCGGGCTTCCAGGTCCAGCGGACCCGCGGGCGGGAAGTTGACAATGAGTCGCACGGGACGCGACGGATAGTCGGACGCCACCGCGACTGAGGTACCGGCCACGAGCAGCGCCGTACAGAGCAACAAGGACTTGATCATGCTTTTCTCCTGGATGGCGCCAACCCGCAGGCCGGCGCCGTGGCGGCGGAATCAGGCGATGGCGGTGGGGTGCGGGCTGGTCTCGGCGTGCCGGATCATGCTGCGCGACAGTTCCAGCAGCAGTTCGGCGCGCAGCGCGCTGGCGGCGGGGTCGCCCCACAAGTTGCGCAGTTCGTGGGGGTCTTCGCGCAGATCGTAGAGTTCGCCCCAGGCGGCATCGGCATAGACGCTGAGCCGATGCCGCGGCGTCTGCAAGGTGCGCATGCGGGTGCGGCCGGGAAAGCCGAACATGGTGCGCTGGCCCTCTTCCTCGATCAGCACCGCGTCGCGCAGGCGGTCGGCCTCGCCCGACATGAGCGGCAGCAACGATGCGCCCTGCATGCCGTTGTAGGCCGGCAGGCCGGCGCGCGCCAGCACGGTGGCCGCGATGTCGGCGGTGGAGCACAGCGCCTGGCTGCGCGGGGCGGCGGGCGCTGCCTGCGGATCGCGCCAGATGAAGGGCGTGCGGATCAGGCTCTGGTAGTGGATCGGCCCTTTGAGCAGCAGTTGGTGATCGCCGAAGTAGTCGCCGTGGTCGCTGGTGAAGATGACGACGGTGTTGTCGTCCAGCCCGGTCTCGCGCAGCGCCTGCATGACGCGGCCGATGGTGGCGTCGATGTGGCTGATGGAACCGTAGTTCAGCGCGATGGCCTCGCGCGCCTCGCGCTCGGTGCAGGCAAAGATGGCGGGTGTGTGCTTGACGGCCTTGCCCTGGTCACGCTGCCGGTGCATCCAGGCTACGTGAGGCGGCGGCTGATGGCCCGGCGCGGCGCTGGCGTGGAAGGACTCCGGCAGCTTCACGTCTTCCGGGCGGTACATGTCCCAGTATTTGCCGTGAGGCGTGAAAGGATGGTGCGGATCGGGGAACGAACACTGGATGAAAAAGGGCTTGCCGCTGGCCGCGTTGTCACGCAACTGCGCGATGGTCTGGTCGCCGATGTAGGCGGTGGTGGAGCATTCTTCCGGCACGCGGGTGCGCCAGGCCTGATGGTGCTCTGTCAGCACATAGCCGGGCGCCGGCAGGGCATGCTCGGGCCCCCATAGGCGCCGCGCCTCGGGATGTTCGCGGGCCAACCAGCGTTCGTAATGGCCCCAGACCTGGTCGCCGTGATCCACCGCCAGCGCCACGCGCTCGAAGCCGTAGAACGGCGTCTCCAGATCATGCCCAGGATCCGTGCGCCACAGCGGGCCCCATTCCTGATCGTAGTTGCCGGGCTCGGCGGTCCAGGCCTCGCCTTGCGCGACGTCGCCAGCCGGCGGCCAGACGGCGGGCTTGCCGGTCATATTCTGCAAGTGTGACTTGCCGATCAATGCGGTGGCATAGCCCGCGCTACGCAAGCGGTCGACGAAGGTGGCGGCGCGCTGCGACAGTGGAATGCCGTTGTGGCGCACCCCGTGCACCGAGGGCATGCGGCCCGTCATCAAGGTGGCGCGGTTGGGCATGCAGATGGGCGACGCCACATAAAAGCGGTCGGCCGACCACCCCTGCCCCGCCAGCGCGTCCAGCGCCGGCGTGCGCAGCATGGCGTTGCCATAGCTGCCCAGATGGTCCGCGCGCTGCTGATCCGTGACGAATAGCAGGAAATTCGGCTGCATCGTGTCTCCTCGCCGCCGGCTTTGCGCCGGCCTGGCTCTGTTGTCAGGCCATTATGTGTAGAGGAGACATAAATTGATAATGAATTAATATTACCGAGCCATAACTCTGTATTTATGTCTGAAGGACGCCCGCATGGACTGGACCCACCGCATCCGTCTGCGCCACCTGGCCATCCTGGTGCGCCTGTGCGAAACCCGCAACCTGAGCCAGGTCGCATCGGAACTCAACATCACGCAGCCGGCGCTGTCGAAGTGGCTGAAGGACCTGGAAGCGGACATCGGCCTGACGCTGTTCGAGCGCCATGCGCGCGGCATCGAGCCCACGCTGTACGGACTGGAACTGCGCACGCATGCGCGCGAGATCCTGGGCAAGCTGGGCCGCGCCCAGGACACCATGGCGCAACTGGCCCGCGGCGCCACCGGCACGCTGGCCGTGGGCGTCACGCCCAATATCGCGCCGGTGCTGCTGCCGCCCAGCATCCGGCGCTTTCGCGAACGCTATCCGCGCGTGCTGCTGCGGCTGGCCGAGAACACGCTGGACTACCTGCTGCCGCTGATGCAGGAAGGCACGTTCGACGTGCTGGTGGGACGCCTGGAACAGCACTCGCTGCCGCGCAACCTGCACTACGAAGAGTTGTACGGCGAGCCTATCTGCCTGGCCGTGGGCACGGCGCATCCGCTGGCGAACAAACGCAAGGTGACATGGCAGGACGTGCAGGAATACCCCTGGATCGCGCCCGGCCCTTCAACGCCGATGCGGATACGCATCGATTACGAGCTGGCACTGGCCGGCCAGCCTGCGCCCTGGCATCAGGTGGAATCGTCGTCGGTGCTGGTCAACGTGGCGCTATTGGACGGATCGGACCTGGTGCTGCCGATCTCGGAGCGGCTGGCGCGGCATTTCGCCAAGCAGCACATGATCAAGGTATTGCCGCTGGCGATGCGCAGCCGCGGGATTACAGGCATGGTGTGGCGAGACGCCGCGCTGGCCTCGGAACATGCGGCGTACTTCATGGAGTGCCTGCGGCTGGCGCGGTGACGGCGACAAGAAATGGCAGATAATCCACGGCACCTCCCCGCCGCGTGTCCATAGGCCGGCGCGCTTGCGCCAGCCAGTCCTGAACGGAATATCCATGACCCGATCCGAGTACGAAACCGAACTGCTGTGCATCCTGCGCGCCCACGGCGCCGCGGCCGGCGCCACGTTGACGGCCTTGCTCGCCGCCCTGCCGCCCAAGGCGCGCGAAATCCACTTCGTGGTGTTCCCCGACCAGGACGGCGAAGGCACGTTCTCCGTGGTGGCCAGCCTGGAAGGTCCGGACCTGTTCGTGCTCAACAAGGCCATCGAAGGCCACCGCTACCTATTCGACGTGCGCCACACGGAAGACGGCATCGAACCCAAGGTGCCGCTGTTCGCGTCCGATGAAGCCGGTTTCAATGTGCAGGACGTCATCGTCGACACGGCGATGCTGTGGATGGCGGAATTGTGGGAAGCCCACGGCCATGGCCGTTCGCCGCTGTCCGGGCTGGTATATGGGGAAGAAGGCTACGGCACGCGCGAGCCGCTCGCATTGCCGGCATAGCGCGGCGGCACGGGCCTATGGCGCCACGGCCAGCGCCCTCACCAGGCCACGTGGAACATCGCCTTGGCCAGCACCACGATCAACACCATGTGGCAGAACACGCTGACATGCATGCGCCGGCTCAAGGCCCCGGTCAGGCGCTGGCGCCGCGCCAGCGTCAGGGCGCAAGCGACATGGATCAGCACACTCAAGGCCAGCGCGATCTTCAGCGACAACAGGATGCCGAAGGACGAGGCGAACGGATCGGCGAGCGCGCTGCGGTATTGCCAGGCCAGGCCCAGGCCGGCCAGGTAAAGCACCACGACCGACCACGGCAGCACGGACCGCACGCGCGGCGCCAGCTGGCTGCCCAAAGCGCGGCGCACATCGGGCGGCAGGCGCTTGTGCACGGGCTCCAGGAACAGCACCTCGAAGCTGACCGTGCCGACGAAGAGGAAGGCGGCGAGCAGGTGCAGGATGAGCAGCAAGGGGTAGGTATTCATGGCTGCGTATGGGAATGACCATCAGTCAGGATTGTCCCACCTGCAAGGATGCCATCGACATGACAAACATCAAACCCGCGCCCCGGGCCTAAGCCCCCCTCGCTCGCCGCCCAGCCTACCCGGCCGATCAGAACTTGTAGCTGACCTTCATCCACACGTTCCGGGGCGTGCCATAGTTGTAGCCGTTGTAGCCCCCCAAACCGCTGTAGTAATACTTGTCGGTCAGGTTTTCCACGTTGATGGAAGCGGACACATGCCTGTTGAAGTCATAGCGCGCCATCAGGCCGAACAAGGTGACGCCGCCCTGGCTGGCGCGCCCCAAGCCGCTGGCTTCGTCGTAGTAGATGCTGCTCTGGTAGCTGACGTTGCCGCCGATCGTGAGCTTGTTCCACTCGCCGGGCAGCCTGTAGCTGGCAGCCAGGCGGAACAGGCGCTGGGGCGTGCTCGGCAGCAGCAATGCGCCTTCGGCGTCGCGCTTGGCGAAGTAGGTGTAGCCGCCCATCAGCTGCAGGCCGGGCGCCACTTCGCCGGCAAGGGTTACTTCGAAACCCTTGCTGCGTGCGCCCTTGACCGCGCGATAGGGCGTGCTGCCGTCCGGCAGCGGCGGGCTCGACGGGTCTTCGACCGCAACGTTTTCCTCCTGGGTGCGGAAGATCGCGAAGCTGGAATTCAGCTTGCCGTCCAGGTGCTCGCCCTTCAGGCCGAGTTCATAGTTCTGGCCAGTTTGCGGCGGCAGCACCACATTGCCGGCGTCGCGCGAGGTGGTAGGAATGAAGATCCGGGTGTAGCTGGCGTAGGCCGAATAATCCTTGCTCAGGTCCACGACCACGCCGGCATAGGGCGTGAAGACGCCGTTTTCCTTTGCGGTGGGGTTGTGGGTCCAGAGATTGGCGGGACCGTTGTAGGACGATGAATTTTCTTCGTACCAGGTTGTCCGTGCGCCAAGTATCACCGACACCGGATCAGCCACCTTCAAGCGCGCCGAACCGTAGATGGCGGTTTCCTTCGCGTCCAGGAAGGTGTTGAAGAAGGTGTAGGGCATGGACGGCCTCTGGACATCGCGCAGCTCGTAGAAGTTCACCGGGCGTCGGTCCCAGCCGGCCGGGTTTGCCGAGTTCAGATTGAGTTCGCTGGTGTAGCGGTTGTAGCTCACCCCCAGGACGGCGCGGTGTTCCCTGCCGAATGCCTGAAACGGCCCTTCGGCATAGACGTCGAAGGATTTGTTGGTCGAGTTTGCCGGGTTGTCGCGCAGCTCGATGGTGGAAGCGCCGGACGGATCGATGGGACGGTACGCCAGCAGATAGCCCCAGGCCGCCTTTCTTTCGTTCTTCAAGCGGCTGGCGTCCATCTTGATGTGCCAGCCGCTGCCGAAGCGATGGTCCAGCGTGGCGAATATCCGGTCCGTGTACATGTCCCATTGGCTCCACGGCGTCACGGGATTGAAGGACCTGGGTAGATTCGTGCGCGTGCCGTCGCTGTAGAACAGCGGCGCCTGACCGAAATTGGCGCCGTCGATGGCGGTCTTCTGATGCTCGTAGCCCAGGCTGACCGTGGTGTTCGGCAGGATGTCGGCCTCCAGGATGCCGTAGAAGACATCGTCGGACCGCTTCTTGTAGTCGATGAAGCTGTCGCCCGCGGTGCGGGCGGCGACCACCCTGCCGCGCAGCGTGCCGGCGCTGTTCAGCGGGCCGCCCAGGTCGACTTCGGCGTTGTAGCTGTTCCAGCGGCCGACGCCCGCGGTGACGTGGCCGGCGAACTCCGAGGTGGGGCGCTTACGCACCAGGTTTACCGATCCGCCCGGTTCGCCCACGCCGTTGAGCAGGCCCGCCGCGCCCCGCACGACTTCCACCCGGTCGTAGATGGCGGTGTTGATCATTCCCGCTTCGGCGGACGGCGTCTTGAACGAGAGCGTGGGCACGCCGTCGAGCATGGTATTCAGCGCAAAGCCGCGCGAGGTGAATTGCACGCGCTCATCCAGCCGGTCGACCGCGATGCCGGGCGTCTGGCGCATCACCTCGTCCAGCGTGTTCAGATTCTGGTCGTCCATCTGCTGCCGCGTGACGACGCTGATGGATTGCGGAGTTTCGCGCAGCGACAGCGGCATGCGGGTGGCGGCGCTGGTCGCCGGCACGGTATAGGATCCAGTCCCTTCGGAGGGCCCCTCGTCGCCAGCGCCGGTCACGGTCACGGCGGGCAAGGCCGTGACCTCGCTTTGCGGCAACTTGCGCAAGGTGTAGCCGCCGTCGGCGCGCCGCGCCGGTTCCAGGCCGCTGCCGGCCAGCAATTGGCGCAGCCCGTCCTCGAAGCCATGGCTGCCGCGCAAGCCGGGCGATTGCAGGTCGCGCGTCAGGGCGGGATCGAACGACAACAGCACGCCGGCCTGGGCGGCGTAGGCCGAGAGCGCCGCGCTGAGCGGTCCGGGCTCGATGACCACGCTCACCTGCCCGGCCGGCGTCTGCGCGTGGGCGGGCGCCATCGCCCCGGCCAGCGGCAGCGCGAATGCGCCAGCCGCGAGCAAGGCAGGAAGGGAGACGTTTGCGCGCGGCAGGGGAAACTGAGGGGGCATGACATGCACTCCAGATATTGGTCTTATCCTCGTAGCCAGATAAGACGC
>JALDYL010000145.1:0-11539 GCA_032153965.1 Achromobacter sp. | reverse complement strand
GGGGGGGCGCGCCTTCGGCGGGCGCGTCCAGCACGATCTTGACGGGCAGGCGCTGCGCCACCTTGGTGAAGTTGCCCGTGGCATTGCTCGGGACGACCGGAGAAAAGCTCAGGCCGGTGGCCGGCGCGATGCTCTGGACGCGGCCCCGCAAGGGCGTATCCGGATAGGCGTCGACCGTGATGGTCGCGGGCTGGCCCGGGCGCATGCGGGTCAACTGCCTTTCGCGGAAGTTCGCCACCACATAGGCTTGCTGCAGCGGCACCACCGCGAGGATGGGCGTGCCCGGGCTGACGTAGGCGCCCACGCGCAGCGAACGCCGGCCGACGATGCCGTCTATCGGCGAGACGACCTGGGCGTGCGACAGATTGAGTTCGGCACGGTCCTTCAGCGCCTGCGCGCGCAGCAAGCCGGCCTGTGCGGCCTCGCGGTTGGCCTCGAGCACTTCGCGTTGCTTGCGCGCCGCCTGCAGGTTGGCCGTGTGCTCGGCCTGGCGCGCTTGCGCCATGTCCAGCCGGCTGCGGGCCTGTTCATAGGCCTGTTGCGTGCCCGCGCCCTCGCTGGCCAGCCTGCGATGGCGCTGCGCCTCGCTTTCGGCATAGCGGATGTCCGCCAGGTCGGCGCGGGTGACGGCCTGGGCCTGGTCGATCACGGCCTGCTGGCGTTCCAGCGTCGCGGCCGCGTCCGACAGGCGCGCGGCGGCGACTGCGAGTTCGGCGCTTGCGGCCGCCAGCGCGGCCTGATGGTCGCGGTCGTCGATGCGGGCGAGCAACTGGCCCTGTTTGACCGCCTGGTTGTCTTCGACCAGCACGGCGTCAATGAAGCCCGATACCTGCGGCGCGACGATGGTGTGATCGGCGACGACGGTGGCGTCGTCGGTGGATTCGGCGGCGCCGGTGGCGGACCACGACCAGCCTGCATAGGCCAGGAGGACCAGGGCGCCCAGGGCGCCGGCGCGGGGAAGCGGAGAACGTAAGAGAGAGAAAGGCATGATATGGACTCGATTTCAGGCCGCGGCGCGCGGAGGGTAGATCCGGGTCGCGACGAAGGGGATCAGCAGGATGAGGAGCACGGCCACGCCGGCCATGCACAGATAGAGATCGGCGGAGGTCAGCACGGCGGCCTGCTCCTGGATGCGGCGGGTCAGCGCCGCCGCGTTTTCGCCGGCCGTGCTCAGCGGAAAGTTGCCCAGCTGGTCGGCCAGCATGCTGGAGTGGTAGTTGCGGCGCGACGTCGTCAGCGCGTCCAGCAGGCCGGTGGCGGCCACCGCGGCAAAGCCCTTGATGGTGTTGAACCAGGACGAAGCCCAGGGGCCGTCCTGCGGTGTCAGGCCGCCGGTGGCCAGCATCAGCAGCGGTATCACGGCCATGGGCTGGGCGAAGATCTGCGCCGCTTCGAGCAGGTAGAACTGTTCGCGCGACCAGACCGGCGTCAGTTGCGACCCGAGCAGGCAGGACAGGGCCAGCAGTCCCAGGCCCGCAGCCAGCACCCAGCGGCAATCCACTTGGCGCAGGTTGCACAGCGCGGCCACCAGCGGCAGCGCGATCAGCTGCGGCAGGCCCATGGTCAGCAGCACCGGCGCCGTTTCCAGCGGGCGATAGCCGCGCAACTGCGACAGGAAGCTCGACGGGATCAGGATCACGCCCAGCAGCACGATCAGCACGCCGCCCAGCGTCAGCAAGGCATGGCTCAGGTTGCGGTGGCGCAAGAGCTGGATCTTGAAGAACGGCAGGGGATGGGACCATTCGTTGATCATGAACAGCACCATCAGCGCGCCGCCGCCGCCCAGCAGAACGGAAATCAGCGGCGAGTTCAGCCAGTCCAGCCGGTCGCCCTGCAACAGGCCGATGACCAGCATGGACAGCGCAGGCGCGCCCAGCAGCAGGCCGCGCCAGTCGAACAGGCGCAGGCGTTCGAGCTTGAGCGGATCCTGGGGCAGGCCGCGCCAGACGGCCCAGGCGGCGAGCGCCGCCGGAGCGACGATCAGCCAGAAGGCCCAGCGCCAGCCCAGCACCTCGGTGCAGAAGGCGGCCAGCGGTATGCCCAGGCTGGGCGCGAAGGTGGCGGTGAGGGCGTAGCCGCCCAGTCCGTAGAGCTTGATGCCTGGCGGCAGGAAACGCAGCGCCACCGTCATGAGCATGGGTGGCAGCGCGCCGCCCGCGAGCCCTTGCAGGGTGCGCAGGAGCAGCAGTACGGGAAGGTTGGGCGCAAACGGGCAGAGCGCGCCGAACAGCGCGAAGGCGGCCAGCGCCGTGACCGTGAAGCGGCGCAATGAAAACGTGACCGAGCACCAGGGCGCGAACGCCATGGCGCATACCGATGCCGCGGCATAGACGGCCACGAACCAGGTGCCCTGGTCATAGCTGATGCCCAGCGCGCCGCGGATGTCGGGCAGCGCCATCTTGGTCACGTTTTCATTGAGCCCGGCGAGGATCACCGCCAGCAGCACGCCTAGCAATCCGGTCAGGATGCGCCAGCCGAAGGCCGCTGCGGGGGGCGGGGCGGGGGGAGCGGCGGCCGTCATGATCGCGGACCGCTCCTGCCCGGAGAGGTAGTGGAAAACATGGAATAGCGTCCTTGGATAACAGGAGCCATTCAGTCTAGGTAGATGCGGGGACCGGAAAAACCATTCCTGGATCAACCCACCCTTGCACGGGACGCAAGGGTGTGCGCCTCGTGGCGCCGGCAGGCGGCGAGGCTTGCGCGGCGGGCAACCTTGGATTGCGCCGCGCGGGATTTATCGCGGCGGGCCGGCGAACGAATAATGCAGCACTCGTTAACCGCAGAGGATTTCATGAATACATTCCGACTCTCCGTCCTGGCGCTGAGCATGGCGCTCGCTGGCGCCGCCGCGCATGCCGAAGGCAAGACCCGTGCGCAGGTGCGCGCCGAATTGATGGAAGCCAAGGCCGCCGGCCTGGTGACTTATGGCGAACAGCAATACCCGGTGGATCTGCCCCACGTCAGCAGCAAGACCCGCCAGCAGGTGCGCGAAGAACTCGACGCCGCGCGCGCGGCCGGCCTGGTCACCTACGGCGAACAGGATTATCCGCCGGCGCTGCCGTCGCGATCGGACCAAACCCGGGACCAGACGGTCGCCGAGCTGCGCGAGGCGCGCCTGCGCGGCCAGATGAAGTCGGGCGAGCTGGACTATCCGCCCGCCGTCAATTGATGCCGTCGGCCTTGTCCGCGAAGTAGCGCGCAGGCGTCTTGCCCAGCGTCTTGCGGAACATGGTGATGAAGGCGCTGACGGATTCGTAGCCCAGGTCTTCCGCAGTGCGCTGCACCGAGATGCCCGCGGACAGGCGCTGCAAGGCCTGGATGATGTGCATCTGCTGGCGCCAGCGGCCAAAGCTCATGCCGAGCTCCTGCTGCACCAGCCGCGCCAGCGTGCGTTCGCTCATGGCGACGCGCCTGCCCCATTGCGCCACCGTGCTGCGGTCGGCGGGATCGTCGTGCAGGGCGTCGGCGATCTCGCGCAGGCGCGGGTGCTCGGAAATGGGCAGGTGCAGGTGCTCGGCCGGCATGCGCGCCAATTGCTCGACCAGCACTTCGGCCAGCTTCCGGTTGGCAGGCGTTGCCGTGTCCGCCGGCGCCAGGTCCGCCAGATAGGCGACCAATTCGCGCACCAGCGGCGAGATCGCCAGCGTGCGGCACTGCCCAGGCAGGCCCGCGGCGTCGGGCGGCACGAACAGGAAGCACACTCGGGCATTCTGCGTGACGCGGTTGCTGTGCGGAACGCCGCCGGGAATCCAGACGCCGCATTGCGGCGGCACCATCCATAGGCCCTGCGGCACCGAGCAGGTCACGCCGCCTTGCAAGGAAAGGACCAGTTGGCCCATGGCGTGCCGGTGCGGAGGCGATTCCTGGTCGTTCTCATCCGCGTGCACGCGCGTGGCATAGGTCCATTGCGAGTCAATATCGGGATTGAAAAACGGAGCGGGGTCGTCCAGGCGGTGCATCGAATATCACCTTGGCAGAATTTAGGGATAATTTGTCATTATGGCGAAATTCGGCGAAGGCGGCGATGCGTAAGCTGGCTGCATGAATTCGCATCCTCTCTCTTCCAAGCGTCCCGCCGGCAATCCCCTGTTGTTGATTGCGGGCATTCTCTGCATGGCCATGGCGCTGCGCGCGCCCATTACCGGCGTGCCGCCGCTGACCGGCATGATCCGCGAGCAGCTGGGGCTGAGCGCCACGGCCGCGGGCATGCTGATCACCTTGCCCTTGCTGGCCTTTGCCGTGGTGTCGCTGTTCGCGGCGGGCCTGGCGCGCCGCCACGGCCTGGAGCGCAGCTTGTTTGCCGCGATGCTGCTGGTCGCGGCAGGCATCGTCGTGCGCACGCTGGGGCCGGCCTGGAGCCTGTTCCTGGGCACGGTTGTCATCGGCGCCGGCATCGCCATCGGCAATGTGCTGTTGCCCAGCCTCTTGAAACGCGATTTTCCGCAGCAGGTGGCGAGCCTGACGTCTGCCTACGTGCTGACCATGAGCCTGGCCGCGGGCCTGGCGTCCGCCGTCGCCATCCCGCTGGCGGACCTGTCCGACGCGACCTGGCGTTTTTCCACTGGCTGCCTGCTGGTGGTGCCCGTGCTCAGCGCCTTGCTGTGGCTGCCGCAGCTGGCCAATCACACTGCGCCCGCGGCATCCACGGCGCACGCGCCGCATGGCCCCCGCTTGTGGCGTTCGGCGCTGGCGTGGCAGGTGACGCTGTTCCTGGGCATCAATTCCTTCGTGTTCTATGTGGGCGTGAGCTGGCTGCCGGCCATCCTGCGCGATGCTGGCTATACGGCCGAACGCGCCGGCGCGCTGCATGGTCTGCTGCAGCTCATGTCGGCGGTCCCGGCCCTGTTCCTGGCTCCGGTGGTGCGGCGCTTGAAGGACCAGCGCGGCGCCGCGTTCTGCTCGGCCGCGGCCTCGCTCGCCGCGTTCGTCGGCCTGATCGTCGCGCCCGGTTGGGCGACGCTGTGGATCGTGCTGATGGGCCTGGGCACGGGCGGGGGCATCATCCTCGGTCTTGCATTCGTCGGCTTGCGCGCCAGCCATGCGCAGCAGGCGGCGGCGCTATCGGGCATGGCGCAATGCGTGGGTTACCTGTTCGCCGCCAGCGGTCCCGCGCTGGCGGGGACGCTGCATGACGCGCTGGGCAACTGGAACGTGGCGCTGGGCCTGTGCGCGGCCTTGTGCCTGGCAATGGCGGCCACCGGCCTTTACGCCGGCCGCGCCATCCAGATCGGGCAATACCGCGATGCCGCGCTCAAGCCTGTCCGGCCCGGCTTTTCCACAAGCGCACCAGCGGCTCGGGCGCGTCGGTCTCCGGCACGTCGAAGCTGATGTCCGCGGCGTCGTCGCCTTCGTACACGACCTCCACGTGAAAGTAGCGCTGGTCGCCGCCGCCCTCGGCACAGCGTGGAACGGCGACAGGCATGCAACGTTGCAGGGCGTCGCACACTTCCTGCCTTACGTCCGGCGGGCAGGTGACGAGGTCGATGCTGCGCGGCTGCGCCAGCGCGGGCACATACGCCAGCCCGCCTTCGCGGGTCAGACGCACCAGCAGCGCAAGGTCCAGGGAAGGCAGTTCTATCATGTCTGGACTCCCACGCCGGCCCAGGCCTGGGCCACGGCCTCGCGCACGGCGGCGTCGTGGCGTTCCGCCGCCACGGCCAGCGTCAGCTTCGCGAACTGTACGAAGTCGGCGTCGTGGCGCAGGCGCTTGTCGCACAGCGCGTCGTACCAGACGCGGCCGGCGCTGGCCCATGCGGGGCCGGCCAGGGCGGTGGCCGCCAGATAGAAGGCGCGGTTGGGGATGCCGGAGTTGATGTGCACGCCGCCGTTGTCGTTCGGCGTGTCCACGTAATCGCGCATGTGGCCGGGCTGCGGATCCTTGCCCAGCAAGGGGTCGTCATAGGCGCTGCCGGGTTCCGCCATGGAGCGCAGCGCGCGGGCGCGGATCTTGGGCTTGAACAGCCCGGCGCCCACCAGCCAATCGGCCTGGCGCGCATCCTGGCCCAGCGTGTGCTGCTTGACCAGCGCGCCGAACACGTCGCACAGGGATTCGTTCAAGGCGCCGGACTGGCCCTGGTAAAGCAAGGCGGCCTCGGCGTCGATCACGCCGTGCGTGAGTTCGTGGCCGATGATGTCCACCGCCACCGTGAAGCGGTTGAACACTTCGCCGTCGCCATCGCCGAACACCATCTGCGCGCCGTTCCAGAAGGCGTTGTCGTAGTCTTCGCCGTAATGCACGGTGCCGATCAGCGGTAGCCCCTGGCCGTCGATGGAATGGCGCTGGTAGACGTCCCAGAACAACTTGTAGGTCGAGCCCAGGTGTTGGTAGGCCTCGTCCACCGCCACGTCGCCGCTGGCGGGGGCGCCTTCGGCGCGCACCAGCTTGCCGGGCAGGGTGGTGGTGTTGGCGGCGTCGTGCACGGCGCGCTGGGGCGTGCCGGCGGGCGCGGCCTTCTTGGGGCGGGCGGGCTTGGCGCGCGGCGGCTGCACCGCCATCTCGCGCAGGCTGCGCTGCTGCTGGTCGATGATCAGCGTCTTGACCGCGGGCATGCTGACGCGCGCGTCGGCGTGCTGCGCCAGCCTGTCCAGCATGTAGGGGGGGATCACGCCGATCAGCGGCGCGGATTCGGAAGGACGTGGCATGCGCGGTCTCCGTCGTGGGCGCCGGGCCAGGGCCGCGGCGCGAGGCGATTCAACGGTAGCAGATAGACCCGCCGCAGGGACGTAACAGTGTGCGGCCTGATGCTAGGAACTATGGACGCCGCGCGGCGGCGTCCGGCGCGCATGGGCGGCTAGTTGAACACGCCCGTGAGCACGTCCGCCACGACGGCGGTGGCGATGGCGACGAGGATCAGGTCGCTGCCGGCGACGCGCCATTCGTAGCCGGGATGGACCGGCAGGCGCGCCAGCATGGGGCTGGGCACCATCTTCTTGGCAATGCCCGGAGGCAGAGGCTTGCCGCGCGCCAGATTCTTGCGTATGCCCGGCGGCAGCGAGCCGTAGCCGGTTGCGCCCGCCTGCACGGCGTAGCCGCGCGCGGTGGAAACGGTGATGCCCGCAGTGCTGAGCGTGACGCTGACGCCGCCGTCCTGGCTCTGCTGGCCCTTGTTCTTGCCATTGCCGTTACCGTTGCCATTGCCTTGGCCCGCGTGGTCCGGCTTGCCTTTGCCCTCCGGCGGCGCGGCTTGAGCCGGCGCGCCGAGCGCGGCGGCACAGGCAAGGATGGCAATGATCATCGAGGGTTTGCGGCGCATGGTTGCGGCTCCTGCAGTGTAGAGATGCCTAGCGTAGCGCCGTCGTAGAACCCGCGCCACTTCCGCTTGCCGATGCCGTCGCAACAATCGCCACAATTCGTTTGGCTTCCACTCGCGATAGAATCCCCTGCTTATTTTCCGGGGGGGAACGCACGATGAGGTATTTCCTGATCTTGGTTGGGGCGGCCGTGGTCGCCTATTTGCTGGCGCGCGGCATCGCCGCCGTGCTCTCGGACCGTAAACGTTCAAAATCAGAAAGGGATTCGAAGTGAAGCCGACAGACATCCAGATGGTCAAGACGATTGGTGCTGTAAAGCCGCGCGGTATCAAGATCGCGGTGATTACGGCGGTGTTGTTTGTGCTGATCCTGTTCCTGGCTTTCGATTCCTGGTTCCAGGTCGATCAGGGCGAGCGCGGCGTGGTGCTGCGCAACGGCAAGCTGGTGCGCGTGTCGGAACCGGGCCTGGACTTCAAGACCCCGTTCATCGACAACGTCATGACGGTGTCGGTGCGCGACCACACGTTCGTGTTTGAAAAGCTGGAAGCCTACAGCTATGACCAGCAGCCGGCCACGCTGCGCGTGTCGGTGACCTATCGTGTGCCGCCCGAGCACGTGGCCGAGCTGTATTCGGAGTACGGCACCATCAGCAACCTGCAGATGCGCGTGCTGGAACGCAAGACGCCGGATTCGGTGAAGAACGTGTTCGGCCAGTACACCGCGGTGCGCGCCATCCAGGAACGCCAGAAGCTGGGGCAGGACGTCAACGCCGCCGTGCTCAAGACGATGGAAGGCGCGCCGGTGCAGGTGGTGGGCGTGCAGATCGAGGAAGTCGGTTTCTCGCAGGCCTATGAGCACTCGATCGAACAACGCATGCTGGCGCAGGTGCAGATCGAGACGACCCGCCAGCAAAAGGAAACGGCGATGATCACCGCCGAGATCCAGGTGGTCAAGGCCAAGGCGGAAGCCGACGCGCGCCGCCAGCAGTTCACGGCCGAAGCCGACGGCATCCGCATGCGCGGCGACGCCGAAGCGGCCGCGATCCGCGCCAAGGCCGAGGCCCTGGCCGCCAACACCAATCTGGTGAGCCTGAACGCGGTGGAAAAGTGGGACGGCGTGCTGCCGTCCACGCAGGTTCCGGGCGCGGCGCTGCCGTTCATCGGCATCAAGTAGGCGACACGGGCGAGGGCTGCGCACGCATGGTCGGCGCAGCCTGCCGCTCCCGCGCGTAGTCCATGAGGCTGTCGCCGGACATGGCCTTGCTGTAGTACCACCCCTGCACGATGATCTCGGCGGGGGATTCCAGCGCCATCAGCTGCTGGTCCGTTTCCACGCCTTCCACCACGATCTGCAGGTTCAACGCTTCGCAAAAGCGCAGTAGGCCGTTCAAGACCAGCGCGCCTCTGTCGCTGTCTTGCGCCACGACGAAGCTGCGGTCGATCTTGACCGCGTCGATCTCGAACTGGTGCAGATAGCTCAGGGCCGAATAGCCGGTGCCGAAGTCGTCGATGTAGACCCGTGCGCCTATGGCATGCAGGCGGTCGAAGGCGGTGTGCAGCGCCTGGGTGTCCTCCACCAGCGCGTCTTCGGTCAACTCGACCGAGACTTGTCCGCCGGCCTGCGCCAGCACCTTGATCAGTTTTTCCAGGTAGTCGCCGGACGTCAGCGTGCCAGCCGTGACGTTGATGGTCATCGGCAAGGCGAAGTCGCGTTTGCGCCATTGCAGGCATTGCTGCACGGCCTGCCTGGCCACCCATAGATCCACTTCCCGCATCAGGTCGGCCTGTGCCAGCCAGCGCAGGAATTCCAAGGGAGTCTGCCGCGCGCCGTCCGGTCCGGTGGCGCGCAGCAGGGCTTCGCAGCCGGTGCACAGGCCGCTGCGCAATGACACCTGCGGCTGGAATTCCAGGTGGAAATCGTATTGGCTGATGGCGCGGATGCGGGTGTTTTCGGCATTGCGGCGTGCGCGGTCGGCGTAGGTCTGCACCACCGGGTCATGCGCATACAGCAGCGATTCTTCCTGCAGCCGGGTGAAGGTGGTGTCCAGCGATTTGAAGTAGACGGTGGCGCTTTCCTCGCGCTGGCGCTCCAGCGCGACGACATAGGGCGCGTACAGGCAAGCGCCTATGGCCACCAGCGCAAGCTGCAGCACCACGCCGCCCAGGTTGCCGCCGGCGGCGATGTAGGCATTGAACAGCACCGGCGAGGTCAGCGGCAGGGTCGTCGCCGCGGAGGGCAGCCAGCCCAGCTGCACGACGGCCAGGGCCAGGATGACGTTGGTCACCGGCGCCAGGATGAACGGCACCAGCAGGCGCGGATTCAGGATCAGGGGCAGCCCGAAGAGCAGGATTTCGTTCACATTCAGGAGCGCGACCGGCAGGCTTGCGAGCGCCAACAGGCGCAGCGATTCGCTGCGCGCAAACATCAGCATGGCCACGACCAGCGACAGGGTCGCGCCCGACCCGCCGATGAAGACGAAGGCGCCCAGCAGCGTGCTGTTCAAGGCATACATGCCTTCGTAGCCGGCGGACTGGCTGGCGGAGTTCAGCATGGCCGCCTGGTCCATCACGCTCATCAGGGGGGCGAGCGCATGGTAGCCGTGTACGCCGAAGAACCACAGCAGGGAGTTCAATCCCGCCATCAGCGCGCCCGAGGTGAAAGGGCTGTCCAGCGACGCCAGGCTCAAGGGAATGTTGAATTGCGCCACGGCCGGAATTTGCAGCACGGCGGATAGCGCAAGCACCACCAGGCCGGCCGTCAGCAGTCCGGGCACGACCATGTTCAGCGTGTCGCGGACGTTTTCGCTGATGACCCCGTCAGGCGCCAGCTGGGTCCAGCGGCGGCGGTGCAGCCATGCCATCAGCGGCACCGTCAGCAAGGGCGAGACGATGGCGATGAACAGCACCAGCGTCGCCGCGGCCTGCGGATAGGGCGCCAGCAGGCCTTCGGCGATCATCACGTAGGACAGGCACAGGAACGCGGTGGGCAGATGCGGCACGCGATGGCGGAACGACAGCATGTAGCCGATGGAGGTGCCGGCCAGGATGGGCATGAGGTTCGTCAGCTTGCCGTGGACGGCGATCAGCAGTTCCACGACCGTGGCGGGCAGGCCAAGTTGGCGGGCGATGACGGTCAGCACCAGGAACAGCGCCGTGACCAGCAGGCAGGGCAGAGTCCAGAGCAGGCCCTCGCGTATGGCGCGCAGGGCGCTTGCGCCCGCCAGCGCGGCCAGCCGATCTTTTGGATAACGCATCAGCGCCAGTTTCGGCATGGCGGTTCGCCCAAGAGTCCGTGCAAGCGAAGATCCCCGCTCCCGTGTTTGTAAGAATATTTCGCTACATCCTAGCCCCGCTTTTCCAGGTTTAGCAATCGACGCCTATCAGAAAATCAGGGATTCCCCTCTATCAAGAATTGCAAAGCGGGCGCAAGGTGGCAGCACGGGCACGCAGGACCGCTATACGATCAAGAGTCGTTCGCCCGATGCGCGGGACTACAAGCTTCAGAATGAGGAGACGTGGATGTCTCAGTTGGATTGGACGTCCGGCGATACCAAGCCGGATCGGCAGGGATACTACGAAACGCGGTACGACACAGGATGCACTGCCATCACGCTGTACAGCGTGCTGGGTTGGATGCCGGTGAAAACGCCCGGCAACATGGTGAGCTGGCGCCCCTTGCCGCCTGCCGTCGAAAGGCAGGAGGCCGAGCGCCACATACAGGAACTGCGAGAGGCGCAAAGCCACGTTCCCATGGATTACTAGCAGGACGCGCGCCAGGACGGACAGCGGTAGATAGTTGCGATAATGAGAATTATTTGTAAAATTCGCGGCGTCTCCATCTTCGCAGTCCGATCGGTCCATGTCCCGCCCTTCTTCACCCCGCACCGGCTGGCTCGCCTACTATGACGAGCTGGTGGGCGTATGGAGCCGGCGGATCGGCAACCGGCACGACGCGGAGGACGCAGCGCACGACGCCATCGAACGCCTGCTGAAGGCCGATGCCAGCAGCGCCTTGAAAGCGCGCAGTTTCCTGTTCCAGGCTGCCGGGCATCGCTTGATCGATCGCTGGCGCCGGCAGGAACGGACCGAACATGTGCCCTTGGACCTGCTGGACGAAGCCGACCAGCCCGCCTGGACCGACCCCGAGTCGCCTGTGCGCGCGTCGCGCCTGGCCGATGACCTGGCCCAAGTCCTGGCAGAATTGCCACCCAAATGCCGCGAAGCCTTTGTCCTAAATCGCATCGAAGGCTGGACGCAGGCCGAGGTGGCTCAGCATATGGGCCTGTCCA
>JALDYL010000016.1:0-51232 GCA_032153965.1 Achromobacter sp. | reverse complement strand
CGTGCACGTGCTGGTCGCCGGCGCCAATGCGCGCGCCGTGGCCGACCAGGCCGCCGCCGCCGCAGGCGTTGCCAAGGTCCTGCTGGCCGACGCGCCGCAACTGGCCGACGGCCTGGCCGAAAACGTCGCCGCCCAGGTGCTGGCCGTGGCCTCGGGCTACAGCCACATCCTGTTCCCGGCCACCGCCTCGGGCAAGAACGTGGCCCCGCGCGTGGCCGCCAAGCTGGACGTGGCGCAGATCTCCGACATCATCGGCGTGGAATCGGCCGATACCTTCCAGCGCCCGATCTACGCCGGCAACGCGATTGCCACGGTGCAATCGGCCGACGCCGTCAAGGTCATCACCGTGCGCACCACCGGCTTTGACGCCGTGGCCGCGCAGGGCGGTTCCGCCGCGGTGGAAGAAATCGCCGCCGTCGCCGATTCGGGCCTGTCCACGTTCGTGGGCCGCGAAGTCGCCAAGAGCGACCGTCCCGAACTGGCCGGCGCGCGCGTGGTGGTGTCGGGCGGCCGCGGTCTGGGCAGCGCCGAGAACTTCAAGATCCTGGATCCGCTGGCCGACAAGCTGGGCGCCGCACTCGGCGCCTCGCGCGCCGCGGTCGACGCGGGCTACGCGCCTAACGACTGGCAAGTCGGTCAGACCGGCAAGATCGTCGCGCCGCAGCTGTATGTGGCGGTTGGTATCTCGGGCGCCATCCAGCACCTGGCCGGCATGAAGGATTCGAAGGTCATCGTGGCCATCAACAAGGATCCGGAAGCGCCGATCTTCGGCGTGGCCGATTATGGTTTGGTGGGCGATCTGTTCCAGGTCGTGCCTGAACTGACCGGCGCGCTGTAAGCCGCAACGCGCAGCCGTATTGAAGGCCCGCCAGCTTCGCGCTGGCGGGCCTTTTTATTTTTTGACGCCAGGACTACACATATTGTGATGTCAGTGTTCCAAATCTTTTGATTTCTCGAAAGATTCTGATAATGTGTTCCGCGCGCAGCTAGATTCGCGCAAGTGCTCGGCCTGTACAGAACGAAGGAGATTCGGGATGGAATGGTTCTTTGACACTCTGCGAAAATATCCGGAACTTGCGATCTTCCTTACCCTCGGTGTTGGGTACTGGATAGGCGCCAAGAAGATTTTCGGATTCAATCTGGGAGCCGTGACCGGCACGCTGCTGGTGGGCGTGCTGGTGGGACAGCTCAATATCACGATCGCTCCCGTCCTCAAGCAGGTTTTCTTCCTGCTCTTCCTCTTCGGTCTGGGTTACGGCGTCGGACCGCAGTTCTTCCGAGGCATGAAAAGCGATGGCCTGCCCCAGGTCATCTTTGCCGTCATTCTGTGCGTGATCTGCTTGTTGGTGACATGGGCTACAGCCGTGGGCTTCGGCTTCGATGCCGGCACCGGCGCAGGCCTGCTGTCCGGCGCTCAGACCATTTCCGCGGTCATGGGCGTGGCGACGGACACCATCAACGGCTTGGGCATAGACGCAGCCACCAAGAAGAAATGGATCGACAGCATTCCGGTCGCCTATGCGGTCTGCTACATCTTCGGCACGGTGGGCAGCGCCTGGCTGCTGGCCTCCCTGGGCCCGAAGCTGATGCGCGTGGACATCGTCAAGGAGTGCCAGGAATACGAAGCCAAGATGTCTGGCGGCGCCGATTCGATGGAACTGTCCGGCTACCGCAAGTTCATCGCGCGCGCCTACAAGCTGGACCGCCCCGAGTTCGCCGGCAAGACGGTGGGAGAGCTGGAGTCCCGCTTCGTCGAGGCCCGCGTATTTGTGGAGCGCATCCGGCGCGGCGACCAGATCATGGACAGCGACGCCAAGACCGTGCTGCAGCAGGGCGACGTGCTGGGGGTGACCGGCAGGCATGATGCGCTGGTCACGCAGGCCGCTGGCATCATCGGCACCGAAGTCGAGGACCGCGACCTGATCAACATGCCCGCCGAGGTCGTCGAAGTCGTGCTGACCAACAAGAACATCGCCGGCAAGACCATCAAGGAAATCGCCGACAGCGAAGCGGGCCGCGAACTGGGGCGCGGCGTGTTCCTGCGCAAGGTCGTGCGCGGCGGCCACGACATGCCGATCAACTGGGGCCTGAAGCTCGACCGCGGCGACCGCCTGTATGTGCTGGGCGCCAAGCGCGACGTAGAACGCGTGGTTGGCAGGCTGGGCTATGTGGATCGCGCCACCAGCCAGACCGATATGGTCTTCGTCGGCTTCGGCATCCTGCTGGGCGGCCTGTTCGGCTCTCTGGTGCTGACCGTGGGCGGCGTTCCCGTCACCTTGTCGACCTCCGGCGGCGCGCTGATTTCCGGCCTGATCTTCGGCTATCTGCGCTCGGTGCATCCGACTTTCGGCCGGGTGCCGGAACCGGTGCACTGGTTCCTGACATCCGTGGGGCTGACGACCTTCGTCGCCGTCGTAGGCATATCGTCCGGGCCGGGATTCGTGCTGGGCTTCCAGCAATTGGGCGCCAAGCTCTTCATCGCCGGCATCATCGCCACCAGCGTGCCGATGATCGTGGGCGTGTTCATTGCGCGGTACGTCTTCAAGTTCCATCCCGCCATTGCGCTGGGAGTCTGCGCCGGAGCCCGGACCACCACCGCGGCCATCGGCCAGATCACTGAAACGGCGAAGAGCCAGGTGCCCGCCCTGGGCTACACGGTGCCTTACGCCATCGGCAATACCCTGCTCATCATCTGGGGGATTGTCATCGTCATGCTCATGTCCTAGCAAAACGCCCCGCAAGCCCCGTGCTCGCGGGGTGTTTTGCAAGCGCGCCGGCCTGGCCGGCGACGCTCAGCGCCTGTCACCATGCAAACCAGGAGTACTGAACAATGGCTTCCACCGCGCCTCTTACCGTCAGCCTGGCTTCGGCCTTGAAAACCACCCGTTCGCGCCAACGCGACCTAGAGCAGCTTTCTCCGTTTGAACTCAAGGACTATCTGATCACGCTGGCCAAGGACAACCAGCACACCGCCGCGATCACCATGCTGAACGCGGGCCGCGGCAACCCGAACTGGATCGCCACCGAACCGCGCGACGCCTTCTTCCTGATGGGCCAGTTCGCGATGAAGGAAGCGCGCCGCGTGCGCGACGAGTCCATCCTGGCGGGGATGCCGGCCAAGAAGGGCTGCGCCGACCGGATGCGCAAGTTCCTGTCCAAGCACAAAGGCATGGACGGCTACGATTTCCTGGTTGGCGTGCTGGAGTACGGCGTCAAGGTCAAGGGCTTCGACCCCGACGCGTGGGTCCACGAACTGACCGACAGCATCATCGGCGACAACTATCCCGTCCCGCCGCGCGCGCTGGTCCATCTTGAACAGATCGTGCACGATTACCTGATCAAGGAAATGTGCGACGGCCGTCCGCCCAAGGGCAAGTTCGACCTGTTCCCGGTCGAAGGTGGCACGGCGGCCATGTGCTACATCTTCGACTCGTTGATGCAGAACGGCCTGCTCAAGCAGGGCGACACCATCGCGCTGTTCCTGCCGACCTTCACGCCCTATATCGAGATCTCGCATCTGGAGCGCTTCCAGTTCAAGATCGTGCCGATCAACGCCAGCAGCCTGCGGGCCGACGGCACCCATGATTGGCACTATCCGGCGTCCGAAATCGCCAAGCTGGAGAATCCCAAGATCAAGCTGGCGGTCACGGTCAACCCCAGCAACCCGCCGTCGGTGGCGTTCAGCCCGGTCGAGATGAAGCAGATCGTGCGCCTGATCCGCAAGAACCCGGACCTGGTGCTGGTGACCGACGACGTGTACGGCACCTTCGTGCCGAACTTCCGCTCGCTGATGGCCGAGGTGCCGCACAACACGATATGCGTGTATTCGTTCTCCAAGAACTTCGGCTGCACGGGATGGCGCCTGGGCGTGATCGCGACCCATGAAAAGAACACCATGGACCGCCGCATCGCCGAATTGCCGGCATCCTGGAAGCAGCGCCTGAACAAGCGCTATGGCGCCATGACGATGGAGCCCGAAAAGCTCAAGTTCATCGACCGGCTGGTGGCCGACAGCCGCAACGTCGCGCTGAACCATACCGCGGGCCTGTCCCTGCCGCAGCAGGTGCAGATGGGATTCTTCGCGCTGTCGCACCTGATGGACCTGAAGGACTCCTACAAGCACCTGACGATGAAGATCGTGCGCGCGCGCCGCGATGCGCTGTGGCGCGGCCTGGGCATCCCCATGCCGCCCGAGGATCCGATGCGCGCCTGGTACTACGTCGAGCTGGACTTCATGGTCTGGGCCAAGATCACGTATGGCGACGCGTTCTGCAAGTACATGATGTCCAACTACGAACCGGTCGACTTCCTGTTCCGCCTGGCCGAGAAATCCGGCGTGGTGCTGATGGACGGCGGCGGCTTCGGCGGCCCGCCGTGGTCGATCCGCGTGTCGCTGGCCAACCTGGACGACGGCGACTACGCCAAGATCGGCAAGCACATGGTCGAAGCCGCGACCGAGTATGTCGAGGCCTGGAAGGCCGGCGAGCTGGTGCGTTCGGGCCCGAAGGCTGGCAAGGGCCAGACGGTGAAGGCAGCCGCGGCCAAGCGCAGCGCAGGCAAGACCGCGGCGGCAAAGAAGGCAGTGAAGAAAGCGGTGAAGAAGGCCGGCACGGCGGCGAAGTCCGCCAAGAAGGCCGCGGCGCGCAAGTAGGCAAGCCTGCCAGCAACCTCCAGGGCGACATGACGACATGACTTGCACGGTCGGGTTTTTCAATAGCGTTCCCATTGCAGTGCTGTTTGTGACGGTGGGATTGGGATACTTGATCGGCAAGCTCAAGGTCGGGCCGATCCAGCTGGGCGGCGTGTGCGGAACGCTCATCGTCGCCCTGCTGATCGGCCAGACGGGTTGCCAGATGCGCGGCGACCTGAAGGAAGTCGCCTTCGCCCTGTTCATTTTCGCGATGGGGTATTCGGGCGGGCCGCAGTTCTTCGCCAACCTGAACCGCTCCAGCCTGCGCTACATCGCGCTGCCTATCATCGAAGCCTTGCTGGTGCTGACCATTGTGCTGGCCGCGGTGCCGCTGTTCGGCCTGGACGCGGGGACGGCGGCGGGCCTCGCGGCCGGCGCGGCCACCGAATCGGCCGTGGTCGGTACGGCGGCAGAGGCGCTCAAGCACCTGGGCCTGGCGGATGCCGAGGTCCAGCGCATGGAAGCCAACATCGCCACGGCCTACACGCTGACCTATCTGGTCGGCCTGATCAGCATCGTGTTCTTCACCAGCCAGGTTGCGCCGGCGCTGTTGCGCATGAATCTGCGCGACGCCTCCAAGGCCCTGGAGGAAAAGCTGGGCGTGGCGCCCGGCGAGGGCGAAGAGTCGAACATGCCCACCTTGCCGCGGCTCGTGGGGCGCTCGCATGTGGTCAAGGATGCGGACGGCAAGAGCGTGGCCGAGGTCGAGGCCGCACTGGGCGGACGCACGGTCATCAGCCGGATCCTGCGCAACGGCGAGGCGGTGGACGCCACGCCGGACGACATGCTGGCCACGGGCGACATCGTGGTGGTGCTGGGCCTGCGGCGCTTCGCGCTGCGCGCGGGCAGCGTCGTCGGGCCGGAGATCCAGCTGCCAGAGGCGCACGCCGACGACCTGCAGCTGAGCGAACTGGCCGTCATCGTCAACAAGAAGGCCGTCAACGGCCATACCGTCGGCGAACTGGCCAAGCGGCCGAACGCCCAGCGCGCGCGCGGCGTCTTCCTGCAATCGATCGTGCGGTCGGGGCATACGCTGCCGATCACGCCGGCCACCGTGGTGCAGTACGGCGACCTGGTCACGCTGGTCGGCGCCGAACCTGAACTCTCCCAGGCCGGCGCGGCGCTGGGCAACGAGCTGCGGCGCAGCGGCGTGACCGATCTGGTGTTCCTGGCTTTCGGCATTCTGGCCGGCCTGTTGATCGGCAGCCTGAGCGCGCGGCTCTGGGGCATCCCCGTGTCGCTGGGCAGCGGCGGCGGGGCGCTGGTCAGCGGCCTGGTTTGCGGTTGGATCAACGCCAAGCGGCCCTCGATAGGCCACATGCCGGATCATGCGGTGCAGTTGCTGAAGGACCTGGGATTGGCGGTGTTCGTGGCCTGCGTGGGCTTGTCGGCGGGGCCGGAAGCCATCTCGCTGATCCGCGAGCATGGCGCGGTGCTGCCGCTCATCGGCCTGCTGGTGTCGCTGGGGCCTGCCTGCCTGTCGCTGTGGGTCGGCCACAAGATCCTGAAGATCGAAGGCCCCTTGCTGGTCGGCGCGATCGCTGGCCAGCATGTCAGCACGCCGGCCATCAGCGCCATCCTGACCTCCAGCGGCAGTTCCGTGCCGCTACTGGGCTACACGGTGACGTATGCCATCGCCAACGTGCTGCTGCCGGTGCTGGGGCCGATCATTGTGTCGCTGGCTCACCATCTGGGTTAGCGCGGGTTCTGCTTCAGCAGCGCGCACCCCTGCCACGCCTGATCGTCGATCAGGCGTTTTATTTCGTCCTTGCACAAGGCCATGATCTGGCTTACCGCTGGCGTGGGAGGCAGGCTTTCGCTGGCGCATAGCACCAGTTCGCGCGACAGCGTGCCATCCAGCGTATGCGCCACGATCGACCCTTCCGCGATTTCGGGCTGCGCGGCCGAGCAGGGCAGGATCGTGGCTGCCATGCCGCTGCGCACGGCGGGGACGAGGATGGCCGAGGTGCTGGCCTCGGCAAACAGATTGCAGGTCAGGCCGGCGGTCAGGAAGGCATGGTCCAGGCGCGCGCGCAGCGTGTTGGGCAGGCTGGGCAGAACCAGGGGCAAGGCGGCGAAGTCCGCGATGGCCAGGGTGCGGCGCGGCAGCGCGACGCTGGCGTGAGCCAGTAGGAACAGGCTCTCGCGCAGCAGCGGCGTGCGCAGCAGGCCCTGCATGGGCTGCTGGTCGGGCGACAGGGAAAAATCGATGCGTCCCTGCAGCACCAGCTTGGTCAGGTCCGCGCTGGGCACATCGACGATTTCCAGCACCACCGAAGGCAGCTCCGCCTTGGCCCGGCGCATCAGCGGCAACGCCAGCATGCGAGCGGTGCTGGAGGCCAGTCCTATCGATACCGTGCCGGTGACCTGGTCCCCGGTCTTGGACAGCAGGCTGCGGGTGCTGTCGACCTGGCGCAGGATGGTTTGCGCGTGCCGGTACAGCAACAGGCCTTCCGCGGTGGGCTGGGCGCCCTTGACCCCGCGCACCAGCAAGGCGACGCCCAGGTTTTCCTCCAGCAGCGCCATCTGCTGGCTCAGCGCGGGTTGCGCCACATGCAGGCTTTCGGCGGCCCGGGTCATGTTGCGCATTTCAACCACCCGGACGAAGTACTTGAGCTGACGCAGATTCATAGAATAAGAAAAACTTATGAATGGATCGGAAAACAGTATTTTCGAGACCTGCGATGCGCTGCCTAGAATGGGCTTCGCATCACGGGAGGAACGAACATGAGTCTGCCATTGGCAGGGCTGAAGGTGCTGGATCTGACTCGGGCCCTTTCCGGGCCTTTCTGTACGATGATTCTGGGAGACCTGGGCGCCGAGGTCGTCAAGGTGGAGCCCATGCCGGCCGGCGAGATGGCGCGGCAGTGGGGCCCCTTCGATGATGACATAAGTGTTTATTATCTTAGTGCCAATCGCAGCAAGCAAGGCATAGGCGTGGACTTCCGCAAGCCGGAAGGGATCGCGCTGCTGCGCAAGATGGCCCTGGCTTCCGACATCGTGGTCGAGAACTTCAAGGTCGGAACGATGGAGGCGATGGGCCTGGGATACGAGGCGCTGGCGCAAGAGCATCCGGGCTTGATCATGGCATCGATTTCCGGCTTCGGCAGCAAGGGGCCGGCGCGGGACTGGGCCGGATTCGATCAGGTCGCGCAAGGCTATTCGGGCTTCATGAGCCTGACCGGCACGCCGGAATCGGGGCCGATGCGGGTGGGCGTGGCCGTCGGCGACCTGAGCGCTGGCATGTGGCTGACGATAGGGATCCTGTCCGCCGTCGCGCAGCGTGCGTCGACCGGCCGCGGGCAGCATGTCGAAACCTCGCTGCTGGCGGGCCTCATGGCGCTGCTCAGCGTGCAGGGCCAGCGCTATCTCAGCAAGGGAGAGGTCCCGGAACCCTGCGGCAACGTGCATCCGGTCATCGCGCCCTACGGTACCTTCGAGACCGCGGACGGGCCGCTCAACCTGGCGCCCGCGACCCAGGCGATGTGGGTCAGGCTTTGCGGCATTCTCGGACTCTCCCATCTGGTGTCCGACGAGCGGTTCCTCACGAACGCCGAGCGCATGCAGCACCGCTATGCGTTGAAGCAGGAGCTGGAGGGGGGGCTCAAGCGCAAGACGCGCATGGAATGGACCGCGCTGATGATCGAAGGCGGCATTCCCGCCGGGCCCATCAATACCCTGGAGGATGTGTTCGCCGATGCGCAGGTGCAGGCTTGCGGGCTGGTCCGCTCGCTGACGCATCCGGTGCTGGGCGAATTGCGGCAGGTGGACCTGCCCCTGGGCCTGAGCGGCGCGCAGACGCCGAGCCGCCGCGCTCCGCCCGTGTTCGGCCAGCACACGCGCGAGGTCTTCGCGCGCTACGGCATGACGGATGCCGAGATCGACCGGCTGCTGGCCGAGGGCGTGGCGCATCAGGCGGAGATATACGCATGACGGGCCTCGTAGAGACGCCCAGCCTTGCCGTCGACGGCCACGTGGCGACCATCCGGCTGCGCAGGCCCGGCCATGCCAACCGGCTCGGGCCGCAGGACCTGGCGGTCCTGAGAGAGCATCTGGACAGGGTCAACGCGGACGATGCCGTGCGGGTGCTGCGCTTCCAATCCGATGGCAAGTACTTTTGCAGCGGCTATGACATTTCGTCCCTGGCGTCCGACAGCGCGCCCAGCTCGCTTTATTTTGGCCAGACCATGGACCTGATCGAGGCGGCGCGTCCGGTGACGATCGCGGCGGTGCAGGGCGGGGCCTACGGCGGCGGCACGGACCTGTGCCTGGCCTGCGATTTCCGCATCGGCACGCCGCAGTCCGACATGTTCATGCCGGCCACGCGTCTGGGCCTGCACTTCTACGCGGGCGGCATGTCGCGTTATGTGACGCGCCTGGGCCTGGACCAGGCCAAGCGCCTGTTCCTGACGGCGGAAAAAATCCAGGCCGAGGAAATGTTGCGCATCGGATTCCTGACCGAGCTGGTGCCGCAGGAAATGCTATCGGCCCGGCTGGACGCCTTGAGCGCGCAGATCGCGGCGATGGCCCCGATTCCGCTGTTCGGCGTGAAAGCGCACCTGAACCGCATCGCGCGGGGCGAACTCGATCTGGCCGCAATCGAGCAGGCGGTGCTGCGTTCCGAGCAGTCCCGCGACCTGGCTGAGGGCGCGCGGGCGTGGAAGGAGAAGCGCGCGCCGGATTTCACCGGCTGCTGAAGCGGCCGGCGCATGACCAGAGAGCCGCGCCACAAGCGGCTCCGATTCCATCAAAGGAGACCCTGATGAAACCTGCTATTGCCGTCCATGGCGCTTTGCTTGCCGCCATCGCCTTGTCCGCGACGCCGGGCGCCGCGCATGCCGCCGACCCTTATCCCTCCAAACCCTTGACCCTGGTGATCGGGTTCCCGCCCGGCGGCGGGGCGGATCAAGTGGGCCGGGTCTATGCGAATGCGCTGGCCAGGCAGCTGAAGCAGCCGGTGGTGGTGGAAAACCGCCCTGGCGCCGGCTCCACGATCGGCGCCAGCCTGGCCGCGCGCGCCGCCGCCGACGGCTACACGCTGTACCTGGGAAATTCCAGCGTCATGGGCAGCGACAGCGCCTTGTACAAGGTGGATTACACGCCGGACAACTTCGTGCCCGTGGCGCAGCTCACCACCGGTCCCATGGTCTTGATCGCGAATGCGAAGCTGGGGCTGAAAAGCGTGCAGGACCTGATAGACCGGGCCAAGAGCAAGCCGGGGTCCATCAATGTCGCCTCGTCCGGCAACGGCGTCATCACGCATCTGGCCGCGGTCGAGTTCATGACGCTTGCCAACGTGAAGCTGATGCACATTCCCTTCAAGGGGGGCGCCGCGGCGGCGCAGTCCGTGGCGGCGGGCGATACCGATATCTCGTTCGCCACGGCGCCTTCGGCCAAGTCGGTGATCGACACGGGCAAGGTGGTGGCGCTGGCGGTAACGTCCGGCCAACCCTCGCGCCTGTTGCCCTATCCGACCATCGCGCAGACCGTGCCCGGATATGACGTTTCCAACTGGTGGGGGATCTTTGCTCCCAAGGGCACGCCGCCGCAGGTGCTGGACACGCTGTTCAAAGCCAGCAACGACGTCCTGGCGCTGGCCGATGTGCAGCAGGGCATGGCGGCCGGATACGAGGAAGTGACGCCGTCGGCGTCCTTGGCCGCGTTCGGGGAGTATGCCCGCAAGGAAGGGAGCAAGGGTTTAAGATTGGCCAAAGAGAGTCAGGAAACGGCCAATTGATGGAGACCCCATGCCCTATGTAACCCCGCTGCAGGACTTCCGCTTCGCCTTGAAGGAACTGGCAGGACTCGATGAAGTCCTGAAATTGCCTGGTTTCGAGGAGGTCACGCCGGATCTGGTGGACGCCATCCTGGAAGAAAACGGCCGCTTCGTCGAGCAGGCCGTGGCGCCGCTGAACGTGCCGGGCGACACGCAGCCGCCGGTCTGGAAGGATGGCCAGGTCACCACCACGCCGGGCTATGCGCAGGGCTTCAAGGACTACGCGGCGGGCGGCTGGCAGGGCTTGCAGCATCCCGTGCAGTGGGGCGGGCAGGGCTTGCCCAAGCTGGTCGCGGCGGCGCCGGGCGAAAACATCCAGGCGGCCAGCCTGGCGTTTTCCTTGTGCCCCATGCTGACGGACGGCGTGATCGAGGCCTTGCTCACCGTCGGGTCGGACGCGCAGCGCAAGCAGTATGTGCCGCAGCTGATCGGCGGCAAGTGGACCGGCACCATGAACCTAACCGAGCCGCAGGCCGGCTCGGACCTGGCGCAGGTCGCGACCCGCGCGGTGAAGCAGGACGACGGCAGCTACCGGCTGACGGGCCAGAAGATCTTCATCACCTATGGCGACCACGACCTGGCCGAGAACATCATCCATCTGGTGCTGGCGCGCACGCCGGATGCGCCTGCTGGCGTGAAGGGCATCTCGCTCTTCATCGTGCCCAAGTTCCTGGTGCAGGCCGACGGCAGCCCGGGCAAGCGCAACGACGTCTGGTGCGCGTCCCTGGAACACAAACTGGGCATCCATGGCAGCCCCACGGCCGTGCTCATGTACGGTTCGGGCAAGGGCGAAGTGGGCGAGGGCGCCATCGGCTATCTGGTCGGCGAGCAGAACCGCGGCCTGGAATACATGTTCATCATGATGAATGCCGCCCGCTATTCGGTGGGGCAGCAGGGCATAGGCGTGTCCGAACGCGCCTACCAGCATGCCCTGGCCTATGCGCGCGACCGCGTGCAGGGGCGCGCGGTCGAAGGGTCGGCCGGCCCCGTGGCCATCGTGCGCCATCCCGACGTGCAACGCATGCTGATGACCATGAAGGCGCTGACCGAGGCGGCGCGCGCCGTGTCCTACGTGACCGCGGCCGCGCATGACAAGGGCACGCATCATCCGGATCCGGAGCAGCGCTCGCGCAATCGGGCCTTCTATGAGTACATGGTGCCCATCGTCAAAGGATTCTCCACCGAGACCGCGGTCGAGGTCGCGTCCCTGGGCCTGCAGGTGCATGGCGGCATGGGCTACATCGAGGAAACTGGCGCGGCCCAGTATTACCGCGATGCGCGCATCCTGCCCATCTATGAAGGCACGACCGCGATCCAGGCCAACGATCTGGTCAGCCGCAAGACGCAACGCGACGGCGGCGCCACCGCCCATGCCGCGATCGCGGCGATGCGGGAGACGCTGCGCGCGGTCGAGGCCGAGGCGACGCGCGCGGCGGCTGGCGAACGCGACGGGCTGCGCCTGCTGCGTGACAACCTGGACAGCGCCATCCAGGCCTACGAGGCCGGGGTGGCATTCATCCTGGAGCAATCGCCGACCAATATCAGGGCGGTCTATTCCAGCAGCGTGCCTTACCTGATGCTGGCCGGCGTGGTGCACGGCGGCTGGCAGATGGCGCGCGCCGTGCTGGCCTGCCGCCGGCGCCTGGCGGCCGGGTCCACCGATCCGTTCCATGCGGCCAAGCTGGCGACCGGATTGTTCTATGGCGCCCACATCCTGCCGCGCGCGTTGGCCCTGTCGGCCGCCGTGCGCGCGGGCGTGGTGGCGGATGCCTGCGGCGCAGGTTTGAATATTGCATAAGGTTATATGACTTGCGTATTTCCTCGGCTACAGGTTTGATGGAAGAATCGTTTCACAGGCGGTAGCGTCCGCCAAGAAACGCTGTTCCTGCGCCGCCCGTTGCGACGGGCGGCCAGCCCCCAACCTGCTTCCGCACACAGGAGACACCATGAGTCATCTACGCCTGGGCGACACCGCCCCTGATTTCGAACAGGAATCCTCGGCAGGACCGATCCGCTTCCATGAGTATCTGGGTAACAGCTGGGGTGTACTTTTCTCGCACCCGGCCGATTTCACGCCCGTCTGCACCACCGAGCTGGGCTATACCGCCAAGCTGGCCGATGAATTCGCCAAGCGCAACGTGAAGGTGCTGGCGCTGTCGGTCGACGGCACCGATTCGCACACCAAATGGATCGAAGACATCAACGATACGCAGTCCACCAAGGTCAACTTCCCGATCCTGGCCGACAAGGACCGCAAGGTGTCCGAGCTCTACGACATGATCCATCCGAACGCCAACGCCACCCTGACGGTGCGTTCGGTGTTCATCATCGATCCCAACAAGAAGGTGCGCCTGACCATCACCTATCCGGCCAGCACCGGCCGCAACTTCAACGAGATCCTGCGCGTCATCGACTCCCTGCAGCTGACCGACAGCCACAGCGTGGCCACGCCGGTGAACTGGGAAGACGGCGACGACGTGATCATTGTTCCGTCGCTGCAGGACGAGGCCGTGATCAAACAGAAGTTCCCGAGGGGCTACAAGGCCGTGCGTCCCTATCTGCGCATCACGCCGCAGCCGAATAAGTAAATTCGGAAATCGTAGGGGCTGGACCCCGTTCGAAACCGCCGCCTGCCCCCTGGGAAGGCGGCGGTTTTTCATTGGGGCGCGCACGGCGGCAGGGCAAATTCCCATTGCTGGGACACTGGTCCTATATGCCTGCGAGCGATGAGCAACCAAATAATGATTCGTTCCGTTCAGAACGCCCAGCCAGCACACTTGCTCCCACATTGCCGAACACAGGGAGCATGGGATGTCTTTCAGGAAAGCCGGTTGGTTGGCCGCCTTGGCCGCAGTGACGATGTCGTTTGCCGCGATCGCGCCCGCTCAGGCGCAGCAGAAGCAGACGCTCTTGAATGTCTCATACGATCCGACCCGCGAGCTGTATCGCGCCATCGACGACGCGTTCATCAAGCAATACAAGGAAAAGGCCAACGTCGACCTGACCATCCGCCAATCCCATGGCGGTTCGGGCCGCCAGGCGCGCTCGGTGATCGACGGCCTGGAAGCCGACGTGGTGACCCTGGCACTGGCCTATGACATCGACGCGGTCGCCGACCGCGGGCTGCTGCCGGCCGACTGGCAGGCGCGCCTGCCGCAGAACAGCTCGCCCTATACCTCCACCATCGTGTTCCTGGTGCGCAAGGGCAACCCCAAGCAGATCAAGGACTGGGACGATCTGGTCAAGGACGGCGTGCAAGTCATCACGCCCAACCCCAAGACCTCGGGCGGGGCGCGCTGGAACTATCTGGCCGCCTGGGCCTATGCCTTGGAGAAGAACGGCGGCAGCGAGGACAAGGCCCGCGCCTTCGTGGGCGACCTGCTCAAGCACGTACCGGTGCTGGACACCGGCGCGCGCGGCGCCACCACCACCTTCGTGGAACGCGGCGTGGGCGACGTGCTGCTGGCCTGGGAAAACGAAGCCTTCCTGGCGCTCGAAGAGCTGGGTCCGGACAAGTTCGACATCGTGGTGCCGTCGCTGTCCATCCTGGCCGAGCCGCCGGTGGCCGTGGTCGACAAGGTCGTGGACAAGAAGGGCACCCGCGCCGCGGCGCAGGCCTATCTGGAATTCCTCTACACGCCCGTCGCCCAGGAAATCATTGCCAAGAACTACTACCGGCCCATCGACAAGACCGTGGCTGCCAAGTACGAAAGCAAATTTCCCAAGGTCAAGCTCGTGACCATCGACGACAAGATCTTCGGCGGCTGGCGCAAGGCGCAGAAGGATCACTTCAGCGATGGCGGCACCTTCGACCAGATCTATCTGCCGCAAAAGAAATAAGCACTTGACGATCGGACGACGGCCATGACGACAGCCTCGAACCCGGTGGCAAGCGGCGCGCAAGCGCCTTTTGCCTTTCGGCGCAACAGCCCGGGCGTGCTGCCCGGATTCGGCATCTCGATGGGTTACGCGGTGCTGTACCTCAGCATCCTTGTGCTCATTCCGCTGGCGGCCCTGCCGATCAAGAGCGCGGGGCTGGGATGGCAGGGCTTCTGGGACACCGTGACCGCGCCGCGGGTGGTGGCCTCGTACCAGCTGACCTTCGGCGCGTCGTTGATCGCGGCGCTGGTGAACCTGGTGTTCGGCACCGTGGTGGCCTGGGTGCTGGTGCGCTATCGCTTTCCGGGCAAGAAGATCCTGGACGCGCTGGTGGATCTGCCGTTCGCGCTGCCCACGGCGGTGGCAGGTATCGCGCTGACTTCTCTGTATTCGCAGAAGGGCTGGCTGGGCGGCCCCCTGGCCGACTGGTTCGGCTGGAAGGTGGCGTTCACGCCGCTGGGCATCGTCATCGCCCTGATCTTCATCGGCGTGCCCTTCGTGGTGCGCACGGTGCAGCCGGTGCTGGAAGACGTGGAGCGCGAAATCGAGGAGGCCGCGGCCAGCCTGGGCGCCAACCGCTGGCAGACCATACGCCGGGTGCTGCTGCCCATCATCATGCCGGCCTTGATGACCGGCTTCGCGCTGGCCTTCGCGCGCGCGGTGGGCGAGTACGGCTCGGTGGTGTTCATCGCCGGCAACATGCCGATGGTGTCCGAGATCACGCCGCTGCTCATCATCGCCAAGCTCGAGGAATTCGATTACGCCGGCGCCGCCGCCATCGCCACGGTGATGCTGGTGCTGTCGTTCGCGCTGTTGCTCGTCATCAATCTGCTGCAGGGCTGGCAGGCCCGCCGCAACCTCGGGAGGCTCGCATGAGCGCCGCGGACCGACCCGCCCATCTGACCGAGCCGCGCTGGGTGCGCGGCGTGCTGCTGTTCATTGCGCTGGGATTCCTGGCGCTGTTCCTGCTGGTGCCGCTGGCGGCGGTGTTCGCCGAGGCCTTCAAGAAGGGCTGGCAGCTGTACCTGGACGCCATCGTCGAACCTGATGCGTTGGCGGCCATCCGCCTGACGCTGCTGGTCGCGGCCATTGCGCTGCCGTTGAACCTGGTGTTCGGCGTGGCCGCGGCCTGGGCGATCACCAAGTTCCAGTTCCGCGGCAAGCAGTTCCTGATCACCCTGATCGACCTGCCGTTCTCGGTGTCGCCGGTGGTGGCTGGCCTGGTGTTCGTGCTGCTGTTCGGCACCCAGGGCTGGTTCGGCGGCTGGCTCCAGGAGCACGACATCAAGATCGTCTACGCCGTGCCGGGCATCGTGCTGGCCTCGCTCTTCGTCACCTTTCCTTTCGTGGCGCGCGAGCTGATCCCGCTGATGCAGGCGCAGGGCAGCGAGGAAGAGCAAGCCGCGCTGACCCTGGGCGCGAGCGGCTGGCAGATCTTCTGGCGCGTGACGCTGCCCAACATCAAGTGGGGCCTGCTGTACGGCGCCATCCTGTGCAACGCGCGGGCCATGGGCGAGTTCGGCGCGGTGTCGGTGGTGTCCGGGCAGATCCGCGGCCTGACCAACACCATGACCCTGCACGTCGAGATTCTCTACAACGAATACCAGTATTCCGCGGCGTTCGCCGTGGCGTCGTTGCTGGCCTTGCTGGCGCTGGTGACGCTGGTGGCCAAGAACGTCGTCGAGTGGCGCAACGCGCGCTTTCAGCAAGCGGCCGACCTGCCGGTCGAGTATCCCGGCCAGCCGGCTGCCATCAAGCCGGCCTTGGCCTGACGCGGCGGCCTGACAGGAGACAAGCATGAGTATCGAAGTCCGCAATCTATCCAAGCGTTTCGGCCAGTTCCGGGCGCTGAACGACGTCTCGCTGCACATCGAGACGGGCGAGCTGGTCGCGCTGCTGGGACCCTCGGGCTGTGGCAAGACCACGCTGCTGCGCATCATCGCGGGGCTGGAGTCGGCCGATTCCGGCAGCGTGCTGTTCGCGGGCGAAGACGCCACCGCCGTGGACGTGCGCCAGCGCCAGGTCGGGTTCGTGTTCCAGCACTACGCGCTGTTCAAGCACATGACGGTGTTCGAGAACGTGGCCTTCGGCCTGCGCGTCAAGCACCGTTCGCAGCGCCCCTCGGAAGACGTGATCCAGCGCAAGGTGCATGACCTGCTGGGACTGGTGCAGCTGGACTGGCTGGCCGACCGCTATCCCGCGCAGCTCTCCGGCGGCCAGCGCCAGCGCATCGCCCTGGCGCGCGCGCTGGCCGTGGAGCCGCGGGTGCTGCTGCTGGACGAGCCGTTCGGCGCGCTGGACGCCAAGGTACGCAAGGAATTGCGGCGTTGGCTGCGCCGCCTGCATGACGAGCTGAACGTGGCCAGCGTGTTCGTCACGCATGACCAGGAGGAAGCGCTGGAGGTGTCGGACCGCGTGGTGCTGATGAACTCGGGCCGCATCGAGCAGGTGGGCACGCCGCGCGAGGTCTGGGAAGAGCCGGCCACGCCCTTCGTCTACGGCTTCCTGGGCGACGTCAACCAGTTGCAGGGCTTTGCCACGCACGGCGTCTGGAACGGCGTCGGCCTGTCCTTGCCCGCGCCGGAACTGGCGCAAGCCGAAGCCCAGCGCGCCACCGCCTACGTGCGGCCGCACGAGTTCGAGGTCGAGCGTTACCGCGCCGGCGCGGACGGCATTGCGGTGCGCCTGGCGCATGCCTTCCTCGCCGGCCCCAGCGCCTACCTGGAGCTGGCGAGCGAGGATTCCGACGCCATCATCGAAGCCGAGGTGCCCGAGTCCCTGTACCGGGAGCTGGGCCTGCGCGATGGCGACATTCTGTTGGCGCGTCCGCGGCGGGCGCGCATTTTTGCGACGCAATCATGAGCACCACCGATCTTTTGCCTGAACTGGAGCCCGGCCTGGCTGCGCGCTGGCGCGAGCTGGGCGCGCGCCTGGCCGAGGTGCAGCAGCGCTACCCGGACGCCGCGCTGGCGTCCTCGCTGGCGGCCGAGGACATGCTGCTGACGCACGCCATCTACGGCGGCGGCCTGGACCTGGAAGTCTTCACGCTGGACACGGGGCGCTTGCACGCCGAGACCTTGGGCGTGCTGGACGCCGTGCGCGAACACTATGGCCGCGAGATCACCGTGTACCGGCCGGTGGCGGCCGCGGTTGAGCAGCACGTGGCCGAACACGGTGCCTATGCGTTCTATGAAAGCGTGGAATTGCGCAAGGCCTGTTGCCAGATCCGCAAGGTCGAGCCGCTCAAGCGCGCGCTGGCCGGACGCGGCGCCTGGATCACCGGACAGCGGCGGGCGCAATCCACCACCCGCGGCGAACTGCCGCTGGAAGAACACGACCAGGCCTTCGGCCTCTACAAGTTCAATCCACTGGCCGAATGGAGCGAAGAGGAAGTCTGGTCCGCCATCCGCGCGCTCGGCATCCCATACAACCCGCTGCACGACCAGGGCTACCCGTCCATCGGCTGCGAACCCTGTACCCGCGCCATCCGTCCCGGCGAGGACCTGAGGGCAGGGCGCTGGTGGTGGGAGTCGTCGGACTCCAAGGAATGCGGCCTGCATGCGGGCAACCGGGTCATCAGCATCGCGGCGCGCGCCGATTGATGCGGCCCACGAATTCGAAATCTGTTTTAGGGGAAGTGCATATGTCTGCTGTGATCCAACGCAGCCACCTGGATTGGCTGGAATCGGAAGCAATATTCATCCTGCGCGAGGTGGCCGCCGAAAGCGAAAAACCCGTGCTGCTGTTCTCGGGCGGCAAGGACTCCGTGGTGCTGCTGCGCCTGGCCGAGAAGGCCTTCCGGCCGGGACGCTTTCCGTTCCCGCTGATGCACATCGATACCGGCCACAACTTCGAAGAAGTGATCGCCTTCCGCGATACGCGCGCGGCTGAACTCGGCGAGACCCTGATCGTGCGCAGCGTCGAGGACTCCATTGCGCGCGGCAGCGTGGTGCTGCGCCGCGAGACCGATTCGCGCAACGCCGCCCAGGCCGTGACGCTGCTGGAGGCGATCGAGGAATTCGGCTTTGACGCCTGCATAGGCGGGGCGCGCCGCGACGAGGAAAAGGCCCGCGCCAAGGAACGCATCTTTTCGTTCCGCGACGAGTTCGGCCAATGGGACCCGAAGGCGCAGCGTCCGGAACTCTGGAACCTGTTCAATACCCGCGTGCACCGCGGCGAGAACATGCGCGTGTTTCCGATCTCGAACTGGACCGAGCTGGACGTCTGGCAGTACATCCAGCGCGAACAGCTGGCGCTGCCGTCCATCTATTACAGCCACGAGCGCGAGGTGGTGCGCCGCAAGGGCCTGCTGGTGCCGGTCACGCGGCTGACCCCGCCGCAGGACGGCGAGCAGGTCGAACGCCTGCAGGTGCGGTTCCGCACGGTGGGCGACATCTCCTGCACCTGCCCGGTGGCGTCCGACGCCGCCGACACCCGCGCCATCATCGCCGAAACCGCGGTGACCGACATTACCGAGCGCGGCGCCACGCGCATGGACGACCAGACTTCCGAGGCCTCGATGGAGCGCCGCAAGAAGGAAGGCTATTTCTGATCGCATGACACGCCGGCATGTGCCGGCGACCAGGGACGCACATGAACGCACTAAACGATTCTTTTCTTTCCGGCGCCGACACGGGCGTGTTGCGCCTGATCACCGCGGGTTCGGTGGACGACGGCAAGTCCACGCTGATCGGCCGCCTGCTGTATGACAGCAAGGGCGTGTTCGCCGACCAGCTGGACGCGATCTCGCGCGCCAAGCACAAGCGCGTGGCGGGCGACGGCATCGACTTTTCGCTGCTGACCGACGGCCTGGAGGCCGAGCGCGAGCAGGGCATCACGATCGACGTGGCCTACCGCTACTTCTCCACCCCCGCGCGCAAGTTCATCATCGCCGACGCGCCGGGGCACGAGCAGTACACGCGCAACATGGTGACGGGCGCGTCGACGGCGGATGTGGCCGTCATCCTGATCGACGCTACCCGCGCGGCCGACGGCGTGCTGCTGCCGCAGACCAAGCGCCACAGCACCATCGCGCGCCTCCTGGGCATCCGCCACATCGTGGTGGCGGTCAACAAGATGGACCTGGTGGACTGGGACCGCGCCGTCTTCGAACGCATCCGCGACGCCTATGCCGACCTGGCGGGCAAGCTGGGCATCGAGCACTTCGACGCCTTGCCGCTGTCGGCGCTGAACGGCGACAACGTCGTCACGCTGTCGCCGCAAACGCCCTGGTACCAAGGGCAGCCCTTGCTGGCCCTGCTGGAATCGCTGGACCTGGCGAGCGATGGCCGCGCCTTGCCGCTGCGCTTTCCGGTGCAATGGGTGGCGCGCCATGACGGCAGCCGCAAGGATGACTTCCGCGGCTATGCCGGCCGCGTTGCAAGCGGCGTGCTGCGACCGGGCGACGAGATCACGGTGCAACCCTCGGGCGTGAAGGCGGTCGTGAGCGAAGTGCGCGCCTTCGACCGCGCGCTGGATGAAGCGGTGGCGGGCGACTCGATCACGCTGGTGCTGGACCGCGACGTGGACGTGTCGCGCGGCGACGTGATCGTGCATGCGTCGGCGCCGGCGCAGGTCACGCGCGAGTTCGAGGCCGAGCTGTGCTGGCTCGATGCGCAGCCGCTGAATCCTGCGCGCAAGTACTTGCTGAAGTCGGGAACGCGCCTGACGTCGGCGAAGATACGCGCGGTGCTATCGCATCGGGACATCCACGAACTGCAAGAAGTGGAGAACGCCGAAGGCACGTTGCGCATGAACGATATCGGGCGTGTGACGTTCACCACGCGTGAAGCACTGGCGGTCGATCGCTACGTCGATGTGCCGGCGACGGGCGCCTTTATCCTGATCGACGAGGCCACTCATCAGACCGCGGCAGCGGGCATGCTGCGGTAAGCCTCAAGAGGCCGAAAAACAACGGGCTCTTGCCATCGAATGGCCCGTTGTTTTTTTGCTAAACCTAATGCTGGCGCGGGTTTCAAGGCAATCTCGCCTGATGAAACCGATTTGTCCGGACGGCGTCGGCGTCTTGCGGTAAAGTGGGGTTGTCTTACGAAAAGGCTTTTGGTGCTTGTCAAAACCACTGTGTTTTTGTACAGTAGTTTTCATGGCACGCACCGATCATTCTTTTCCCGCCGGTTCTGGGTCCCCGGCTGCCGCCCCCGCCGCCTTGCGCGGTCGGGGTGCGGTTACTAATGTTCGGCATCGCTTTCAGCGCGATGACCGCGTGCAGGTCGACGACGGCTGGTCTTCCTCTGGTCTGCCCGCCGACTTCGTAGATTCCGTCCCCGATAATTTCCCCGAAGCCGCCTCCGGCCAGCCAACGGCTGCCCGCGTCATTCCCATCCTGCCGGATTCGCGCATCGCGCCGGCCGCTCCCAAGACCACGGTCACCGCCGAAGAAGCGCGCAAGATGCTGTCGCGCAACGATTCGCCGGACATTCCCTTCGACGTCGCGGTTAATCCGTACCGCGGCTGCGAGCATGGCTGCGTCTATTGCTACGCCCGGCCCACCCATTCCTATCTGGGCCTGTCGCCCGGGCTGGACTTCGAAACCCGGCTGGTGGCCAAGGCCAATGCGGTCCAGGCCCTGCGCGCCGAACTCGCGCGGCCCGGCTACAAGCCGTCTCCCATCAACATCGGTTCCGCCACGGACGCCTACCAGCCCATAGAACGCGAATGGCGGCTGACGCGCGGCCTGCTGGAACTGATGCTGGAAACCCGCCATCCGCTCACCATCGTCACCAAGAACGCGCTGGTCGCCCGCGACCTGGACCTGCTGGCCGCGCTGGCCGAGCAGAAGCTGGTGGTGGTGTACATGAGCATCACCACGCTGGACGCCGGCATGGCCCGCACGCTGGAACCGCGCGCCGCCGCGCCGTGGCGCCGGCTGGAAACCGTGCGCAGCCTGACCGACGCGGGCGTGCCGGTGGGCGTGCTGGTCGCGCCCATCATTCCGTTCATCAACGACGAGTCCATGGAACACATTCTCCAGGAGTCCAAGGCGGCCGGCGCGCACTATGCCAGCTACACCGTCCTGCGCCTGCCCTGGGAGGTCAAGACCCTGTTCGAGGACTGGCTCAACGCCCATTTTCCGGACCGCGCCCAGCGCGTCCTGCATCGTATCGAAGACCTGCGCAATGGCCGCCGCAACGATCCCAATTTCGGGTCGCGCATGCGCGGCACCGGCGTATGGGCCGATCTGCTGCGTCAGCGCTTCATTATCGCCACCCGCAAACTGGGCCTGAACCGCCACCGGCTGGCGCTGGATTGCGACCGTTTCCTGCCTCCCGCCGTGCCGGCGGGGGCTGCCGATTTCCTATCCCCGGTTGGCGCGCAAGCGTCTTCAGGGGTCCCTTTTCCCGCCGTATTGCCCGCAGCCGGCGGCGTGCACGGGCGCGCAGCGCGCCAGTTGCAAGCCATGGCCGCAGGCCAGTTGTCATTGTTCGATTGACCGCCGGCTGCCGCCGCGCATGCCTGCCGGGGGGCTATGCCCTGGCGCTGGACCGTCTTTGCTAGGAGTTCCCATGAACACCGCTGATATTTCCGTCTTGTCGGACGAACTCGTCGTCATCCTGAACCCGCTGCGCCGCGGCACGAGCCGCGCCCGCGGCTGGTGCGCCAGGGTGGCCGGCATGGCGCTGCCCTGGAATACGTCCGCGGCTGGCGTCGAACCGCGCCGCCGCGCACGGCCCGGCTCCGTGCCGGCTCGCTGGCCCTTCCCGCCGGCGCCCGCCGAAGCGGACGCGCTGACCGGCCAGGCTGTCGTCGCGCCGCTGCCAGCGCCTTCGGCTCCGGTTGCGCCGGTCGAGGCCATGGTTGTTGCCGCCCCGGCCGTCCGCGAGCGCAGCCTGGGCAACGCCACGGTGGAACCCGTGACGGCTCAGGTGACCACGAAGGCCATGGTGATCGATGTGGTGATGGTGCTGGCCTGGGGCGCGATCATCCCCGGACTGATGTGGCTGGGCGCCGCTGCGGGCTTCTGAGCGGAACGGGGTTCCTCAGCTTGAACCCAGCAGAATGACGCCCGCCAGGATGGCCAGGCAGCCGGCCAGCCGGCCCGGTCCGACTTTTTCGCGCAGCAGGAACATGCCGGCCAGGGTGCCCAGCATCATGGACATTTCGCGGGCAGGGGCCACCAGGCTCAGCGGCGCGCCGTTGCGCAGGGCGTACAGCACCAGGATGTATCCCAACGGCGACAGCAGGCCCACGGCCAAGGCCAGATGCCAGTGTCCGCGCATGGCCTCCCAGGCCTGGGGGCGGCGGCGCAGCATGTGGGGCGCCATCATGGTCGTGCGGGTGACACAGGTAAACCAGTCGAACAGCACGGGGCTGATCAGCAGCACCTTCACGCCATAGGCGTCGACCACGGTATAGGCCGCGATGAACAGGCCGATCACCACGCCCCAGCGCACGCCCACCCAGGCCTGCGCCTGTTTGAAGATGGTCACCCGGCCCTGGGTCGCGATCAGCAGCACGCCGCCCACCACGCAAAGCATGCCGATGATGCCGGTGGAGGTGGCGGGTTCGCCCAGCAGCAGAAAGGCGCCGGTGGTGGACAGCAGCGGTCCGGTGCCCCGGGCGATGGGGTAGACCACCGACAGGTCGGCCACCTGATACCCCCGTTGCAGGCACAGGCTGTAGCCCAGATGCAACAGGCTGGAGGTCAGGATGGCGCCGACCACGGGCCAGGTCCAGGTCATGCCGTCGTGCAACAGTACCCAGATGACCCACGGCGCATACAGCACCGAGGCGCACAAGCCATAGGCGAAGACGAAGGGAGCGCCCACCATGGCCGCGCGCTTGGCGAGCAGATTCCACGTGGCGTGGGCCATTGCCGCCAGGACGACCAATATCAGGGACGAATACGACATGAAGGAACAGCGCCAGATGACGTGTTTGTTACAGAAGACGGAAGGGTACTCCAAACCGCGAGAACCAGGGCCATGTTACCTGATGCCCGGAGCGATTTTTGGTGTAGAATCATTGGTTTGCCAAATCTCATCCTCTGCTTGCGGCACATGCAACGGGGGCTGGCCTTACCGCCAGTTGCCCGTGCAACACGCGATGGATGCGGGCTTGTGCGTATAGCGCAATCCTGCAGAAGTCGCGTGAACAACACCGAACGGCAAAAGTTTTAGTCCGCAAAGACATGATGATCTAGGAGTTCTCATGAACCTTATCGCTATCCTGGAACAGGAAGAAATTGCCCGTCTGACCGGCGGCCAAGCCAAGCCTGAATTTGCTCCTGGTGACACCGTCATCGTGAGCGTGAACGTCGTTGAAGGCACCCGCAAGCGCGTGCAGGCTTTCGAAGGCGTCGTGATCGCCAAGCGCAACCGCGGCCTGAACTCCGCGTTCACCGTGCGCAAGATTTCGTCGGGTGAAGCCGTGGAACGTACGTTCCAGCTGTACTCGCCGCAAATCGCCGGCATCGAAGTCAAGCGCCGCGGCGACGTGCGCCGCGCCAAGCTGTACTACCTGCGCAACCGCTCGGGCAAGTCGGCGCGTATCAAGGAAAAGCTGGTCAGCAAGCAAGCCTCGGCGGCTTGATCGCTTATCGGCACACGGCCCTACCAGTGTCGGACGCTCACGCCATCCAGCGTTTTCGTTCGGCACGGGTTTCCGGGTTAAAAAGGCACCTGCGAGGGTGCCTTTTTCTTTTTGCAGCGTCTTTTGCAGAGCCGTATGTCTGATTCCTCGTCTTCCCCGCGGCCCCGGCGGCCGCTGGCGCGTCCCGGCTTCGACCCGTCGACGCAACCCTGGGTGGTGGCCAACGCGTCCTTGCCGGCCGTGCCGGCTGGCCTGTTGACCCCGGATTCGTTGCGGGGCACGCTCAGCCAGCCGTCCACCTGGACGCTGGAGCTGTCGCGCGACACCGACCTGCGCTATCCGGGCCGCGAAGGCGTGCCCGTGCCGGCGGCGGTGCTGATTCCGCTGGTGACGCGCGACAACGGCGTGCACATCATGCTGACGCAGCGCGCCGCCCACCTGCATGACCATGCCGGCCAGATCAGCTTTCCGGGCGGGCGCATCGAAACCAGCGACTCGACGCCGGAGGCCGCGGCCTTGCGCGAGGCGCAGGAAGAAACCGGGCTGCCCGCCAACCATGTGGAAGTGCTGGGCAGCATGCCGCCGTATCTGACGGCGACGGGCTTTTCCATCATTCCGGTGGTGTCGCTGGTGCGTCCGGGCTTTGACCTGGCGCCCGATGCCTTCGAGGTGGCGGAAGTGTTCGAAGTGCCGCTGTCCTTCCTGATGGACCCCGCCAACCACCGGCTGTACGAAGCCCGCCTGGAAGATGGCCGGGTGCGCCAGTATTACGGCATGCCTTACGGCAAGCATTTCATCTGGGGCGCGACGGCCGGCATGCTGCGCAATCTGTACCACCTGCTGCGGCACGGCTTCACGCCGCGTTGAGCCCGTCCGGCGCTTGCCGCCACCAATGAATACGGCCCCTGGATGGGGCCGTATTCATTGCGGAACTGCGTTCGGCTGCGCGTTGCCGGTCTTTGTGCAATGGGGCGCCTAGTAGCGCTGCTGCCCAGCCAGGTTCTCTTCCAGGATGCGCTGGTACAAGGCGTAGCGCGCCGGGTCGATCGCGCCGGCCTGCAGGGCCGCGACCACGCCGCAGCCGGGCTCTTGCCGGTGGGTGCAGTTGTAGAAGCGGCATTGCTCGATGGGTTTGGTGAACTCCGGGAAGCCGCGGATGATGTCCTCGCGGGTCAGATGCTGCAGGCCGAAGGCCTGGAAGCCCGGCGAATCGATCAGGTCGCCGCCCGGCGCGGGCAGGTGATAGAGCCGCGTGCTGGTGGTGGTGTGCTTGCCCATGTCCAGCGCGGTGGAGTGCTCGCGGGTCGGGGCGGCGGCGTCCGGCACCAGGGCATTGAGCAGCGTGGACTTGCCCATGCCGCTCTGGCCCAGCAGCAGGCTGGTGTGTCCGGCCAGGCGCGGCGCCAGCAGCGTGTGTACCTTTTCGGGCTCCAGCGCGCTGAGTTCGATCACGTCCACGCCCAGCGCGGCAATAGGCGCCAGCCGCGCACGCGCCGCGGGCAGCTCATCGGCAAGGTCGGTCTTGTTGAGGATGATGATGGGCGCGATGTCCGCGCTCCAGGCGCCGGCCAGGGCGCGCCCGGTCAGGTCGTCCGAAAACGTGGGCTGCACGGCGACCACGATCAGCAGCTGGTCGACGTTGGATGCGAACTGCTTGGAACGCATTTCGTCCGAGCGGTACAGCAGGTTGCGCCGTGGCAGGATGGCGTCGATGGCGCCTTCGTCCTTGCCCTGGGGCGTGATGCGCACGCGGTCGCCGACGGCGGCGCCTGCCTTCTTGCCGCGGGGGAAGCACTTGCGCAGCGTGCCGTCGGCCAGCTCCACGGTGTAGTGGCGCCCGTGGGCGGCGATGATGCGGCCTTCGTTGGGTCCGGCGCTCATGCAGCGGCCGCCGTCAGGTGGCGGATGCGCACAGCGGCGGGGGGATGGCTGTCGTAGAAGGCGGAGTGCACGGGATCGGGAGTCAAGGTGGCGGCGTTGTCGTCGTAGAGTTTGACCAGCGCGGACACCAGGCGATCCGGCGAGCTCTGTTCGGCCGCGTAGCGGTCCGCCTCGAACTCGTCGCGGCGCGAGTACCAGCTGGCAACGGGCGTGAGCATGAAAGTGAATACGGGGATGACCAGGAAGAACAGCAGCAGCGCCATGGCATCGTTGCGTCCGCCCAGCTGCGGCATGACGCCCAGTCCCACGTAGAACCAGGGTTGTTGCGAGATCCAGCCCAGGATGGCGAAGAACGCCAGCGCGGCGGCGAAGCTGAAGACGATGCGCTTGACGATGTGGCGCTTGGCGAAATGGCCCAGTTCATGCGCCAGCACGGCCTCGATCTCGTCGCCGTTCAGGCGCGCCAGCAGGGTGTCGAAGAACACGATGCGGCGCGAGCGGCCGAAGCCCGTGAAATAGGCATTGCCGTGGGCCGAACGGCGCGAGCCGTCCATCACGAACAGGCCGTTGAGCGCGAAGCCGCAGCGCTGCGCCAGGCGCTGGATGCGTCCGGCCAGCTCCGGGTCGGACAGCGGCGTGAATTTATTGAAGAGCGGGGCGATGAACATCGGGTAGACGATCAGCAGCGCCAGGTTGAACGCCGTCCACAGCGCCCAGGCCCAGACCCACCAGTAGGCGCCCGCGCTGCCCATCAGCCAGAGCACCGCCCCCGCCAGCGGCAGGCCCAGCACCGCGGCCACCAGCAGGCCCTTGACGGCGTCGGCGATGAACAGGCCAGGCGTCATGCGGTTGAAGCCGAAGCGCGCTTCCAGCTTGAACTGCCGCCACAGCGTGAAGGGCAGGCCCAGCACGCCCAGCAGCAGCGCCACCACGACCAGTAGCAGCATCTGGCGCAGGAAGTCATTGCTGGTAAGCTGGGCCACCATCAGGTCGATGAACTGCAGCCCGCCCATCAGCGTCAGGCACACCAGCAGGATGGCGTCGTAGGTGCGTTCCAGCATGCCCAGCTTGACCCGCGCCACCGTGTAGTCCGCCGCGCGCTGATGGCTGGCCAGGCCGATACGGTGGGAGAATTCGGGCGGCACCTGGTCGCGGTGGAGCGCGACGTGGCGGATCTGGCGCGTAGCCAGCCACAGGCGCACGGCGATATCGGTCAGCAAGAAGGCAACGAACAACAGTGTGAACATGGGCGATGCGGCGTGCTCAAGTGGGTGTGTGCGAAAATCGCGTGTTTTACCGCCTGGCGGTCCCGAGGCAGAAGCGCTCCGTTGGGGGCTGCAAGCCGAAGGCGCGGCGCCGGGGGTATTCCTTATAGGCAAATTATATGGCTGTGAACGAAAACCGCCTGGTTTGGCTGGACATGGAAATGACCGGCCTGGACCCCGAGAAAGAACGCATCATCGAAGTCGCCGTGGTGGTGACGGAGCCCGACCTGACCGTCGTGGCTGAAGGCCCCGTGCTGGTGGTGCACCAGCCCGACAGCCTGCTCGACGCCATGGACAGCTGGAACAAATCCACCCACGGCAAGAGCGGCCTGATCGACAAGGTCAAGGCGTCCACCATTTCCGAGGCCGAGGCCGAGGATACGCTGCTGGCGTTCCTGGCGCAGCACGTGCCGGCGGGCAAGTCGCCGCTTTGCGGTAACACGATTAGTCAGGACCGCCGCTTCATGTTTGCTTACATGCCGCGCCTGGAGCAGTTCTTCCACTACCGCAACCTGGACGTGAGCACGCTGAAGGAACTGGCGCGCCGCTGGGCGCCGGCCGTGTACAAGGGCTTCGAGAAGAAGAGCCGGCACGAAGCGCTGGCCGACATCTACGAGTCGATCGACGAACTCAAGTACTACCGCGAACACTTCCTGAAGGTGTAAGCGGTACCTGCTCATGCCCGCCGCCCCGTCCGCCTGCGAGCCGCTCATCGGGGATCATCCGTCGATGGCGGCCTTGCGCGATCTGGTCGGCCGGGTCGCGCGCAGCAAGGCCAGCATCGTCCTGATCTACGGCGAGACCGGCACCGGCAAGGGGCTGGTCGCCCGCAACCTGCATGCGCAGTCGGCGCGCGCGGCCAAGGGCTATACCGAGATCAATTGCGCCGCCATCCCGGGCAATCTGCTGGAATCCGAACTGTTCGGCCATGAACGCGGGGCGTTCACCGGGGCGGTGGCGCGCAAGACCGGGCTGCTCGAAGCGGCCAACGGCGGCAGCGTGTTCCTGGACGAGATCCGTGAACTCGATCCCGTCATGCAGGCCAAGATCCTGACCCTGCTGGACAGCCGGCGCTTCCGCCGCATCGGTTCGGTCCAGGAGGTCTCGGTCGATGCGCGCTTCATCGCCGCCACCAACAAGATCCTGCTGGGGGAAGTACAGGCCGGGCGCTTTCGCGACGACCTCTATTACCGCCTGCAGGTGGTGTCGATCAACCTGCCGCCGCTGCGCGAGCGCGGCGACGACGTCATCGTGCTGGCGCAGCGTTTCCTGGAACGCTACAACGCCACCCACGGCAGCCGCTTCACCGTCATCGATCCCGAGGTCCAGCGCATTTTCAAGGCCTACGCCTGGCCGGGCAACGTGCGTGAACTGAGCAATCTGCTGGAGCGGATCTGCATCCTGGAAGACGGCGACACGGTGCTGGCGCGCCACCTGCCGCAGCGCATCCTGCGCGAAGCGGGCAAGCCCGCGCCCGCGCCCGCGTCCGCGCCTGCCGCAGCCGGCAGTTATGCCGAACTATCCGCGCAGTTCCAGCGCGGCCTGATCCGCGCGGCCCTGCAGGTCCAGGACGGCAACCTGGGGCGCGCCGCCGAGTCCCTGGGGCTCACGCGGCACGCCCTGCGCCACCAGATGCTCAAGCTGGGGCTGGACGGCTGAGGCCTATTCCGCGCTGATGTTGTGCTTGCGCGCAATGCCTTGCCACAGCGCCAGCTCCTCGCGCACGCGCGCGCCGAACTCGGCGCTGTCCATGCGGGACGGCACCGTGCCGTCCAGATCCAGCAATGCCTTCATTTCCGGCGAGGCCGAGATCTCGACGAGCGCGGCGTTCAGCTTGTCGATGTAAGGCTGCGGCGTGCCCGCCGGCGCGAACACGCCCACCCAGATCTGCACCGAGTAGCCCGGCAAAGCTTGAGCGGCCGGCGGCAAGTCGGGGAAAGCCGGCGAGGGCGCTTGCGCCGTGGTGGCCAGCAGCTTGACCTTCTTGCCCTGCACCACGGGCGCCAGCGTGCTGTAGTTGGACAGCATCACGTGGATCAGGCCGCCGGCCAGGTCGGACGCGGCATTGGCCGCGCCCTTGTAGGGCACGTGGGTCATCTCCGTGCCAGCCGCGTCGTCCAGCATGACGGTGGCCAGGTGCGCCAGCGAACCGACGCCGGCGCTGCCGTAGTTCAGGGCGCCCGGCTTGCCGCGCGCCGCTTCCAGCAGCTGCTTCAAGGAAGTGTAGGGCGTCTGCGCCGAGGCGGCGATGACCAGCGGTCCCTGTCCTATCATCGCCACCGGCGCGAACTGCTTGAGCGGGTCGTAGGGCAGGTGAGGCTGGGTGGCGGCGGTGGTCAGGAAGGTCGACGAGGTCAACAGCAGCACCGAGCCGTCCTTGGCCGAACGGGCGACGTACTCGGAGCCGATGGCGCCGGCCGCGCCGCCGCGGTTTTCCACGATCACCGTATTGCCGAAGCGGGCCGCGAGCTGTGGCGCGATCGCGCGGGCGATCGCGTCATTGCTGGCGCCGGCCGTAAACGGCACCACGATCTTGACCTGCTTGGGCACGTCCGTCTGGGCCGCTGCAGCGCCGGCCAGCAGGGCAGCCGCCAGGAACAACGTAGTTTGCATGAGCGCTTTCATGATCGATTCTCTGGAAGAGCGAGGGTTGGAGCGGGCGCCGGACGCGGCGCCCGCGGCGTTCAGTCCGGCATGGGGACGGGGAGGTCCAGCAGCGGCGCGTATTGCTGCGCGCCGAAGATGTCGCCGTCGCCCGCGGATCCGCTGGGAGCCAGCCGGTAGATCGTGAACTTGATGGCCAGGCCGGGATCGTAATGCACGAAGTCCGAAATGCGGCTGTCGTCGATGCGGTACAGGGCCGCCATGCTGGCGCGCGTGAGCGCGCCGGAGCGCTTGACCGCCTCGTAGGTCGCCGGCTCGCGGAAGATGATGTCGAAGGTGATCTTGTTCACGCCCGCGTTCTTGCTGCGGATGGTCTTGGCCAGGGTGCTGAGTTTCTGGGTGCTCATGGTCTTGCCGGCTCAGGCGCCAGCCTCGGTGAGGTGGGTCGGGAAGAGTTCGCCAGCGTCTTGCACCGGCAGCGTGTGGTTCAAGGTCCAGCGGTAGGCGGCGCTGGTGCGCACCACCTCGTCCAGCGGGAACGACACCGAACCGGCCGTGCCCTTCACGTCGGGCAGGCGGGCGTAGAACATCTGGCGCAGGCCCGTGAGCGTCAGTTCCTCGGCCATTTCGGCGGTCGGCGCCACGCCCTGGACCATGACGCAGAGTTCATGGCCGGGCTGGTCGCGCAGCGGCTCCAGGTCGCCCATGACGCCGTCGCGGCCGTAGACCTTGTAGTGCAGCGCATAGCCCGAATCGCCGAAGCGCTCGCGCACCTTGTCGCGCGCCCAGGCGATGACGCGGTCGACGTTGGCGATGGTGTAGGGATCGCGTATGCCGCAAAGCCCCATGTAGCGTTCGCCGACCTTGCCGGAGCCTTCCAGCTTCACGCGCACCTGGGCGGCAGGCTCGAAGCGCGAGCCGGTGATGCGGGTGGTTTTCTCGCTCAGTTGCTCGTAGCGGCATTCGGCCATGTCCAGCCGGCCGCCGGCGAAGAATTCTTCGTAGGGATTGGAGCGCTCGTACATCGCATGGCCCGCGACCGAGGCGATGGTGCAGCGCTGGTCGGGATGCATGGCCGTGACGCGCACGTCCTCGGCCGAGATCTCGCCCATCACGGTTTCCTTGCCGCCATAGGGTTCGGCGCAGAACGAGGCGCACTCCAGCACCTTGCCCAGGTAATAGGCACGGTCGGCGTCGTAGCCCCGGTGCAGGGCGGGGGCGGCGAACACGGCGGCGTCCGAGCTGCGGCCGCCGATGATCACGTCGGCGCCGGCTTCCAGCAGCTTGATGTAGGGATGCACGCCGGCCACCGCCACGATGCGGTCGCTGGCGTCGAGTTCGGCTTCGGTCAGGTCGGCGTAGCCGTCCAGGCCCGCCACCTGCTGGCCGTCGCGCAGCGCGCGGCGCACGCGCTCCTTGTCGACTTCGGAATAGAAGTAGCCGACCTTGAACGGCGCCAGCTTGTGTTCCGCGGCGATCTCCTTGATCAAGCGCACGTACAGGTCGACGCGGCTGTTGGAGCCGGTGTCGCCGGCCGATCCGATGACCATGGGCACGCCCAGCTTGCGCGCGGCCAGCAGCATCTGCTCCAGGTCGTGGCGCTGCCAGGCCAGCGGGCTGGTGGAGGTGTCGGAGCCCAGCGGCACGGGACCCACGTCGTCGCTGCCCGAGTCGGCGGCGATGCAGTCCGGCCCGGCGGCCACGCCGAGCTGGAAGCTCTCGGTGCGCAAGGGGGCGAATCCTAAGTGCCCGTTCGGGCAGATGATGCTCATGGAACGCATGGGTGTAGTCTCTTTCAGTTGAGTCGTCCGGTCTCGTTCGTACCGGCCATGACTACAACGCAAGATGCGTGCCAGCCGGCAAGACGCGTAAATCCCGCGTATTGGCGGGGTTGGCGGCGCAATTTTTTCCGGTTTGCGGGTAAATTTTCACGCAATGCGTGAATTTCACGTATGGATAAGCTATGCCGTCTTCCTACCCGGTCGCGCGGATCCGCGACGCCGAACGCCAGGCCCTGGCCGCTGGCAGGCGCTTGATGCCGCTGGCGGGGGCGGCCGCGGCCCGTTACGCGGCGGCGCGGTTCCGGCCGGGGGCAACGATGCTGGCGCTGGCGGGTCCAGGGAACAATGGCGGCGACGCGCTGGAGGCCGCGGCCGGCTTGCGCGCGCTGGGGCATGACGTGCGCGTGCTGCTGCCGTCGGGCCCGCAGCGCCTGCCGCCCGATGCCGCCGGCGCCTATGCCGGCTGGCTGGCGGCGGGCGGCGTAACCTGGCCGGAGCTGGAACCGGGCTTCGTGCCGGAGCTGGTCATCGACGGCCTGTTCGGCATCGGCTTGAATCGCCCGCTGGGCGCCGACTGGCAGGCGTTGGTGGACACGGTCAACGCCTGGAACGTGCCGGTGCTGGCGCTGGACGTGCCCAGCGGCATAGACGCGGACACGGGCGAGGCTCTGGGACGCCCGATACTGGCGCGCTGGACCCTGTCGTTCATCGGACGGGCCAGGGGGCTGGAGCGGCCGGGGGCGGGGCGCGACGCCTGCGGCGTGTCGGAAGTGGAGACGCTGGGCGTGATCATCGCCCCAGCGGCCTGATTCGCAGGGATTGCCTCAGGCGGGCTTGCCGCCGAAGCGCGAGGCGATGTCGGCGGCCAGCGGCGCGTAGCGCTCGTTGTCGCGGCCGGCCAGCGCATCCAGATGCGCTTCCGATGCGTCGAACACCTGCCAGTAGATGCGTCCGCAGATTTCGCGGGCGGCATGGCCGGGCCAGTCGTCGGGCAGCATGGGGCCCGGCAGTTGCGGGTCGTGCAGGACGATGCGGCGCCAGCTGTGCAGCAGCATGACCCGCACGATGAAGGCCTCGGCGGGCGAGGGCGGGGTCTCCAGCAGCTTTTCCAGCGGCCCGAAATTCTTGGCGAACTGGCGGTACTGCTCGGCCAGCTCGTCCAGGTTCCAGCATTGCGAGGCCAGGCTGGCTATCGGCAGGCCGCCAGCGCCCGCCAGGTCGCGCGCCGACAGCACCAGCGCGCGGTCGGGGATGCCCAGCTTTTCCAGAATGTCGTGCGCGGCGCGCGCCTCGGTGTGCGGATGGGCGAACAGGCCCGGCGCGATCATGCCGAACCCTTCCCAGACCAGTTCCCGGCGCAGCTCCGCGCGCTCGGCCAGGCCGTTGCCGGTGCGCGGCAGGGCGACCAGCGTCCATTCGCCGTTCCATTCCCGGGACGGGCCCACGTAGATCCGCTGCGAGGCGTGCGCGGTGTGGCGCAGGCCCTGTTCGGAGATCAGGTAGAGGCTGCGCCGCCCGTGGCGTTCCGACTGCAGCCAGTTCTGCGCCACCAGGCGGAACACGCTGGTGCGCAGCAGTCGTTCGTTGATGCCCAGCGGGGCCAGCAGTTCGATCAGGTCGCCCAGCCAGATGGCGCCGCCGTGCGGCGCCAATGCGTCCCCAAGCAGGCTGACGCAAAGCGATTTCGCGCGCGGCGGATCGTTCTTGATCAGGCGTGACAGAAAGCGGTCCAGGGGCGACTGAGGGTTTGCCATTAGAGGGGGCCGCAGGCGGCCGATATCGGGATCCGCAATATGATACATAAATCCAATGTGATACAGATTTGAGTTTGACAATGAATTTTTTGTATTAAATAATCCGCCTATGACATGACGGCACTGCGGAACGTTTGCTTTGCGTTTTCGCAAACCGTCTTCAAGGAGACAAACATGTACGCTCAACTCGTCGAAACCGGCGTCAAGCAGGTCAAGACCGCGGACCAGCTCGAAGGCCGGGAACAGACGTTCCAGCGCCGGATCGACGACGGCGTCCGCATCGAGGCCAAGGACTGGATGCCGGACGCCTACCGCAAGACGCTGGTGCGCCAGATTTCCCAGCACGCGCACTCCGAAATCGTCGGCATGCTGCCCGAAGGCAACTGGATCACCCGCGCGCCTTCGCTCAAGCGCAAGGCCATCCTGCTGGCCAAGGTCCAGGACGAAGCCGGCCACGGCCTGTACCTGTACAGCGCCGCGGAAACCCTGGGCGTGTCGCGCGACGACCTGATCGACGACCTGCACGCCGGCCGCGCCAAGTACTCCAGCATCTTCAATTACCCCACGCTCAGCTGGGCCGACATCGGCATGATCGGCTGGCTGGTCGACGGCTCGGCCATCATCAACCAGATCCCGCTGTGCCGCTGTTCCTACGGCCCCTATGCGCGCGCCATGGTGCGCGTCTGTAAGGAAGAGTCCTTCCACCAGCGCCAGGGCTACGACCTGTTGATGCAGATGTGCCTGCACGGCACGCCCGAGCAAAAGGCCATGGTGCAGGACTCGCTGAACCGCTGGTGGTGGCCCGCGCTGATGATGTTCGGCCCGTCCGATGCCGACTCGCCCAACAGCGCCCAGTCCATGGCCTGGAAGATCAAGCTCTTCTCCAACGACGAACTGCGCCAGAAGATGGTGGACCAGACCGTGCCGCAGGCCGAATACCTGGGCCTGACCGTGCCGGATCCCGAAGTCAAGTGGAACGCCGAACGCGGCCACTACGACTTCGGCGAGATCGATTGGTCCGAGTTCTACGCGGTGCTCAAGGGCAACGGCCCCTGCAACCGCGAACGCCTGGCCGCGCGCGTCAAGGCGCACGAGGACGGCGCCTGGGTGCGCGATGCGCTAGTCGCCTACGCCGACAAGCAGGCCGAGCGCAAAGCAGCCTGAACTCGCGGTCGCACTCGACTCTTCTTCACCACCATTGCAAACCGGAGCGCGCGGCGCGCGCCCGGCATTCAAGGACATCCATCATGAGCAAAGACTGGCCCCTGTGGGAAGTGTTCATCCGCAGCCAGCACGGCCTGGCGCATAAGCACGTCGGCAGCCTGCACGCATCCGACGCCGAAATGGCGATCAACCACGCCCGCGACGTCTACACCCGCCGCAACGAGGGCCTGAGCATCTGGGTGGTGCGCGCTTCCGATATTTCGGCCAGCAGCCCCGGTGACAAGGACCCGCTGTTCGAACCGGCCAACAGCAAGGTCTACCGGCATCCCACGTTTTTCCCGATGCCCGAAGAAATCAAGCACATGTAAGACGGCGGGGGAGACATGGACAAGACTCTGTTTGAATACCTGCTGCGCCTGGGCGATTCCTCGCTCATCCTGTCGCAGCGGCTGGGCGCCTGGACCGGCCACGGCCCGATCCTGGAAGAAGACCTGGCGCTGACCAACACGGCGCTGGACCTGCTGGGCCAGGCCCGCATGTGGCTGACGCTGGCGGGCGAGGTCGAAGGCGCTGGCCGCGACGAAGATGCGCTGGCCTACCTGCGCGACGCGCACCAGTTCCACAACGTGCTGCTGGCCGAACGCCCCAACGGCAACTACGCCGACACCATGGCGCGCCAGTTCCTGTTCGACGTCTGGCACTACTTCCTGTTGCAGCGCCTGGAGCAGTCGAGCGATGAGCGCGTCGCCGCCATCGCGGCCAAGGCCATCAAGGAAGTGACCTACCACGTGCGCCGTTCCTCGGACATGGTGGTGCGCCTGGGCGACGGCACGGCGGAAAGCCATGCCAAGATGCAGGCCGCCATCGACGACGCCTGGCGTTTCACCGGCGAGCTGTTCGCCGACGACGCCGTCGACCTGGACGTCGCCGCACGCGGCATCGGCTGTGAGCTGTCGGCCCTGCGCCAGCCCTGGCTGACCCATGTGCGCGAAGTGCTGGAAGAAGCCACCTTGACCGTGCCCGACGAAGCTGCCGCCGACCATCTGGCCTACCGTGGCGGGCGCCAGGGCAGGCATACCGAGGAACTGGGCTACGTGCTCGCCGAAATGCAGTTCCTGCCGCGCGCCTATCCGGGAGCCACCTGGTGAACGCGCTGGCGCCCGTTTCCGCCGACCAGGTCTATGCCTGGCTGCAGGAGGTCCCCGATCCGGAGATCCCCGTGCTGTCCGTGGTGGATCTGGGCGTGGTGCGGGACGTGTCCTGGGACGGCGAGGCCTGTGTCGTGGTCATCACGCCCACGTACTCCGGCTGTCCGGCCATGCGCGAGATCACGCAGGACATCCAGCAGACCCTGGCGCGCCACGGCGTCGCCGAGGTCCGTGTGGAAACCCGCCTGGCGCCGGCCTGGACCACCGACTGGATGAGCGAAAAGGGACGCGAGGCGCTCAAGGGCTACGGCATCGCCGCGCCCGCCCAACGCGCCGTCGACATCTCGGGCATCAGCCGGCGCACGGCCGGCCCCGCCATCGCCTGCCCGCGCTGCGGTTCCAAAGACACGCGCCTGGTCAGCAACTTCGGGTCCACGTCCTGCAAGGCGCTGTATCGCTGCGTGTCCTGCCGCGAGCCCTTCGATTATTTCAAGACTCACTGAGAGCGGTTTCGCAATGAGCCAGAACCAATTCCATTCCTTGACGGTGGCCTCGGTGGCGCGCAACACGCGCGATGCCGTGGTCGTGACCTTCGACCTGCCCGAGACGCTGGCGCAAGAGTTCGCCTTTCAGCCGGGCCAGTACCTGACGCTGCGCACCGAGCTCAACGGCCAGGAACAGCGCCGCTCCTATTCCATCTGTTCCGCGCCCCATGACAAGCTGCTGCGCGTGGCCATCAAGAAGGTCGACGAGGGCGTTTTCTCCAGCTGGGCCAACCATGAACTGCAGCCGGGCCAGACCCTGGAAGTCATGGCGCCGGCCGGCAACTTCACCGTCGATTTTTCGCCTGAGAACAAGCGCCACTATGTGGCGTTTGCCGTAGGCAGCGGCATCACGCCGGTGTTCTCGCTGGTCAAGACCGCGCTGTCGACCGAGCCCAATAGCAAGTTCACGCTGTTCTTCGGCAACCGCGCCTCGTCCGCGGTGCTGTTCCGCGAAGAGATCGAAGACCTGAAGAACCTCTACATGGAGCGCTTCTCGCTGGTCTACATCATGAGCCGCGAGACCCAGGACATCGAACTCTTCAACGGCCGCCTGGACGGCGACAAGGTCGACCAGCTGATGTCGGCCTGGATGAGTCCCGAGGATATCGATTACGCTTTTGTCTGTGGTCCGCAGACCATGACCGAAAGCGTGGTCGAGCGGCTGCAAGCCCGTGGCATTCCGAAGGCGAACATCAAGTTCGAGCTCTTCGGCGCGCCCAAGGGGCCACGCGCGCTGCGCACCGGCCACGACGCACCGCAGGCGCCGGGCAAGGGCCAGTGCGAAGTGACCGTGGTGCAGGACGGCCACAGCCGCATGTTCGTGATTGATAAGAATAAAGACAGCGTGCTGGATTCGGCGCTGGCGCAGGGCATCGAGCTGCCGTACTCGTGCAAGGGTGGGGTGTGTTCCACCTGCCGTTGCAAGGTCATCGAAGGTGAGGTGGACATGGATGCCAACTTCGCCCTGGAAGACTACGAAGTGGCGCGCGGTTTCATCCTGAGCTGCCAGAGCTTTCCGGTCAGCGACCGCCTGGTCATCGACTTCGACCAGGAAACCTGACCCGGCCCGCGCCAGGCAGATAAAACCATATCCATTTGGAGAGACGCAGTGTCCCAACAATTCTTCGAACGCCACCAGCCCCTGCTGGAACAAGCCATGGCCGCCGCCTCCCTGCGCGGCTACTGGAGCCCCTTTGCCGAGTCGCCCAGCCCCCGCAACTATGGCGAGACCGCCAACGACGAGGGCCGCGCGGCTTTTGAGGCGCTGCAAGGCAAGCCTTTCCCGCTGAACCTGCACGACGCCGACGGCACCGTGGGCGGCGAACAGTCGCCCTTCGGCTTCGACCTGGGCATCACCTATCCGCACGTGCCCGCCGACAAGCTGATCGCCGCCTCCAAGCGCGCGCTGGAAGACTGGCGCCGCGCCGGCCCGCGCGCCTGGGTGGGCGTGTCGCTGGAAATCCTGGCCCGCCTGAACAAGCGCAGCTTCGAGATCGCCTATGCGGTCCAGCACACCACCGGCCAGGGCTTCATGATGGCCTTCCAGGCCGGCGGCCCGCACGCGCAGGACCGCGGCTTCGAAGCCGTGACCTACGCCTGGCAGGAAATGTCGCGCATCCCCGGCGTGGCCGTCTGGGAAAAGCCGCAAGGCAAGAACGACCCGATCCGCATGGAGAAGCAGTTCACCGTGGTGCCGCGCGGCGTGGCGCTGGTGATCGGCTGCTCCACCTTCCCGACCTGGAACGGCTACCCCGGCCTGTTCGCCAGCCTGGCCACCGGCAACACCGTCATCGTCAAGCCGCACCCCGGCGCCATCCTGCCGCTGGCCATCACCGTGAAGGTGGCGCGCGAAGTGCTGCAGGAAGCGGGCTTCGATCCCGACGTGGTGCTGCTGGCCGCGCACGCCGCCGGTGACGACACCGCGCAGAAGCTGGCGCTGGACCCGGCCGTCAAGATCGTCGACTTCACCGGCAGCACCGCCAACGGCGACTGGCTGGAAAACAACGCCCGCCAGGCGCTGGTCTACACCGAGAAGGCCGGCGTCAACCAGGTCATCATCGATTCCACCGACGACCTGAAGGGCGTGGCCCGCAACCTGGCGTTCTCGCTGGCCCTGTATTCGGGCCAGATGTGCACCGCGCCGCAGAACATCTACGTGCCGCGCGATGGTATTCAGACGCCGGAAGGCCGCGTCAGTTTCGACGAGGTCGCCGCTGCCCTGGGCGCCGCGGTCGAAAAGGTTGGCGCCGATGCGGCCAAGGCCGTCGAGCTGACCGGCGCGATCCAGAACGAAGGCATCGTCGAGCGCATCGAAAAGGCCCGCGCGCTGGGCCTGCCGGTGGTGGCCGACAGCAAGGCGCTGGCGCACCCGCAATTCGAGAACGCCCGCGTTCGCACGCCGCTCTTGCTGCGCACGGAAGCCGGCAACGCCGCCATCAGCCAGGAATGGTTCGGTCCGATCGCCTTCGTGGTCGCCACCGATTCCACCACCCACAGCATCCAGTTGGCGCGCGACAGCGTCATCAAGCATGGCGCGCTGTCGCTGTCGGCCTACACCACCAGCGACGCCGTCGCCGACCAGGTGCAGGACGCGGCGGAAGTCTCGGGCGTGTCGCTGTCGCTGAACTTGACGGGTGGCGTGTTCGTCAACCAGACGGCCGCCTTCAGCGACTTCCACGGCACCGGCGCCAACCCGGCCGCCAACGCCGCGCTGTCCGATACCGCCTTCGTATCGAACCGTTTCCGCGTGGTGCAAACCCGCCGCCATGTCTGAACGGGGCCGCTGACATGAGCTACCAGGATATCCAATTCGACCTGTCAGGCGGCATCGCGCGCCTGACGCTGAACCGTCCCGACAAGCTGAACAGCTTCACCGCCAACATGCATGGCGAAGTGGCCGACGCGCTGACCCGCGTGGAGACCGAAGGTGCGCGCGTGCTGCTGCTGACCGGCGCGGGCCGCGGCTTTTGCGCCGGCCAGGATCTGAGCGAGCGCAAGCCCGCGGCCGACGGCACGCCGCCCGACCTGGGCGAGACCGTCGACAAGTTCTACGGGCCGCTGGTGCGCCGCGTGAACGCCTTGCCCATGCCCGTCGTGGTGGGCGTGAACGGCGTAGCCGCCGGCGCGGGCGCCAACCTGGCGTTTGCCGGCGACATCGTCATCGCCAAGGCTTCGGCCACGTTCATCCAGTCGTTCTGCCGCCTCGGGCTGATCCCCGACACCGGCGGCACCTTCGTGCTGCCGCGCCTGGTCGGCCGCGCCCGCGCCATGGGCCTGGCCATGCTGGGCGACAAGCTCAGCGCCAAGCAGGCCGAGGAGTGGGGCCTGATCTGGCAATGCGTGGCGGACGAGGAATTCGACGCCAAACTGGAACGCCTGGCCCAGCACTTCGCCAAGGCTCCGACCAAGGGCCTGGCTTTCACCAAGCGGGCCATGCAGGCCAGCCTGGGCAATGACCTGTCCACGCAGCTGGACCTGGAACGCGACATGATGCGCGAACTGGGCCGCAGCGCCGACTACGCGGAAGGCGTGGCCGCCTTCCTGGGCAAGCGCGAACCGCAATTCAAGGGGCAATAAGAATGAACGCACACGTTCCCGCGGTCGAAGTGCCGGCCGATCCCCAGGAGCTGGCGCAGGCCGTCGGCACTGTCATGTTTGCGGGCGATGCCGCCTCGCAGGGCCTGGACATGAAAGTCGAGGAAATGGCGCCGGGCTACGCGCGCCTGACCATGCGCGTGCGCGCCGACATGCTGAACGGCCACAAGACCTGCCACGGCGGATTCATCTTCGCCCTGGCCGACAGCGCCTTCGCCTTTTCCTGCAATTCGCGCAATGTCAGCACCGTGGCTTCGGGCTGCACCATCGATTACCTGGCGCCGGGTTTCGAAGGCGATCTGCTGACGGCGGTGGCGCAGGAGCGCTCGCTGGCCGGCCGCACCGGCGTCTACGACGTCACCGTGACCAACCAGGATGGGCGCAACGTGGCGTTGTTCCGCGGCCGATCCTACCGCATCAAGGGCCAGATCGTCGGCGTCCCCGCGGACGCTTGAGGCAGCGAACCAAGCAAAGCTATACGGCCGCGGACCAGGTCGCGAGCGGGCAGGGCTTCCGCCCGCCGCGATCAAGCCCCGCGCAGAGAGAATTTCAGGAGAGAGATAACCATGTCCAACACCATGAGCAAGCCGGGGCTGGACCCCATCGAGCATGCCAGCGAGGATGAGCTGCGCGCGCTGCAGCTGGAGCGGCTGAAGTGGTCGCTCAAGCACGCCTACGACAATGTTCCGCACTACAAGAAGGCTTTCGATGAAGCCGGGGTGCACCCCGACGACTTGAAGCAGCTGTCCGACATCTCGAAGTTCCCCTTCACCACGAAGAAGGAACTGCGCGAGAACTATCCTTTCGGCATGTTCGCCGTGCCGCGCGAGCGCATCTCGCGCATCCACGCCTCCAGCGGCACCACCGGCAAGCCGACGGTCGTGGGCTACACCAAGAGCGACCTGGACAACTGGGCCAACCTGGTGGCGCGCTCGATCCGCGCGGCCGGCGGCAAGCCCGGCGACACGGTGCACGTGGCCTACGGCTACGGCCTGTTCACGGGCGGCCTGGGCGCGCATTACGGCGCGGAACGCCTAGGCTGCACGGTCATCCCGATGTCGGGCGGACAGACCGAAAAGCAGGTGCAGCTGATCAACGATTTCCGTCCGGACATCATCATGGTCACGCCCTCCTACTTCTGCAATATTCTGGAGGAACAGCGCCGCCAGGGGATTGATCCGCGTCAAAGTTCGCTGCGCATCGGCATCTTCGGCGCCGAACCCTGGACCGGGCAGATGCGCGCCGACATCGAGGCCGAAGCCGGCATCGACGCGGTGGACATCTACGGCTTGTCCGAAGTGATGGGACCCGGCGTGGCCAGCGAGTGCGTCGAGACCAAGGATGGTCCGGTGGTCTGGGAAGACCACTTCTACGCGGAAATCATCAATCCCGACACGGGCGAACCCGTGGCCGACGGCGAGCCGGGCGAACTGGTGTTCACCTCGCTGACCAAGGAAGCGATGCCCATCATCCGCTACCGCACCCGCGACCTGACGCGCCTGCTGCCGCCGACCGCCCGCAGCATGCGGCGCATCGGCAAGATCACCGGCCGCAGCGACGACATGCTGATCGTGCGTGGCGTGAACATGTTCCCGACCCAGGTCGAGGAACTGGTCCTGAAGATCGCCCAGCTGGCGCCGCACTACCAGTTGGTGCTGTCGCGCACCGGCAATATGGACGAGCTGGAAATCCTGACCGAACTGCGCGCCGAATTTTCGACGCTGTCGGATGCCGAGCGCGCGAATCTGGGCAAGCAGCTGCAGCATGCGGTCAAGACGCATATCGGCGTGAGCGCACGCATCCAGGTGTCGGATTCCGGGCACGTGGAACGCACGCTGACCGGCAAGGCGCGCCGCGTGATCGATAAACGGCCGAAGTAGGCCCCCACGCCGCGCCCGCTACGCGGGCTAGCTGTCCCCCGGGGGGGGCTGCCCCGCCTTGGGGCGGCCCGGCGGCGGGGCGGGTTTTTGCACGCAGTAATCAAAAAGCAGCCGCAAGGCTGCTTTTTTTACTTGATCGTCCCGCGCACGATGCGCCGGTACCAATAGTGCAGCAGCGCGGCCGACAGTCCCAGGCCGACCATGGCCATCAGCCACATGCTGCCCGCGCCCTGCGGCGAGCCCGGTACCAGGATGGCGCGCACGCCGTCCAGGCCGCCGCGGCCCGGGCCGAAGCCGAACCACCAGCCGCCGACCAGCCCCACGCCCGCCAGGGCGACCACTTGCAGCAGCAGCGGCACCACCGCGACCTTGTAGGCGCGCAGCAGGTAGGAGTTGATGCACTGCATCGAGTCGAACAGGTGGAACAGGGGCAGGACCGCCAGCAGCGTGGTCGCGACCGCGGCCACCTCGGGATTGTCGGTGTAGGCGGCCAGGATGAGCGGGCGGCCGGCCAGCAGCACCGCTGCCGTGAGCAGCGCGCCCAGGATACCCAGCGTCAGGCCTGCCATGCCGGTGCGGTGCGCATGCGCCAGATTGCCCGCGCCGATGGCCTGCGCGGTCAGGGCCGCCGTGGCCACGCCCAGCGCCATCGGCATCATGTAGCAGAGCGCGGCCAGGTTGGACATGATCTGGTGGCCGCCGGTCACGAAAGTGCCTTCGCGCGCCACCAATAGGGCCATGAACGTGAAGGCCGATACTTCCACCAGGTAGGAACCGCCCATGGGAATGCCCAGGCGCAGCAGTTCCTTGAGCGTCTTCCAGTCGGGCTTGCCGACGTGCAGTTTGAAGCGCCGGTAATAGCGGTCATGGGTAATGACCCACAGACCCAGGCCCAGGCTCATCCACGACACCACGGCCGTCGCCAGGCCGGCGCCGGTGGCGCCCATGGCTGGCAGTCCCAGCTTGCCGTAGATGAACAGCCAGTTGAAGAAGGCCTTGAAGCCGATAGCCGTCAGGTTGATGGCCATGACCAGCTTGGGCCGCGAGACCGACGTGCCCAGCGCGTAGATGGTGCGGAACACCAGCGCGGCGGGCAGCGCCAGCACCAGAGCTTGCAGATAGGAGCCGATGCGTTCACGCACGCCTGGGGCGACCTCGCCCGACATGGACAGCCACATGTCCGGGAACAGCATCAGCGCGGCGCCCACCACCGAGAGCCCGAGCGCCAGCCACACGCCCTGGCCCCAGCTGCGGCCGACTTCGAGGTTGTTGCCGGCGCCGAAGTGCTGGGCCAGGATGGGGATCAAGGCGTGCACCACGCCCATCAGCCCGACGAAGACGGTGATGTAGATGGACGCGGACAAGGCCATCGCCGCCAGGTCGGCGGCGCTGGAGTGGCCGGTCATGGCGGTGTCGAGCACGCCGAACGAGATGCCGGCCCATTGGCTGACCAGCACCGGCCAGGCCTGCCTGGCGATGCCGCGCAGGGTGGCGCCGAAACTGATCGGCGCGGCGGGCGCGGGCGTCATCGGGGGGCGCCGACTCTGAGCAGGCGGAAGACTTCCTGGCGGTCGGCGCGCCGGCCGCCTTGCCACAGCACTTCGGCGCCGTCGCTGTAAGCGGCGGTGTTGTCGCGCAGGCTCTGGTTGCTGGTCTGCTGCAGCACCAGCGTGCACTTGGAGTCGAACGTGAACGTCAGATTATTGAAGATCAGGAACGAGGCGCGCTGCCCGCTGCCCAGGCTCAGTCCGCGCACGCACTCGCCGGGGCGCACGTTCTGTTCCAGCGCCTGGGCCAACTGGCCCGACACGGTGCGATAGCTGCGGGCGTAGTCCACGGCGGGTTGCCACAGCAGCACCAGCAGGATCCAGGTCACGGTCAGGCCGCCGGCCGACAGCACGGTGCCGCGCCACAGCGCCTGCGGACGCACTCGCAGCCGCCACACCACCAGCGCGATCCAGCCCACGGTGAACCCCAAGGCCAGCGCGAACGCCACCCAGGAGATCTCGGGCTGGTAGCCGGTGGTCTGGCGGGCGATATTGCGGGCAATCTGCGCCGGCCACCCGAAGTGCAGGGCGACCCAGCCCAGCCAGACCGTGGCCGCCGTCAGCGAAAAGCACATGACCGCAAACCAATCCAGCGTGTTGACCACGCCGCGGCGCAGCGTGGGCAGCGAGAATGCCGCCAGCACCGCGCAGGGCACGGCCAGCAGCACGTATTCGGAGTCCGTTGCCTCCTCCAGGCCGAACAGCGCCACCGCGGAGCACACCAGCAGGGTCAGGGGCAGCCAGATATGGGGCGCATAGAGCCACGCGCGCCAGCGCCAGACTGCCAGCAGGGCCAGCGGCCAGGTCGGCCACAGGTACCAGGGCAGGTCGCGCAGCGTGCGTCCCGTGTCATGCCAGGTCGGGATGGCGAAGGACGACAGGTTCCAGGTCTTCCAGTTGCGGATCCAGTATTCGCTGCTGTGGCTGGCGGGGATCCACCAGGCCAGGATCAGGAGTGCGGCCAGCAGCGCGGCCCAGGGTAGCCAGCGGCGGCATTTCCACAGGCGGCTGCGGGGATAGAACGCCAGGGCCGCGCCCACCATGATGGGGAGGGCGCCGACCCAGCCGCGGGTCAGAAAGCTGGCCGCCAGGGCGATGCCCAGGGTGGTGGTGCCGGTGATCGGCCGGTCGATGCTGCGCGCCAGCGAATAGAAGGCGAGCGCCTGCCACGCCATGATGGCGGGCACGACGGTGGTTTCGTGGGTGCGCTGCAGGATGCCGACCGTGGCCAGCAGCAGCAGCAGCGCGGCGTCCGCCAGCATGCGGCCGTAGTCGCGGGGTTCCGGCTCGCCGCCGAAGGGCAGGGCCAGCGGCTGCGCTTCGGCGCGACGGCCCAGCAGATAGGTGCCGTACCAGACGCTGGTCGCGGTGATGCCGAACCACAGCAGATTGGGCAGGCGGCCGGCGGTGATGTCGCCGATGAAGGGGCCGAACAGCCAGATGCAGATCGCGCCCACCCAGGTGATCAGCGGCCCTTCCTCGGCATGGGCCAGGTGCCCCACCTGCGGCAGCAGCCAGGTGATGCCGCCTTCGCGGATCGCCGTGAGCATGGTCGCCAACCCCACCGCATCATCTGTTTTCCACGGGTCGCGCATGAACAGGCCGGCCACGATATAGGCCAGCGACAAGCCCAGCAGGATCAGCCTGGGCAGTTTCGCGGTGGCCACGGACGTGAGTCGGGCCGGAGTGGAAATGGAAAGTGGGGACACGGGCGTTAATGTAACCGAGTGGTCTGGTTGCGCTAGTACCCAGCGTCAAAATTGGACGGCCAGGGAGAAAAAAAAGCAGCCCGGAGGCTGCCTTTTCGCTGCGGCTCCCGGGGGAGCGACAGATCAGGAAGCGGACTTGACCGTGCCGGCAGTGCGGGCGAAGCGGGCGCGGAACTTTTCCACGCGGCCGGTTTCGACGATGCGGGTCTGGGCGCCCGTGTAGAACGGGTGCGATTCGGAGGTCACGTCGCACTTGAAGAGCGGGTACGTCTTGCCGTCGATTTCAACGGTTTCGCGCGTGTGCACGGTCGAACGGGTGATGAACTTGTTGCCCGTTTGCAGGTCGGCGAAGACGACTTCGCGGTATTCGGGGTGAATGCCTTCTTTCATGGTGCTTTCCTAGGGCTCTTGCGAGCCTTGCAAGTTGTTAGGGTCGCCAGCAGGACGCGCGTTCATCCCGCCTGCCCGGCAATCCCTGCGATATTGTCATCATCGGGGCTGCCCAGCGGCCGGATACTCGTCGACTGTTCCAGCCACGTATCCAAAAAGTAACCCCAAATTCTAGCATGGGAATTTCGGCCAGGCCAAGAGGGAAGCAGGCCCCGTACTGGGCGCCGCTTCCCGCTAAAAAATAGGGGTCGGATAAAGAATTGCGCTTAGAGATCCGTGCGCAGCTTCCAGATCTCCGGGAACAGCACGACTTCCAGCATGCGCCGCAGGTAATCCACCCCGGACGTGCCGCCGGTGCCGCGCTTGAAGCCGATGACCCGTTCGACCGTGGTGACGTGGCGGAAGCGCCACAGGCGGAACGCGTCTTCCAGGTCGGTCAGCTTTTCTCCCAGCTGGTACAGGTCCCAGTAGCGGTCGGGCTCGCGGTAGACCGTCAGCCAGGCGGCCTCCACGCCGGCCGACGATTGGTAGGGCTGGGTCCAGTCGCGCTCGAGGTGGTCGGCCGGCACATCCAGGCCGTGGCGCGCCAGCAGCCGCAGCGCCTCGTCATACAGCGACGGCGCTTCATAGGCGCTGCGCACCTGGGCCAGCAGGTCCTCGCGGTGCGCATGCGGCTTGAGCATGGCGGCATTCTTGTTGCCCAACAGGAATTCGACCTGGCGGTACTGGTAACTCTGGAATCCGCTGGAGCGCGCCAGATAGGGACGCAGCGCTGAGTACTCGGGCGGCGTCATGGTCGCCAGCACGTCCCAGGCATGGACCAGCTGTTCCATGATCTTGCTGACGCGGGCCAGCATCTTGAAGGCGGGCTGCAGCCGGTCGGCGGCCACGTTGGCGATGGCGGCGCGCAGTTCGTGCAGCATCAGCTTCATCCAGAGTTCGCTGGTCTGGTGCTGGATGATGAAGAGCATCTCGTTGTGCTCGGGCGACAGCGGATGCTGCGCGCCCAGCAGTTCGTCCAGATGCAGGTAGTCGCCGTAGGTCATGTCGCGCGTGAAGTCCAGCTGCGCTTTTTCCTGGCGGACGATGTCTTCGGGGCGTTCGGAGTGGCTCATGCGCGGCCTCCGTGGCAGGGCGGCGCGGCGCGGCGCGCGGAGGCGGGCAGGGCGCGCCACGAGGGCGCATGGGGGCGGGCGCAGGCAAGCGCCGCATGCAAATCGGAATGGTCTTTCATGGTCATGCTTCCAGAACCGGCGGCTGAACCAGGTCAGCCGCCTGTGGCCAGCGGACCAGCCTACAGTTCGCGCAAGATGGCGCGAACCGGGCTGGCATCGGCCTGGGCCAGCGCCAACGGCAGTGCGATCAACTCGTAATCGCCTTCCGGCACATCATCGAGCACCAGGTTCTCCAGTACCCGCATGTCGTGCCGCAAGATCGTATGGTGGCTGTCCAGGGTCTTGCTGGACGCGGGGTCGATGCTGGCCGTATCCAGGCCGATCAGCATGACGCCGCGTTCGGCCAGCCATTCGATGGTCTGGGGCGCGTAGGCGGAGAAATCGTCGGTCCACCAGTCCTGCGCGGCATGCTTGGCGGTGCGGACCAGCACGCGGGGCGGCAGGTTCAAGGCCGCATGGGCCAGGTGGTCCACCGTGATGAGGGGGCCGCAGTCGATGGCGTGGATGACCCGACAGGGCCCCAGGAACGGTTCCAGCGATACCGCCCCGATGGCGGCGGCGCCATTCTGGTAGTGCAGGGGAGCATCGGCATGCGCGCCGATGTGCGGCGACATGGTGATTTCGCTGACATTCACCGGACAGCCGGGCGCAAGAGACCACTTCCATTGCTGGCGGTACGGCGTGTCGCCAGGAAAGACTGGCGATGCCGTGGAGACGGGCGGGGAAATATCCCACAAGCGTTTCATGTCAGGCGGGGCGGGTCCAGAGATGCGTTAAGCCTAAAGCAATTGCGGGCGCTAGTCTAACGAATTCGGGCGCCGTCCGCAGCCCCTACAGGCCGCCGAGTTCGGCCATGGACACGACCGTGCCGGCGGCCACGATCAGATGGTCCACCAGCCGGATGTCCACCAGCGCGAGCGCCTTTTTCAGGTGCTGGGTGAATATGCGGTCCGCGGCGCTGGGCTCGGCCAGGCCGGAGGGGTGGTTATGGGCGATGATCAGGGCGGCCGCATGGTGGCGCAGGGCTTCGCGCACGACCTCGCGGGGGTAGACCGATGCCTGGGACAGCGTGCCGCGCGCCAGTTCGCCCGTGGCGATCAGGCGCAGCCGGTTGTCCAGGTAGAGCGCGATGCAGTGTTCCACCTGGCGGTGTCCCAGCGCCATCCTGCAATATTGTTTTACCTGCGGCGGGTGGTCCAGGTTGCTGTTGCGGGCCAGATCTTCCTCGACGGCGCGGCGGGCCAGTTCCAGCAGGGCGGCCAGCATGCACGCCTTGGCAACCCCCAGGCCGCGAACCGTGGCGAGCTCCTCGGGCGTCGTTCCCAGAAGCCCCCGCAGGCCGCCGAATCTGGCCAGCAACTGGTTGCCCAGTTCCACCACGTCCAGCCCGGGAACGCCGGTGCGCAAGGCGATGGCGAGCAGCTCCGCGTCCTGGAGCGTGGCGGCGCCGTGGCGCAGCAATCGCTCCCTGGGGCGCTCGTGTTTGGGCAGCCGGTCGGACAATTTCATAAGAGGCTCTAAAATCAAGGTTTATTCAATTGCATATACGGTGGCAGATCTTGAGCATCGCCTCTAATGAAGTGAACGTTTTGGTCCGTCCGGATTCCTACCTGACGTTGCACTATCGCATCACGCTGGCCTCCGGGCCGGGCAAGGATTCCGTGTTCGCCGACACCTTCGACGGCCGTCCCGGCACGCTGCAGATGGGCAGCGGCCAATGGGCGCCCGGCCTGGAAGCCGCGCTGATCGGCCGCGCCGAAGGCGAGCGCTTCAGCGTCACGGTGGAACCCGCCGATGCCTACGGCGAACGCAACCCCGAACTCATCCAGCGCGTCACGCGCGCCATGCTGGCCGAGCACGCTGGCGCCGACGCCACCTTCGAGCCGGGCGACCTGGTGGAATTCGCCGCGCCCAACGGCGGCCGCTACTCGGGCGTCCTGAAGGAAATCAACGACGAATCGGCCCTGTTCGATTTCAACCACCCGCTCGCGGGCATCAGCTTGCGGGTCGACGTGGCGCTCTTGGGAGTCCTCTGATGAGCCAGCTTGTCACCGCCGCCGACGCCGAAGTCCTGCTGGCGCAGCCGCGCGGCTTCTGTGCCGGCGTGGATCGCGCCATCGACATCGTCGAGCGCGCGCTCGAACTGCACGGCGCGCCCATCTACGTGCGCCACGAGATCGTCCACAACCGCTACGTGGTGGAAGACCTGCGCGCCAAGGGCGCCATCTTCATCGACGAGCTGGACGATGCGCCCGCCGGCGCCATCGTGGTGTTCTCGGCGCACGGCGTGTCCAAGGCGGTGCGGGCCGAGGCCGAATCGCGCGGGCTGCGCGTGTTCGACGCCACCTGCCCGCTGGTCACCAAGGTCCATATCGAGGTGGCCCGCATGCGCGCCGCCGGCCGCGAGATCATCATGATCGGCCACAAAGGTCATCCCGAAGTCGAGGGCACGCTGGGCCAGGCCCAGGGCGGCATGTACCTGGTCGAGACCGTCGAGGACGTCGCCGGCCTGCAGGTGGCCGATCCCGAAAACCTGGCCTACGTCACGCAGACCACCTTGTCGGTGGATGACGCGGCGGCCGTGTCGCGGGCGCTGAAGGAGCGCTTCCCCAGTATCGTCGAGCCCAAGAAAAGCGATATCTGCTACGCCACCCAGAACCGCCAGGACGCGGTCAAGGTCATGGCCCCGGATTGCGACCTGGTGCTGGTGGTGGGCAGCCCCAACAGTTCCAACTCCAACCGGCTGCGCGAAGTGGCCGAGCGCAAGGGCGTCGCGTCCTATCTGATCGACGGCGCGCAATCGATCGATCCGGCCTGGCTGGTGGGCCGCAAGCGCATCGGCGTGACCGCGGGCGCTTCCGCGCCCGAGATCCTGGTGCAGCAGGTGATCGACCGCGTCAAGGAACTGGGCGCGGTATCGGTGCGCACCATGCCGGGCCTGGAGGAAAACGTGGCGTTCCCGCTGCCCAAGGGCCTGTCCCGCAAGTCGGCGCAGACGGAATCGCTGGAATAAGCAGGCGGGCGCCACGCGAGCGCGCGGCGCCGCATCAGAACATCAAGGAGACTTCATGCAGTTGTACAGCTACTTTCGCAGCTCGGCCGCGTACCGTGTACGCATCGCCCTGAACCTCAAGGGCTTGCCCTACGAATACCTGCCCGTGCATCTGCTGAAGGATGGCGGCCAGCAGTTGTCGGCGGACTACCGCAAGCTGAACCCGACCGCGCTGGTGCCCACGCTGATCGATGGCGACGCCGTCATCGGCCAGTCGCTGGCCATCATCGAATACCTGGAAGAAACGCATCCTGACGTGCCGTTGCTGCCGGCCGACGCCATCGGCCGCGCCCGGGTGCGCGATCTGGCGCTGGGCATCGCCTGCGACACGCATCCCCTGAACAATCTGCGCGTGCTGAAGTATCTGAAGCACACCCTGGGCGTGGACGAGGCGGCCAAGACCGCCTGGTACAAGCATTGGGTGCATCAGGGCCTGGAAGCGCTGGAGGCGCAGCTGGCGGGCTCTTCCGCCACCGGCCGTTTTTGCCATGGCGACACGCCCACGATCGCCGACCTGTGCCTGGTGCCCCAGGTGGCGAACGCCCAGCGTTTCGACTGCGACCTGTCGGCCATGCCCAACGTCGTGCGCATCGACGCCGCCTGCCGCGCGCTGCCGGCCTTCGACGCGGCCGCGCCGGGCAAGCAGCCCGACGCGGAGTAGCGGCTGTCCGGGTGCGGGCCGGCTCAGCCGATCTGCACCGGCACGAAGATCTTGTCTTCGCCGCGCTGTACCAGCAGGGCGACCGTCTTGCCCGCCTTGGACAGCGCATCCTTCACCTGCGCGACATTGCGCACCGGCACGCCGTTCAGCGACAGCAGCACGTCTCCCGGTTCGATCCCCGCCTTGGCGGCCGGTCCGATCGAGCGTTCGATCAGCAAGCCCTCGGCGCCAGCCGCCTGCTGCTCCTGCGGGCTCAGCGGGCGCAGCGCCAGGCCGAGCTGGCCGCGCTGCACCTCCTGATCTCCCGCCGCAGTCTGCGTCTTGTCCTTGGGCACGCCGCCCAGGGTGGCGACCAGTTCTTTCTGCGAGCCATTGCGCCAGACGTCCAGCTTGATCTTCTCGCCCGGAGTCGCCAGCGTGATGGTGGAAGCCAGGTCGCCCGAGGACACGATGGTCTTGCCGTCTATCTTGCGCACCACGTCGCCGGGCTGCAGGCCGGCCTTGTCGGCGGCGCTGCCTTTCTCCACGCTGGACACCAGCGCGCCCGAGGGCGTATCCAGCTTGAAGGAGTTGGCCAGGTCCTGGTTCACTTCCTGTACCGTCACGCCCAGTCTGGCGTGCTGCACCTTGCCGTGTTCGAGGATCTGGTCCTTGATCTTGTAGGCCACGTCGATCGGGATCGAGAACGACAGGCCCTGGAATCCGCCGGTGCGGCTGTAGATCTGCGAATTGATGCCCACGACTTCGCCGCGGTCGTTGAACAGCGGACCGCCCGAGTTGCCGGGGTTGACCGCCACGTCCGTCTGGATGAAAGGCACCGAGGTGTCGTCGGGCAGCGAGCGGCCCTTGGCGCTGACGATGCCAGCGGTGGCCGTGTTTTCCAGGCCATAGGGCGAGCCGATGGCCAGCACCCATTCACCCACCTGCAGCTGGTTGACGTCGCCCACCTTCACCACCGGCAGGTTCTTGGCGTCGATCTTCAGAACGGCCACGTCGGTCTGCGGATCCGAGCCCAGTACCTTGGCCTTGTATTCGCGGCGGTCGGTCAGCTTCACCGTGACTTCCTTGGCGTCCTGCACCACGTGCGCATTCGTCAGGATGATGCCGTCGGCGCTGACGATGAAGCCGGAGCCTTCGCCGCGCATGGGGACTTCGCGCGCCGGCCGCTGGCCGCGCGCGCCGGGAATC